>CAZUZU010000001.1:0-2812 GCA_964624865.1 uncultured archaeon
GCGACATGAACGATGCCGACACCGACAATGACGGCATGCCCGACGGCTGGGAAGTTGACAACGGTCTAGATCCTCTCTCTTCCGATGCCACTGAAGACCCGGACCTGGACGGACTGAGCAATATCCAGGAGTACGAGAACGGCACACGTCCCGACGGCGGTGATACAGACGGCGACGGCATGGACGACAAGTGGGAGCTTGACATGGGCACCGATCCCCTGACGGACGATTCCGAAACGGACAGCGACGGCGACGGCTACACCAACCTCGAGGAATATGAAGAAGGCACGGATCCCCTGGACGAGAACAGCTACCCGCATGAGAAGCAAAAGGGAGAGAAACCCGATGAGAAGGCAGAGGACAATACAATGCTCTATGTGCTGCTGGCCGTAATCATAATCGCAGTGATTGCCGCCCTTATAATGATGAGAAGCCGCTCCAAGCCCGAGGGTGTGGAAGAGGGGGATATGAAGGAGGAACTCCCTGATGAGGAGGAGCCCGAAGAGCCTGGTCTGGAGGAAGAGACGGAGGGTGGGGAAGGAAGCCTTGAAGGGCCTGGTCTAGAAGAGCCGGAAGGCGAAGACCTCGGTCCGGAAGAGGAATTTGATGAGCTTACCGAGCTTGAAGAACCGGAAGGAGATGAGCTTGGTGAACTGGAAGAACCCGGCCCGGAAGAGATGAAGGGTGAGGAATTGACCCCCGAAATCTCGGAAGAAGAAAGCGGGGAGCTCTCCGAGCCCGAACTGGGAGAAGAAGAGATTGGTGAGGGGGACATTGGTGACGAGACTGAGACTCCAGAACTAGAAGACGAGGGGATTGGTGAAGAGGGAATCGAGACGGGGGAGGGAAAGCTTGCCGGAGAAGGGATTGAGGAAGGGCAAGATGATCTTGGCCAGGCCGAAATCACAGCTAGTGAAGAAGGTCTGGAGGAAGAGGGGGAGGAATTAGAGGATAAAACCCCTGAGGAGGAGGCGGAAGAAGAGCTGGGCGAAGTGGAAGAAAAGGAGTAAACAGGATAGTCAATTTCCTCTCGTTCAAACAGCCTCGTTATTTCAGCCATTTTCTGGCATAGAGTAGCACGGACACGGTGATGGGTGGCGGGACAAGGGACAGCAGGGTTCCCCACAGGATACCGTATGGTGGATAGAAGAAGAATACCCCGAAAGCAAAGCTCAACACGGACGGGGTGCCGAATATCATTGATTTACTGAGACCTTCCAAAAAGTCAGGGCCGTGATCCTTCAGCGAGATCAGCATGGTGGAGAGAAAGAGGGCGGAAAAAACGGAAAACACACCGCTCAATGCCGAATCTATATTGGAAAAGAACACTGCAACCGCGATCACCGTTCCGGCCAATAGGCCTCTGCCACCTATCTTGGTGATGGAGTATTTCATCTTCATCTTTGCATGGGACCTTACCCCCTTCACGACCTCGAGATATATCATTGAAAAAATGAAAGCGGTCAGATATATTATGAACGGTACGATAATTCCGTCGAATTTTACGTTCAAAAGTGCAGCGGACAATATTACCCAAACAGTAAGAGAAATGGCGACAGACCGCCAGCCGAATCTGCGAGCGGTTACAGCGAATATGAGCAGGAAGAGAATGTTAATACCCATCTCCGCGGGCACGAACTCCACGGCCTCCGCAGCGAATAACACACCCCTGTTCAATGCAATGAACACGTAGGCTACCACGATGATGTGGGGGAGTGTGCCTATTATTCCCCCGAGTTTTGTTCCTAATATCTCTGCCAAGATGGTAATTCCGATAATTACCATTGCCGAAACTAGGAAGGACGTCGCAATATACAGCATTATTTGATGCAATGGAAATAAGTTAATTAATCTTTCCCGGCCAGTCATTTCTGTGGATTTCGGAAACTTTATATTCCATTCGATAATAAAGGTTAAGTCATGAGCAAGAAACCCGAAGGTTACGATCAGGCGGTGTCCATATATTCCCCGGAGGGCAGGATTTACCAGGTGGAATATGCAAGACACGCCGCTAACAGAGGAAGCACCACAATTGGTATGAAATATCGAGACGGAGTGGTGATCCTTGCTCACAAGGGCAGGAAATCTGGAACGGTAAGAAGCGATCTGATTGATAAGATACATCGGCTGGACAAGAACAACATACTCGCCACTTCGGGTTTGATCGCAGATGCCAGGATACTAGTTGAGTTCCTAAGGGAGACCATAACCTCAGAGCAGATCACACACGGCGAATCTCCGGGCTCCTATTTCATTGCCAACAGGCTATCCGATGTTCTCTGGATGTACACGGAATACGGCAGCGTCAGGCCTTTTGGTGTGATAAACATGCTGGCAGGACCAAAAAGGAAGCTTGGTGATCCTATAACTTTGATAAATATTGATGTCACCGGTAGCTTCGAAGAGGTTGCTGCCTCCGCCATCGGCGTGAAGTCCGAGGAAGTCACAGATAAATTGGTGGATGAACACAAGAACACCCTAACTTTAACCGATGCGTTTTCTCTGGCTATCAACTCTCTTGATATGGTCATAGACGAGGACCTGGACGACCAAGTCATAGATATGATAAAGATCAAAAAGGACGGGTATGATTTTCTGTCCGAGAAAGAGGCTAAGACCTATCTGGAGAAGGCATTAAAGTAACACGCCGATCTTATCCACCTATCTTTTCATCCCCACAGATAAAGCATCACAGGCAGAATGAGCAATCCCATCAAATGGGTCCTTCTTGTGCCAATGTTGGGAGGTATCATCCCCATTGTTGTTGAGACCGCTAGGACCAGTAAACCAATGGGTCCTGTGAACAGAATAA
>CAZUZU010000001.1:2822-49064 GCA_964624865.1 uncultured archaeon
ACACTATTATGCCAAGGGACACCTTTCTGTAATCCAACTTGGAGAATGTCTTTGCCGCATGTTTTCCTATATAGATAGTGAGGAAGAACCCCACTCCCGCGGCCATCAAGGCCGCCATAAGCAATAGAGCCATCTCATTTGGTACATAATCGCCCCACTGCTTGGTATCTATCATCTTCTCAACCACTATCGCTGCCCCGCTCCTTGCTTTCAGTATAAGGAACAAAGCCACTACCACGAAGAAGGAGTTGGCCGTGTTCACCGCGCTCAGGGTCAGGATAACATGCTCTTCCTTCTTGGTCTTTCTGGCCAACATGGCCAGAACGGTGGCCTGGGCCCCAGTCATGCCTGGGAGAAAACCGACAATGGAACCGGCAATGGACCCGCTCACGGTTGAGACCGATCCCTCCTTCCTGTCAATGTCTGGCTTAGTTATTTCCTGGGGCGGGATAGAGGATTCCTGCCTAAGGGATTCCAACAGGGTGGATATCCCGAACATCCCGCTCAGAGCGGGAAAGAGCAGGGTTGCACCTGCGATTGGCACCAGGGGCATAGGCGCCATCGACAGAACTATTATGCCAAATATTCCGGAAAGTAAGAAAAGGGCCAGGGCGGCCCCGATACCAAACGCACGTGAGAACCGACCCTCTGCCCACCTTCCCTCCACCTTCCTGTAGGGTATCTTGCATGTCTCGGTTACGGTAAGGACGAATACCATGGCCGTTAGCACGTATAAGAGTGCTGTTTTTAGGTGTAAATACAGATTTCCCGGGGGCCCGAATATGTAGCGGTAAGGTAACATCATCACCGAAGCGACCATTACGGCAGTGGCGCTGCCTATCGCGGAAAGGTAAACCGCTTCGTATCCCCGACCCTTGAGCAGCATGGAATGCGCGGGTAGAACATTCAGGGCGGTGTCAGCGTCCGGTGCTCCCAGGAACGCGGAGGGAATGAAATCAAGGAAGGTGTGGACTATGCTCAATGAAACAATGCTAGACGCCACCAGCATGATTATCTGAGAATCTGTGAGTCCCATTTGACCCAGAGATGAAAGGGACGTGATAAACAAAGGAACAAAACCCAGCAATATCAGTGCCACGTTGTTGACGTGGAGGCCCGGGGTGATACCGGTACCAATGCCCATGAGACAGCCAAGTGTGACGAACAACAGGAACAGCCCGATGAACAATGGGGATACCATGGTTTATTCCTCTATTTCTATGTATTGACAGGACAGAGCATACCTGGCCTCAGAAGGAAGGTATGTTATCCTGCCGGATGCCCTCACCGCGGCTCCAATAGATATCTCCATAGGACGTTCAAGATTTACTACGATGGAGATGTTTTCCTCCCCAATGATGTATGAAGTCGTGTTCGATTTCTCCTTGATCTGGGAGGTGATGTTTATCAGGCTGTTCTCGAACAGCCATATCTTTTCACAAAGAGTGGTCATGGGCGGGTGCCACGGACCGTGCCTTGACAATACTTCTACCTTTCCGTTTTCCAAGGGTTCGAAATAATATGCGGCGTTATCGTCCTCGTATCGCAGGGTGAAATTGCTGATCTTAACGCGGTCGCCCTTCTCCAGGTCCAGCTTACCCCCGTAAACGCATCTTATCCTCGGCTTTGCAAGGGAAAAATCCTCCCCCGGCTCCGGTGCAAGGTGGAAGGAGGTGTAATTCGAACCGGTGGTGGGGGCCATTGTCAGGTATCCTTCGCACGTCACCCCCTTGTCCACATAGTCCAAGGGATAGATGGCAATGGAAGCCAGAGGGATCAATGTGTCCGGGTCATATGGGGAGGTCACTTCCACAGCCTTTGAAGAGAAAACCACGAGTTCGCTCATTCCGGAATATTCGTCAGTGACGCCGTACAACTTGATCGTGCTGCCTATGGGTATCGGCTCTGCCTGCTCGTGAAAATATACGTAGACGGAGCCAGTGGGGTCCTTTAGTTCAATGCTTGAATACTTGCCGTTGAGACCGAGGCTCGCCCTGATGATCTCACCCTCCATGCAGACATATCTACCTAGATTGACCGGGGATGTGGCATTTGCTATGCTGAGTATACGGGGCTCGTGATCCTCATGGACAGTGAGGGAATTGTCATTTGCACAATTGAGGCGATATGAGGAGCCGTATATCGAAAGTTCGCCCTGGATTGAAACAATGGTGTTAATATCGATCTCCTCGATCTTTTCCTTACTGTTCACGTATTCTATGTTAATGTCCATGGTCCCGCCCTCGGTACCGTACAAGGTCATATCCATCTCGTTGTTCTTAGAGTCATAGTGCTTGGAAAGGACTATGCCTTTGACCGAGATGGTAAGGCCGTTGTAGTCCTCAAGGTTCTCGAATTTCTTGATCCGGGGCGGGGTGGTTGCCACGTATATTCCGTACAGTAGGAGGGTGCCCGCAAGGGTGAATATTATTACCAGATGAACGAATCGAAGTGATTTAAGTTTGTTCAAACCCCTCGTATCACCCTTCAAATTATCACCCTTTCACGGTATGTATTCCAGTATCTTTTTGATGTCGTTGTCTTCTATGACATGATCGGCCATTTCCCTCAATACCTTGGATGATGGGTTGAAAGCTATCTTCAAGCCGCTGTTCTCAAAAAGGCCGATGTCCACATAGCTGTCCCCGATGCTCGCCGTTCTTGATTTCTCAATGTCGAACCTCTTTTGCTCTTTTAAAATCACGGTGGCCTTGTCCCATAACGACACCCCTATTATGCCGCGGCCGCTGATCTCTCCGTTACCGTCTATCTCCAGCCAATTGGAGTGGGAAAAGTCCAGGCCTCCGGCAAGTTCCGCAACCTTGTCCACTGCGGGTTGAAGGCCGCCTGAGATTATACCCACCACATGGTTCCTTGATTTCAGTTCTTTGAGAACTTCGATAGCTCCAGGTCTTACAGGTATGTTTTCGATGACCGGCATGATGTCGTCAACCCTGACCTTCCTTCCCAGAACGCCCTCCCACAAGGCGACATCCCTTCGAATGAACTCCATGTCGTCTATGGTTCCGTTCTTGAATTCCTGGTGGGACTCCTCGTTGCTTACCTCGAAGTATTGGTGAATGAACTCCCACGAGCTGGAGCAGTCAACTATTACCCCGTCGAAGTCGAAGGCTACCAACCATCTGTCTACATCCGTTCCCATAAAGACCCTTCCCATGCCTGGTACAGCTCTTTTTTATCAATGTCGATCGCTTTCCCTTCCGTCTTTATTATGATCTTTTCTTTCGGTATAGTTGTGCCAACCCTGGTCAATGGAATATCCCTGTCTCGGGCCAGAACATTAAGTTCTTTCCCCTTTTCCGACTCCAAAAGCCACCTTGACGCCCCTTCGCCGAAAAGACCGGTCTCTTTTATCCTGCCGTTTTCCTGGGATATGCCGGAAATATCCAGCTCCACTCCCAATTGGGAGCCGAATGACATCTCAGCCGCCGCAGTGGCTATGCCCCCGTCGGATATATCATGAGCAGATAGTATCAAATCATTTTTATAGGCTTTAGATAGGAAATCCAACTCCCTCATCAAGAGCTTGGGTTCAACATCCGGGACACTGCCCTCCTCGTATCCAAGAATATAGTTGTACATGCTTCCGCCCATTTCATTTGGCCTGGGGCCGAGGTGATACAGTTCGGACGAGGATTTCTTGAGCTCTCCTGTTACTATATTGGATACGGGCTCTATGAGACCGACTCCCAACACAACAGCTGTCGGAGGTACCTTGTATCCCATGGCCTCGTTGTAGAATGATACATTTCCCGAGGGGACGGGTAGATTAAGGACCTTGGCAACGTCCCCCATTCCCCTCACGGTTGCAACGAACTCGCCCATTCTGTCTTGTTTCTCCGGATTGCCGAAGTTAAGGCAGTTGGTAAGGGAGTGGGGCCTTGCCCCGACCGAGGCCAGGTTCCGGCAGGTCTCGTCTATGACCAGTTTTCCGGCCCGGTAGGGGTCAACTGTTGCTGCGTAGGGCGCCATGCCTACAGCAATGGCCAACCCTACGTCCCTGTCCTCAATGGGCTTCATCACCGCAGCGTCCATAGGCGACATATGCCCTGGTAGACCCATGAACGGCTTAACAGCTGTGGCACCCCTCACCTCGTGGTCATACTGCCGGATCACCCACGACCTGGAGCAGAGGTTGGGATCGGACATCAATCTCGTTAACATCTTTGGTATTTCCTCAAGTCCGATATCGGGGCGTGTCGATCTATGTTCTTGGGGTCTTGGGATGTTGAATTTCCTTTGATACACCGGTGCGTCGTAGATGAATTCCAGGTCTGTATTAGCGACTTGAACGTCGTGGAACCAGATCCTCAGTTTCTTTTCGGGTATGACCTTTGCGACCACTGTCGATTCCACGTCGTAAAGATCGAATATCTCTTGCACCTTTTCCAGGTCGCCCTCGGTCACAGTAAGCATCATTCGCTCCTGGCTCTCGCTTATCCAGATCTCCCAGGGTTTCATACCTTCCTCCTTTAAAGGCACCTTGTCAAGCCAGACCTCGGCACCGTGGCCCGCGTCAAGCGCCATCTCCCCGATGACACAGGATAGACCACCTCCGCCCAGGTCCTTCAATCCGGTTGCCAGCCCCTTTTCTATGCATTCCAGGGTGGCGTGGATCACTGGCTCTTCCATTATCGGATCCCCGAGCTGGACCGCTCCCATGCTCTCCTCCTCGCTCTCCTCGCTGAGCTCAGCGGAGGCGAAGGTAACGCCGTGGATTCCGTCCCTACCCGTCTTCCCCCCCGCAAGTAGATAGAGGTCGCCGACTCCGCCAACCCGGTTCTCCATGACATTGGAGCGTTTTGCCACCCCCACGCAGCCAACGTTCACCAGGCAGTTGCCTATATAGCCCGGGTGGAAGAACACACCTCCGGAGACAGTTGGTATACCAAGACGGTTGCCGTAGTCCCTGATACCGGAGACCACTCCCTCCAGCAGGTATTTCGGGTGCTTGGTCCCTTTGGGCAGGTCTTCGTGCCTTTTATCCAAGGGTCCGAAGAAAAGCGGGTCTATCAGGGCAACGGGTTGGCATCCCATGGCCAGCACGTCCCTCACTATCCCGCCTATCCCGGTGGCTGCACCGCCGTATGGTTCTATTGCAGAAGGGTGATTGTGGCTTTCGATGCGGAGTGAATAAACGTATTCGTCGTCTATCCTCATTACACCTGCGTCGCCCCTCAATATCACGTCAGGCTGCTCTATACATACGATATTTTCCTTGAGATGATCAATGGATGTCTTGTAACAGGCGTGCTCGCTCCAGGCCTGACCAAGGGCCTGCAATTCCAGGTCAGTGGGTTTTCGTCCCAGGCCTTTGTAATACTCTCTCACGCTCTTCATCTCTTCCAGGGACAGGCCTGCACCGCTTTGGGCGCTCAATACCACGAGCTCCTCGTCGGTGGCCCCTTCCAGTTTAATATCAAAGAACTCGAAATCCGCATCCTCGCGCTCTTGGTAAATACTCTGGATATCGACCATGGCTATCACTTCGAGGTTATCTCGACGGAGTAATCGTGAATAACGGGATTGGCCAGCAGCTTCCTGCACATGTCCTCCACCATCTCCCTGGCCTTGTCCTCGCTAACGTCACCAAGCGATATCCTGAACATCCTCGCGCTCTGCACGTCGTCAACGTCCGAAAATCCCAGCAGGCGCAGTGCCTTTGCCGTGTTCTTGCCCTCTGGGTCCGCAACGCCCTTTTTCAGTCCGATTGTAACCACGGCCTCGATCACGTCATCACTCTCCCAACAACCCGGGTATTGAGTACTGGTAATAAATGCTTGCGGTTTTTCATTCTGGGCTATCAGAGAAAGGAGAGAAATTAAAACTTGTCAATCAATTAACTTATTTACTAATTTGTTAATATGTTACTATAGTGTGAAATGATATTCAAGGAAACGTCAAAAACAGATGAAATAATAAGGGTAGCGATCAGGGCAAGGGAGTCCACATGTGCGGAGACCGTGCAGATGGGGTTCCAATTGATCGACCTATACTTGAAGTGGAGAGTCGAGGACGAATCATGAGTATCTCTCCAATAAAGTGAGGTAACACCAACCTATCCTAATCAAAGTATTATATACCAGCTCTCAATTCACTTAGACCATGGTAAAAGAGATAGAGCCCGGAGCCGAGGACCTTGAGAAGGCCCGCTGCCTGCTTGATAACGGGCCGTTGTGCCTTTCCTGCCTGGGCAGGTTCTTTGCCCGCAGGGGCCACGGCTTAACCAACAGACATCGCGGCGAGGTACTATTGCAGGAGCTGGACGGGTACTTCGCAGTGGAGCCGGGGGACTGCTCGGTCTGCCAGGGCCTAATGGATGATGTCGACGAACTAGTGGAGGCGGCCTGCCGAGCGGTAAAAGGCTACGAATTTTCAACCTTTCTGGTGGGCACCAAGGTATCACCCGACCTCCTGGCAGGGGAAGAAAGGCGGTGGAACGATTGCGATATAAAAGATCAGGAAACAATGAAGAACGAATTTAACAGGGAGGTGGGCAAGGCTTTGGAGGAAAAGTTTGCTCTTGAGGGTTACGGCAGAGAGGCAGGGTTCGACCACCCGGAGGTAATGATAATAATAGACACCTCATTTTTAGAGGCCGAGCTACAGGTCAAATCGGTTTACTTGTTCGGCAGATACAGAAAGTTGGACAGAGGTATTCCTCAGACCCGCTGGCCCTGCCGTAGATGCCACGGTTACGGTTGCGACCACTGCGGCGGCACCGGCAAGATGTATCCCACCAGCGTGGAGGAGGAGGTGGCGGGCCCGGTGATGCCAAGGACCAAGGGAAAGGAACATGCCTTTCACGGGCTGGGGAGGGAGGATATCGACGCCCGGATGCTGGGCAACGGAAGGCCTTTCGTGTTGGAGGTCAAGAGCCCCAGGATAAGGACGATAGATGTCAGCGAGGTGGAAAAGGAGATAAACTCGTGTTCCGAAAATAGAGTGGAGGTGAGTGATCTTGCCCTCTGCGGCAAGGACATGGTCAAGTTCGTTAAATCGGTAAGGGTGCCGAAGAGCTACAGGGTATCGATCAAGATAACTGAAAAGGTGGGGGCTGGAAAACTGGAAAAGGCCCTTGGCAAATTGATTGGTCCCATTCCCCAGCGTACCCCCAACCGGGTGAGCCACAGACGCGGAGACCTGGTGAGGAAAAGGGAGGTTTTCGATACCAAACTATCAAGGCTGGATGAAAACGGTGCTGAGTTGGAGATAAAGGGTGAGGCCGGCCTTTACGTCAAGGAACTGATGCACGGGGACCAGGGCAGGACCGAGCCTTCCTTGGCCTCGCTGCTTGATGCCGAGGTTGAAGTAAAGGTCCTGGACGTGGTCCATATATGGGACCAGGATATAGATTATTCCAAATACTTGAAATAATCCGTTTATTCATTTTTACGGAGCCAGTCCATGAAACGTTTCTTTTCCCTCTTCTGATACCACCATTTGACAAGCGGCAGGGAAGTCAACTTCAATAGTTGCGTGGGATATATGTATTTTTTATCCCTTTCTATGCCCTTTATCACTGCAGCGGCTACTTTTTCCGGCGTCTGGCAGGGCCAGGGAACAGGGGCCGCCCGCTTTCCAGCCCGGCTAAAGAAATCGGTGCTTGTCGCCACCGGATATACGATAGATACGGTAATGTCCCGTTCCTTTTCCAGATCGAATCCTTGGAAGAATCTGTCCAAGGCGGCCTTGGTTGAGGAATAAAGGGCATAACCGGGTATGGCCATCTTTGCCATTCCGGAATTGGTGACTACGAAGTGGAAACGGTCTGAGAGGTGCATCATCTTCTCAAGTGAATATATGGCGGAGAATACGTTTATCTCGAATATCTTGGAAATATGGTCCCAGTCCGGCCCGGATATCTTTTCATAGTATGGTATTCCCGCATTGGCAATGAAGAGATCGATACCATCCATTTTTTCCAATGCGAGATCAAAAAGCTTGTCAATGTCCTCCCGATCGGAAAGATCGCATGCAAAGGGATAAATATCATCTGAGCCTAGTTCCGATATCACGGTCTGGAGACCCTCTTGATTTATGTCGGCGGCCACAAGCCCCGTTTCATGGTGGGAAAGACCCTCGAGCAGGGCTAGGCCTATACCGGAGGCAGCTCCGGTGATCACAGCCTTTTTCCCGTCAAGTCTCATAGTTTTCTCCTCTGGTTTTTCTTTCCATTGCTCTTTTTCATTTTGGCAGGCCAGGGGGCCATGTCCCTAGTACAGAACCAATAGATGGCATCCCGAAATGTTTCCTCTACCGGCCGGGAGGAGTATCCCAGTTCCTTCCTGGCCTTTGAATCGTCGTAGTACCAGTAATGCCCCATAAGATCGGCCGCTTCCTTGTCTATGGCGGGGGTAGAGGAAAGGGCCTGGTTCAGGTAGCCCAGTAACTTTCCCATGCCTCTGGACATCCGGAGCCGAGGTTTTGGATATCCGGTGAGCTCTTCGAGCAGGTTGAATATTAGCTCATAGCTCATGTTGTTTCCCCCGACAAGATATTTTTCTCCTTCCTTTCCCTTTTTCATGCCCAGGTAAAGCCCCCTTGCCGCGTCCCGAACGTCCATTACGTTCTGACCCCCTCTGATGTAACCCGGGAGAGAGCGGTTCAGATAGGACAATATCAATCTTGAGCTTGAATTATTAATGTCACCGGGCCCGTAACAGTAACAGGGATAAACCCGGACCACGGGCAGCCCCTCTTCAATCCGGTCCTCGACATAAAGCTCCGCCTTTCTCTTTACCTTGACATAGGTTACGTCAAGGTCGTTGAGGTTATACGGTATATTCTCGTCCACCGGTTCTTTACCTCCCCCGCCAAGGGCAAATATCGAGGCCAAATATACTATCTGGCTCATTCCCCTTTCCCTACACTCCTCGAACAGGTTGTAGGTTATATCGTAGTTGAGCTTCCTTAACCTGGTCCTGTCCTCTGGATGCGTGGAGATGAAACCGGCGATGTGGTACAATCTATCAACGCCATCAAGGGCCTTGGATACATCCCCGGGCTTGAGAAGGTCGCCCCGTATCACCTCCAGGCCTCTCTTGTCAAGGCCAAAGGCCCTCAGCTTGTCAGGGGTTCTTACCAAAACCCTTGTCTTCTCCCCCTTTCTCAGCAGGAGTTTAGTGAGGTGCGATCCAATGAATCCAGTGGCTCCAGTTACCAGCGTAACATCGGTCATTTTTTCAGAGATATCTCCTCAACTTTTTAAGTTTCCCCTCGTAAGGAGGGTATAATATTTTATCGTTCCTTATAAGGTAAGGCCTCTTTAATATGCTCTTGTAGTTGGTGAAGGTATCGAAGGAGTATTTGCCGTGGTAGGACCCCAATCCGCTTTTTCCCACACCACCGAAGGGAAGGGATGGCACAGCGGTCTGGAGGATTACGTCGTTGACGCAGACGTTACCCGCTGAAGTGTTCCTTAGTATCTTGTCCCTGATACCGGCCCGCTTGGTGAATATGTACATACACAGCGGTCTCGGCTTGGAATTAATATATGAAATCGCCCGGTTAAGGTCCTCGTATTCCATCACAGGGAGCAGGGGTCCGAATATCTCCTCCTGCATTATCCTGTGGCTTGGCTTTACATCGTCGATTACAGTGGGAGATATATAGAGCTCCTCGGGCAGCGCTTTCCCCCCTGCCACTATTCTTCCGCCGCCTATGAGATTCGTTATCCTTTGAAAATGCTTTCCGTTGATTATACGCCCGAAGTCCGGACTTTTACCAGGATCCTCTCCGTAGAATTCTGTTATGCATTTTTCAAGTTCTTCTATAAACGCGTTCTTTACCGTTTTGTGCACCATGACGTAATCCGGTGCCAGACAGGTCTGGCCCGCGTTGATGAACTTGCCCCACGCGATCCTCCTCGCCGCTGTCTTGACGGGAACGTCCGGCTCCACGATGGTCGGGTTCTTGCCACCCAGCTCCAGGGTCACGGGGGTCAGGTACTTTGCCGCCGCCTCCATCACGATTTTGCCTACCTTCTCCCCGCCGGTAAAGAAGATGTGATCGAACCTTAGGGTAAGAAGTGACTGCGCCGTTTCGGGACCGCCTTCCACGCATGCAATGTAATCTGGCTCGAAGGTCTCATTTATTATCCCGGCTATCATTTGGGATGAGCTTGGGGCGGCCTCGGACGGTTTTAGAACAACGCAGTTGCCCGCGGCGATCGCGCCTATAAGAGGATAAAATACGGTATGAAAGGGGTAGTTCCAGGTACCTATGATGAGAACCCTGCCGAGGGGTTCCGGGTATTTATATGAGCTTGATCCGAAAAGGATCAGGGGGGTGTGGACCCTCTGCGGTCTTGCCCATGACCTTATTTTTTTGATTACGTAGTTGAGCTCGTGGCGGATCGTGCCCACCTCGGAAAACCAGGCCTCGAACTCCGGCTTACCCAGGTCCTTACTTGCCGCGTCAATGATATCTGATTCGTGCCCTTTTATTGCCTTCCGGAGCTTTTTTAGCTGCCTGGTTCTAAAATTAACGTCTTTTGTCTTTCCCCTGGAATAGAACTCACGTTGTTTCCTTATAATATCGACCATCTCTGTCATGTAAATTGTTAACATGAGGGATTATATGTAGTTTGCGGGGTAAACGTAAAATAATAATTATTTATTTCTCAATTATATGCGCATAGTGATTGTCGGTGCCGGTGCCGTTGGCGGGTATTACGGTTCACTCCTGGCAAAACAACATGATATGGTGTTCGTTGCAAGGGGAGAGCACCTAAGGGCAATGCGGGAGAACGGGCTGAGGGTGGTTTCCCCGTATCTCGGGGACGAATGGAGCGTGGAGCAAGCGGTGTTTACCGACAAGCCGGACGGGGTGGCCGATCTGATGATCATTGCGGTCAAATCACATCACACCCCCTACGCCCTGGACATTGCAGAAGCGTGCGTGGGGGAAGACACAAATATAATGACAGTTCAGAACGGTGTGGAGAACGAGTCTTTAATAGCGGAGAGATACGGAAGAGAGAGGACGATTTCCGCCGCTGCGTATGTTGCAGCCGAGGTGATCGAGCCCGGTGTAATCGAGCACTGGGGCAACGGCAGGCTGACCATAGGCGCCCTTAATGAGGGTATGGACGAGACCTTGGAAAAGATAAAGGAAAGCTTCGAGCCCTGCGGCATACCGGTGAGGATAACTGCCGATATCATGTTCTCCAAGTGGAGAAAACTGGCCTGGAACGCCGCATATAACTCCATCACCGCCCTGGCACAGTGCACCATTTCGGATATCGTCGATTCAGAACACGGGCGAGAGCTTGTTCGAAAGGCCATGTGGGAGACGGTCCGGGTGGCCGAGGCCCAAGGCTACGACATAGGCTCCCAGTTCATCGAGAGGACATTCGAAGGCGACAGGAAGTTATTCGATAACTCCCGTACCTCCACCCTGCAGGACGCGGAAAAGAACAAGCCAATGGAGTACGAGGCCCTGAACGGCATGGTAGTTCGATTGGGGAAAGAACACGGCATAGATACGCCGGTGAACCGGACCCTTTACACCTTGTTAAAGGTCATGGAGAAAAGTGAATGAACCAACTGAAACCCAATACTTTTTTATATGCAGACACGTTAATCCGCTTATATATATGATGAGGCGATAGGATGAAAAGAATCGTAGTAGCAACAGTTGTTATGACTTTGGTAGTAGTGGGCCTGATGAACATGTTCTCCATGCACGCGGAGGCGGTAAGCTTTGATAACCCCGTTCCGGCATACGGGGACTGGGTGGGGAACGATGTGAACTTCACAGTTGAGGATAGCGAGATTGGCACAACAACCCAGGTGGCAATGTATATCGACGGCGAGCTGGTCACCTACATGACGAAAGATGGAACAACCAGTCGGTGGTATGCGAATTTGAACGTGAGCGCTTATTCCGACGGTGCGCATACTATCACCTATGCTGGCGTTGGAGCACCGGAGGATTACATGACCCTTACCGTGAACTTCGACAGCCATGCCCCGGAACTCTCGGATTTCAATGTGGTTTATCCGGATACTTACGAGGCCGCACGAGAGGGTTCCGAGATCTATTTCCAGGTCGGAGCCTACGATTCGGTGGGGATAGACAAGGTGGAGATCGACTGCGGCTCGTTCAATTTCACACCCAGCTCTCCCTTTCCTCATGAGATGTACGACACCGGGCTTAACAATGACTTTGACCCAAACGACGGGATGTACGGCAGCGATTATTATGTCGTCGATGACCTTCCCGAATCGGGCTATTATCCGGTGCAGGTCAGTGCAACGGATCTCCAGGGGAATACTATCTCTGGCAATTACTATATCAAGTACGATGAGACAAAACCACAGGTAAGTGGGGTAACAGTGATATACCCTCCCCACCAAAGTTCTGTGAAGAACGGGGACATGGTCAATATCCGCGCCACAGTGGAAGACCACCATAATACCACAGTACCCGGCAAGATCAAAACCGTGACAGCATATCTCGATGGTGGAGGAGGGCTTCTGGGATCGGCGGAGGGGTCGGTGCTTTTGTATGATGACGGAAATCACTTTGACTTCCTTGCCGGTGACAACATATACGGAACCGGCTGGGTAGAGGTTTCTTACGAAGGCACGGCCTCTCTCCCTATCAATGTAACGGCCTACGATCATGCCGGCAACACATGGTATGACGAAAGCTCCACTCTCCATGTGGATAACTATCCCCCGTATCTGGCGGGGGAAACCGTAGAGTATCCATCCGGGCAGAACACGGTTGCCGACGGACAGGAGGTGAACATATCTTTATCCGATGTAGGTGACGCTGAATATCTTTATCTGGACGCCAGTTCGGTCGGATACGGCTCGGCCCTCCCCAACGAAACGGGTTCTTCTTCTTGGGAGGATATCCCTATCTCCACCGGTTATGATAGTGACATATATACGGTAGTGGTACGCGGGATCGACGATGCAGGCAATATTGGTTATAGAGATGTATACATAGCCGTACACAACCCTCCCCCGGAATTGGAAATAGTAAATCCGATGAACGGAGAAACGGGCCTAAACGGCAATCTCACGGTAAATGTCAATATAACTGCCAATGCCACTATAACGGGGAGTAACGGTTTGGTGGACCACGTCAGGTTATATGTGGACGGGTCCCATGAATCCAACCTAATTTATAATTCCACGTCTGATTACTGGGATACCGAAATAAATACAAGCAACTGGTTCGACGGCATGCATACGATAAAGGTCACTTTAACCGATATCAAGGGAAGGGAGGTGACCGACTCGGTTTACGTCGGGTTCTCGAACTATAACAACCAGATATCGATAACCGACCCCGCGGACGGGACGAACTTGAGTGGTAGTAGAAAATTCACTGCCTCGGTATCTGATAACATCGTTGTTGCGGAGCTCTATGTTGACTCCGTTTTGGTAGATATTAATAGTTCGATCACAGGCGGCCTTGTAACCTTCTCTATCGATACGGGCAACTACGACGACGGGAGCCATGTCATCAAGATAAGGGGGGAGGACAACAGGGGTGAAACTGTAACCGATATGATTTCGGCTGTCTTTGATAACACCCCGCCGGTTTTGGAAGGCCTGCAGATACACTACCCCGGTAGTGGCAACGGGCTTCTCCCCGATGAAGCGTTATATATATCCGTCCGAGCCTCGGACTCTGGAACAGGTATCGACGCTTTCATGGCCGAGTCTGGGCATTTCACTGGTTCCGGAGCCCTGGCTGACGACGGCAAGGGAAACGACGAGGTATCGGGGGACGGAGTATACACCTCCAGCGATCTTACAGTGGATATGACAACCCCGGAAGGTACCTATACGGTCTATGTCAACGCCACGGATTACATGGGGGCCAAGGCGTCTTCCGTGGCACAGTATCACGTCTTTGATGATGCACCCGACGCTTTTGTGGCTGATTTCGTGAGCCCCGCCCCGGGTTCTTACCAGTCCTCCGCCTTTACAGTGGCAATCACAACCGAGAACAGCCTAAGCGGGGCAGAGGTCCAGCAGCTGAGAGTGAACTCAAGCCACACAGGGGCAACATGGTATCAGACAACCTACAATCCCACGACCAGTAGGTGGGAACACACCTTCCCCAGCGGCAGCTTCAACGAAGGCCCGGTCACCATCTATCTCAACGGCAGCAACGAGATGGGCCTGTTCTGCGATGAAAAATCGGTGCAGGTTTTTGTGGATACTGTTTCTCCCACGCTTCAGATTATCGAACCCCAGAGCAACCAATTCATCTCCGGCTCTTACGAGCTTCGCATTAATGCCTCGGACATGAACTCCGGCATTGACCCTACAACAGTGAAATATTCTGTTGACGGCGGTTCTCCCAATAGCATGTCCCCAACCACTGGCATGTCCTGGAATTATGTTTCAACACTTGATACTTCGGCCTTGACCGACGGAGCCCATGAAATCATCTTCCAGGCCAAAGACATCGCAGGCAATCAACAGACCGGCCAGGTTGCAATTTATGTGGACAACAATGCCGCATCAATGACAGAATGCACAATAATAAACCCGGCGGATGACGAGTATGTGTCAGGCGACTATACATTCAGCGTGCTGGCCACGGACGGGCAGGGAATTGCAAATGTGACCCTCATACTAGATGGCCAGTTTATTTCCATGGCATATAATGCCCAGACAGGATATTATGAGCATACCATGGACACCACAACCAAGGCTGAAAGCTCATATATCATGGATGTAATTGCATATGATAATGCAGGAAATTCCGCAACTGATCAGGTATCATTCTTCATTGACAATACGGCGCCCAACCCGATCATCGAGTACCCGGCAAACGGGCAGTATGTTTCCGGCGATGAGACGATTAGCGTCAATGAATCCGACTGGATGAACCTGACGGTGGAGTACAACATTGACGGGACCGGATGGTATATTATGAATTGGGACAGCGGTTACTGGCTCGTTCCATTGAACACAAGCCTCCTAGCAGACGGAGAGCATGCGCTCAATGTCAGGGCAACGGACATGGCAGGCCATGTTTCAACCGTTTCATCAACCTTCTTTGTGAACAATGAGAACCCCACATGCTCAATCGTGTCTCCGTCAACTGGCCAGTTTCTGGAAGGTACGAAAACCTTCAGGGTCAATGCCGACGATTCCCTCGGGATTCACTTGGTGTATATCAGGATAGACAATATTGACACACCATCAACAGAGCTTTTATCAGAAGCATCGTACAATGCCCAGAGCGGCCTTTACGAGCTTGAGGTGGACACAACGACATTGGATGACGGCAATTATTCGGTTAATGCCAGTGCATATGATAGTGGAATCAAAAGGACATGGGCCATGGGGGTTGTCTTCCGCGTGGACAATAATGCTCCCGAACTTTCCGTCTCCGACCCTTCCGAGGGGCAGGAGGTATATGGTGGTTATTTCCTAGCAGCCAGTTCTGATGACATCTTCCTGGCGTCAAGAGAGTACAGGATAGATTCAGGTCCGTGGCAGGTGGTGGGAAGCGTCTGGGACACTACTTTCTTTGCCGACGGCCCCCACACCCTGACCGTAAGGGCCAGGGACATGATAGGGCATGAGACCGTCGTGACCATGACAGTGTACGTGAACAACAATGACCCGCTTTGCGACATAGTAAGCCCAACAGATGGAATTCACATCCAGGGCGACCATGTCCTGCGGTTCACCGCCTCCGATGCATACGGGATTAGTTCTCTGGTCTTCAGTATTGACAACACCAGCGGCCCGACAGCATATGACGATGTGTCGGCCGGCTACAACTCGGCAACCGGATACTGGGAGTATGACCTGAACACCCTGAGCCTCGGGGACGGCACATATACGCTGTATGCCTGGGCCCAGGATGGCTTCGGCAACACCACAATGGCCGGCCCCCTTCTGTTCAACATAGACAATACCGCGCCCAGCCTTTCCATTGCCAGTCCTATAGAGGGCATGACATATGAGGCCGACGTGGAGATATCAGTGAGCTCCACGGACACCTTCCCAACCACTGTCGAGTATCGGATAGACAGCGGCAGTTGGAGCTCGGTGGCCGGCGGTCCGACATACTGGAATTCCACTTCCGTTATTGACGGCCAGCACACGGTCTATTTCCGTTCCACCGACTCGGCAGGGCATGTCTCTCTGGAATCGGTGAACATCCTTGTTGACAACAATGGGCCAAGCGTGACGATAGTGTCGCCCATGACCGGCGAGCATCTGGGAGGAACATACCTATTCAAGGTCAGTGCCAGTGATGCCCTGGGCGTGTCAAATGTGACAATAACCCTTGACGGGCAAGCGTATGTTTGCTCCTACAACTCACAGAACAGCCTCTGGGAGGCATCCATCAACACCATTCTCATGCTGGACGAAAACTATGATGTCCGGGCTTACGCGAATGACAGCGTCCCGGGCCACACGACACAGTCCTCTCCGGTAGGGTTCAACATAAATAACAATCCGCCGACCATAAGCAATGTGGCACCCCTGAACGGAGAGATATTCACCACAGCCAGCATGGTGGTCAATGCCACGGCCGAGGACCTGCCGTTCTCCTTGCCCGGAAACACAGTCCAGTACAGGTTTGACAATACCGGCCCCTGGTCCGTGCTTTCCAGCTCCGGCGGGGATTCCTACAACAGTACCGCATACATCGGCGGGCTGAGCGACGGCCCCCACACCCTCAACCTGAAGGTCATTGACTGGAATATGCTGGAGACCTCGCTTGATATTCAGTTCCACGTTGACCTGCATCTACCGCAATGTTCAGTTCTCTATCCCGGCAGCGGCACCAATCTCAACGGCCTCCAGACATTCTCGGTCATGGCAAGCGATGCCTGGGGAATTGACACGGTGCTCATAGAGATAGACGGTGTGAACAGAACCATGGTCTACAACTCCAACAACGGCCTCTATGAACTGAGCCTTTTGACCGATGACCTGGGATACGGCAATCACACCGCAAGGGCCCACTGCATGGACCTGGCCTCTCAGTGGTACAGCTCAACTGTCACAGACTTCACGGTTGTACCGCCCAGCGATGACTATGACGGGGACGGCGTTCCCAATGATGTTGACCAGTTCCCCAATGACCCTGCGGAATGGGCAGACTCCGACGGGGACGGCGTGGGCGACAATTCCGACGCGTTCCCCGACGACCCCTCAGAATGGGCAGACTCCGACGGGGATGGTGTGGGCGATAACTCCGATGTGTTCCCCGATGACCCCACCGAGTCCGTGGATTCAGACGGGGACGGCGTCGGTGACAATGCAGACATCTATCCATACGACTATGACAATGACGGCTATGCGGATTCCGTTGACCATTTCCCGATGAACCCCAATGAATGGAATGACACTGATTCGGATGGCATCGGAGACAACTCCGACCTGTATCCAGATGACCCGCTGAACATCCCGCCGCCGGACATGGACGGAGACGGCATACCCGATTCCATTGATACGGACATGGACGGCGACGGCGTGCCCAACACCGAGGATGCGTTTCCGGACAACCCGTATGAATGGTCCGATATGGACGGGGACGGTATTGGCGACAATTCCGATCTTGATATAGACGGCGACGGGGTGGGTAACTCGCAGGATTACTATCCTTACGACAATTCGAGGTGGGAACCTGACAGCGTCCAGGATTCAGACGGAGACGGTATCGCAGATGCCTATGATTCCGATATGGACGGGGATGGCGTGAACAACACATATGACGCGTTTCCCAACAACCCGTATGAATGGAGCGACCTCGACGGGGACGGTATTGGCGACAACTCCGACCTTGATATCGACGGCGACGGAGTTGCCAATGACATGGACTACTATCCGTATGATGCCTCCAGGTGGGAACCTGACAGCGTCCAGGATTCAGACGGAGATGGCATACCCGATTCTATTGATACGGACAGGGACGGCGACGGCGTGAACAACACCGAGGATGCGTTTCCGGATAACCCGTATGAATGGAGCGACCTTGACGGGGACGGATACGGTGACAACTCCGACCTTGATATCGACGGCGACGGGGTAAACAACGACCTGGATTATTATCCGTATGATGCGGATAAATGGCTGCCTCCTATAGATAGCGACGGTGACGGCATCCCTGATTCGGAGGATAGCGACAGGGACGGAGACGGATTCGAAAACTCCGAGGACGCATTCCCGGACAATCCGAGCGAGTGGAAAGATACGGATGGCGACGGGACGGGTGATAACTCCGATCTCGATATCGATGGCGACGGCATCCTGAATGAGATGGACTCCTACCCGTTCGACTCTGAGAAGGGGGAGACCACGGAAGAATCACAGACCACGCCATCCGCCTCCGACGACGAAGAGCCGCCTTGTGACTTGATACAATCTCTCATATTAATTGGTCTAATCGTGTTGATCGTGGTAGTTTTTATAAAAGGTGGGACCGGAGGGAGCCAGGGGGGCGCCAAGACCAAAAGGCACGGGCCGGACAGCTTTGAAGCAAAGAGGCACGGCCCTGACAGCTTTGAGGCAAAGACGCCGGATGACAGCGAGCCATTGGCAAAGAGGCACGGGCCGGACAGCCACGAGGCGAAGAGAAAGCGCCATGGACCGGACAGCTTCGAGGCCAAAAAAGGCGACACGGCTGGGCCAGGAGGGGAGGAGCCAAAGATCGAGGCAATCGAGGGCAAGGAACTGGAGGAGTTGGAGGAAATGATTGACAAGAGCCAGGAAGACCTAAGCGATAAGAACATCGGCGAGGAAGAGGGAATCGAGGGCAAAGATATTAGCGATAAAAAGAAGGTCTCCGAGGAAGGCACAATCGCCTATGTCGAGACACGCACCCCCTGGGATAGATTGGGATAAGAAGGAATAGAATGGGAAATTGGCACGTTCAATAACGATGATGCTACCTCTCTGGTCCTGGATCGACGGGGGATGGTGTAATGTCCATTAGATAGTCAGCGAAAAAAACAATAATTTTTTATATTAAAATCATAGTGTCGTGTATTGATAAGTGATTGGGAGAAATTACATGATACGAAGATCTAGGTTAAGGCACCTCGTAATCGGACTGTTTGTGGTTCTATTCCTTCTCGTGTCATCACTGTCGGCCTTTTCCTTACCTACCCATTCTAAGATCATAACCAAGGAAGAAAGCGGGTATAGGCCCCTGTACGAGGTGGACAGGGACATGCTCCAGAATAAATACGATTTTTCAAAGATCGGGGACGTTGACGACGATCCCTCCGATTTCCAGAGATACTACACATACGAGGAGATGGAGCGGGACCTAAAATCACTTACCTCCCAACACAGCGACATTGCACAACTCCACCAGCTTACCCGCACGTACGACGGGCATTACGTTTATGCCGTAAAGATATCCGACGAGGTCGGGACACAAGACCCGGAAGAGCCCGACGTTCTGTTGATAGGCGCGCATCACGCAAGGGAATGGCCCTCGTTCGAGGCGCCCATGTACTTCCTATTCCATATTCTGGAGAACTACGGCACATGCGCCAGGGCCACCTGGCTTGTCCACAATCGTGAGATATGGGTGATCCCGATGCTCAATCCCGACGGCGTGGTCTACGATATGGAGACCGGGGGAGGGAGCTGGCGAAAGAACAGGGAACCCAACTACCTTTCCCAGACCGTTGGCATTGGTCCTCTGCCCGACCCGAAACTCGTTCCCGTATCCTACGGCACTGACCTGAACCGCAACTACGAGTATCGATGGGGTTTCCTTGGAGGATCCAATCCCCACTTAAGCTTCGTTGGAAACTATCCCGGCCCGCCTGACAACAAGGACGACGACGGGGACGGGTTGATGAACGAGGACCCTGTTGACTTGGAGGACAATGACAGGGACGGTAAGGTTGACGAGGACACAGCAGGCGGCTTTTCCACAGCTGAGACCAGGGTCATAAGGGACCTTGCGGAAGCGAACGATTTCGTGGTCTCCCTCTCTTTTCATACCTATAGCGAGCTCATTCTCTGGCCCTGGGGATGGACCGATGAACCTACTCCGGACGACGAGATATTCGTGAAACTTGGCACGGAAATGGGTCGAATGACCAACTATACCCCGCAGCAGGCCTACGAGTTATATCCGGTTGACGGGGACAGCGACGACTGGCTCTATGCTATACACGGCGTATATGCCTTTACCATAGAGATGTGCCAGGAGTTCATTCCACCGGATGAAGAGGTTCTGGAGTTTTCCCAGCTGAACCTCGGCCCCCAGCTGTTCCTTGCCGAAGTGGCGGACAACCCTTCCATGGAGGAAGTGGAGATAATCCACGAACCTCTGGATAATGTCAGCGAGCCTGTGGACTTCTATCCCGTTAAGGCAATTATCAACGATCCCTACCAGATATTGAACATGACCACCGAGGGCCTGCCGCACATGGAAGAGGAGAAAGGTGGCATGGAACTCTATTACAGGGTGGACGGGGGTGAGTTCAAAGCCATGGAAATGGCCCTTAGAAAAGCGAAGAACGGTACCCCGTTCTACGAGGCGGACATCCCGTCTCAAAGGGAGGGAAGCACCATCGATTACTACTTCTCGTTCACTGATCCAAGGGGTGTGGTGGTCTCAGATCCAAAATATTCCCCCTATTCACATCACACTTTCAGCATCAAGACAGTGGAGATTGAGTTCACTCTCTCACTTACAGGAGCTATTATAACTGCGGTGCTTATCCTATCCGCATGCTGGGGCGGTTTCGCTTACACCGCCAGGATGGGGTTCATCGCAGAGCGGAGGAAGGAGGAATTGTATGGCTAGTGCCGGCAAGGGCGGTTTCACCTCCAGGTGGGGGCTTATACTGGCAGCGCTGGGTGCGGCGATCGGCACAGGTAACATATGGCGTTTTCCAATGAAGGCGGCCATGTACGGCGGCGGCTCGTTCCTGATACCGTGGCTTCTCTTTCTCTTCATATGGTCCATACCTCTGCTGATGGCGGAGTTTGCTCTTGGCAAGGCAACCAGAATGGGTACCATAGGCACTTTCAAGAAGTTCGTCGGCAAGAAATTCGCCTGGATGGGTGCATGGATGGTGTTCGTGACCACCGCCATCAACTTTTACTATGCGGTGGTAATGGGCTGGGTCCTCAGATACTTCATGATCTCCGCCACCGGCAATATAGGGGGAGATACGCATCACATATGGGCTATATTTATAGAGTCGCCGCTGCAGGTGGTGTTCTTCCAGGCCCTTGCGGTCTTCATCGGCGCCTACGTGGTATACAGGGGCATAGCAGGCGGTATAGAGAAGGCAAATATGATCCTTATTCCTACCTTGTTCGTACTGCTGATCTTCACGGCGATATGGGCCCTTACCCTCCCCAACGCGATCACGGGTTTCGTATATTTGTTCACTCCCCAGGTGGACGCAAACGGAGTTCCCTTTCTATTGAGGGGAGATACGTGGATCGAGGCACTGGCACAGAGCGCTTGGAGCTGCAGCGCGGGGATGGGGATGGCGATAACCTATGCCGTGTACATGAAGAAGCGCGAGGACACCAACCTCAACCCGGTTATTGCCGGGCTGGGAAACAGCTCCGCCTCATTGATCATCGGGATAGCCGTATTCTCTACGGTATTCGCCCTCTCCGCTAATCCCCAGGGGGTAATGAGAACAGATTCCACCGCCCTTACCTTCATCCACCTTACCAACTTATTCAACACCATACCGATGGGATATCTGCTCGCAGGTATCTTCTTCCTTGCAATGTCATTTGCCGCACTGACATCCCTTATTTCTGGCTATGAGATCGCTTGTCGAAATTTTATGGACGCCGGCTTTTCCAGGCCCAGGGCGATCAAGGTGGTGGCGACAGCAACCTTCATACTCGGTCTCCCGTCAGCGACCATTATTGGGTATATTCATGGTGAGCCAACCGCCGCGTTCCTGGAGAACCAGGACAATGTATGGGGCCTTGGCTTGATCCTAAGCGGCCTTTTCGTGTCCTTCGCCGTATGGAAGTACGGCGCGGAGAGGTTCAGACAGAAGTACATAAACACCGAGTACAGCGACCTGCACGTGGGCAAGTGGTGGACATATATCATCACCTACGTGTTCCCGGTTCTATTCACCGTTCTGATAGCATGGTATATTGTACAAACCTACCTGGAAACATCGGCGAGGTGGTGGGCCTCAGGACCGATCGGACTGCTCCTGCTCCTGCTCCAGTGGGGGGTGGTAATATTCCTTCTTTTATTGTTCAACAATCGGATAGCCAACGCGGTGAAAGGTGGTATCATGGGGGAAGACGGGGAAGAATGGCGCTCGGAAGGCGAGGAGGGCGAAGAGGTCTACGTGCTTGAATAATAATCCGTATTTTTTATATTCGTTTTTCGTATCGATGCCTTTATATCCGTATGAGTGGGCCCGGGGGAAAGATTTATAGGTGATCGACCCGTAAGAAAGATGATACAATGGAAAATGGATCGGGTAGACATTGGCCCAGCCGTACCGGTTTTCTTTTGGCGGCCATGGGCTCGGCCATGGGCCTGGGGAATGTGTGGCGGTTTCCTTACTTTGCATATAAATACGGCGGCGGAGCCTTTCTCGTTCCCTATCTAATAGCTCTTTTTACAACCGGGATACCTTTATTGATCCTGGAGATGGGAATCGGGAAGAACATGCAGGGATCCCCTCCCTTCTCATTCCATAAGATGGACCGGCGTTTTGCCTGGCTGGGATGGTTCATGCTTCTGGTAGGCTTTGTTATAATCATTTACTATACGGTGGTGATCGGTTGGTCCTTGGCCTATATGCTGAAATCACTGACCCTTTCCTGGGGCACGCATCCCGAGCATCATTTCTATAACGATTTCATTGGTCGAACCTCCTCTCCCGCCCTCATGGGGGGTATCGATCCCACTTTGTTGATAGTAATTGTGACCACGTGGGCAATAATGTACTGGATCGTTTGGAAGGGTGTGAAACGGGTAAGCAAGGTGGTTAAGCTCACGGTTCCCCTGCCGGCATTGCTACTTGTGATATTAGCCATTAGGGGCCTTACCCTTCCCGGCGCGTCCATAGGTCTGAATTATTACCTTTCCCCAGATTTGGGGGCATTGCTTGATCCAGAGGTATGGCTTGCAGCCTACGCCCAGGTGTTCTTTACGCTCTCGCTTGCAGGCGGGGTTATGATAGCCTATTCTTCTCGTTTACCGGAAGACGCAGATGTTACCAACAATGCACATATCGTATCTTTTACCAACTGTGGTCTGGCCTTCTTCGCAGGTCTTGTGGTTTTTTCCACCTTGGGTTACCTGGCTTATTCCACTGGGCAAGATATCGGTACAGTGGTGGAGAGCGGGCCCGCCCTGGCTTTTGTCATATATCCAACGGCCATCTCATTAATGCCCGCGGGAGCCGCTCTTTTTGGCTTCATTTTCTTCCTCACCCTATTTCTTTTGGGTATAGATTCGGGATTTGCCTTGATAGAGGCATTTGTCATGGGTTTCAGCGAGGCGGGATTTGATGAGAGAAAGGTCCTGACCGCCGTTACCTGCGTCGGAACGATCATCGCACTTCTGTTCGCTACCGGCGGCGGCTACCATTGGCTTACCATCGCGGACCAGTTCTTCAACGAAGTAGGGCTTCTCATTATCGGAGTTATCGAATGTTTGGTGGTAGCCTACTGCTACGGGCCAGATAGATTCCGCTCTCTCTGCGACGAGACGTCCGAGATACCTATTGATAAGTGGTGGAAGAACAGTATAATGTATTTCACTCCGATCATACTTTCCATCATACTCATACTTAGAATTGCGGATACGGTGGTCAACGGTTACAGCGGCTATCCAAACTGGGCCATAATTCTGGGGGGATGGTTGCCTCTACTGATACTCTGGCTGGGCGGGATATACCTGTGGAGGAGGTGGAATTATTGAATCTTAGTGCATGGGTCGTTCTCATCATTATATCCTTAATATTGTACGGTGGTTCGCTAAGGCATATATTAATCGCTCTAAAGCTAAGGCCGAAAGATATCATATGTTCGCTGACTGTTGATAATCTCAGGAATCATTGGGCCTCGGGCCTCAAACAAAAGCTACAGTTGCTGGCCTCTCTTTTTGTACTATTGATTTTAATAGGCATGATAGTGTCTTTCAGCATGGAAGATATAGGTAAATTCGTACCTGGTTCACCAGAAAGGGAGAAGGAAAGAAGGGTTTTGTCTTCTTCAATGGAGACCCGCGGTTATCTTGGGGAGGGAGAGAGCAAGGATATAGATCTGGAATTTGTCAATCGAACCGTGGTTAATGCCACCTTTTGGTTAAACTGGACTGATGACGATACCCAGGAAATAGGAGCGGGTGTTATACTGGGTTCCGAAAACCAACCGGACGGCTTTACGCTCCGAATTCGAACTCCTGAAGGGGAGGAAAAGGCGGAAACGGGCTATAATGATTTGGACACCGGGGAAGGGTCTTTGGTGATAAGGATATCCATTGGAGGGGGTGAGATGGAAGAAGATTGGGAATTGACTATAAAGTGCGTGGAGGCAGGCGACAGTGTTGGTCAACTCTCCGGTCTGACCACAGCGGAAGATCAAGGCAACGATTGGGAGTTATGTGTCAGTTACGAATATGTGGAATATGTATGATACAGTGTTATTATTTGTCAGGCCTGTAGAAATCCAGGTGGTTTCCACCCCTTAGAATCAAGCATTTTATCCCCAGTTCCATGCTCTCGTTCCTTATCTCCTTGTCATTTGTGAACAAAACCAGGTCCTGGCGGCGATCCTTTTCAATCCCGCATCTTAGAAAGGCCAATATCTGGTTATCCGCGTTGGTTATATCGGATACGTCATCGGCACATTCCCTTGCCCATTCCGGGCCGTGATCATCTATTTTGGAAATATAATTCAGAGCGGCCCTTGCATCCCGGTTATGCTCTGCCAGCACCATTAATTCCTTTCTTACCGCCCTTGGAATGAAAAGATCATACAATCCCAGAATTCTCTCTAGTTCCAGGTCGAGATTGTATCCGAACTGGAAAGGGCTCATCAAAGCGTTGGTGTCCGCCAGAACAAGCTTCACCCCTAGCGCCTCCTTTTCTTGATATTGCGTCTGAATGAGAATACCATGATAAATGTGTAGGTCCCGAGGATTATGAGACCTATACCTATCCCGAATATCTCTTCCTTGTATTCCACCAGGAAATCTTCTAAAATGAAACTCTCGTCCTTCTTTTTCTTGTATATGAAATCCACCGATGCCTGGTTGTCCGTTTCGTCCTCCTCGGGGATAAGATTGCCGTAGTCCACGAGAACTAAAACTTTGTTCTTTCCCTCCCTTGGCTTATGAGAGAAGTTCATGGTGTTTTCCCCTCTCGGTCTTATCTCTTCGCTTATTGTGTAGTTGGTTTCACTCCCGCCCTCGAATATTATTCTCACCATGATCCCTGATGCGCTCACGTTCCCGTTGTTGCCGATTGTCACCCTGCCTTTTCCCTTTTCCGGTTCTGTGATATTGAGCCTTTTTATAAATAGATTCGGGAACTGATAGGTTACGTTCAACTCGAATACGTCAGTCCATTCCATGCTGTTCCTGCTCATTACCACGAACCTCAGGATCTCATGTAAGTGTTGAGGATAATCAGCACCCTGGATGGTGAAGTTGACCTCGGTGAAGTTACCTGCGTTCAGATTAACGGCTTCCCTGTGGAAGGTCAGGCGATTGGAAGAAGAGATGGTCGTCCTCAACTCGAAAATATCGTCTCCGTTCCCCGTGTTCATGATGATAATACTGCCGTTGGTCCTGCCGCGGGGCGTCACCTTATATGTCCTGTTCTCGGTTATTATTGAAAAACCAAAGGTCTGATTTATGTGAACCTCGCATTGTGAAACGTAAGTAAAATTTACCGATTCCAGGCTGAGGCGCACCGAGAGAATATAGTTGCCCGCCATAGTGTTGTTGTCCACCCCGAACCTGGTCGCGATGTACATGGATTCCCCCGCGTATATGGTTGCTGTTTTGATAGATGCTCCCTCCCATATGAAATCGGTGGTAATATCCATTTCCGACTCGGCTTCCAGTGAGAAGTTCATGTTGTAGGTGTGGAGGTTGGTAACCTTCAATGTAACGCTGGCCGTTTCCCCGGGTACCATCGAAACGCTGGCCGGGGTCAGATACTCGGGTACTATAAGGGGTTCCAGGCTTATATCCAACTGGGCCTTGAAATTAAGCGTTTTTTCCTGCTTGAATGTGCCGTTCTCCTCAGCTGAGAAATGCCAAAAGAGCTCGACCTCAAAGCTCAGGTTGGCCTGGACCATACCGTTCTGGGATAAGAACTCATTGTTCGGCGAGGTGACCTCCAGCAGCATCATTTCGCTCCCCTTGGGCGATAATGATACGTTGGACGGGATTAGCCTGTGGCTCCAGCCGGTTCCTGTCAAGGTATCGAGCCGGGAGCCGTCCTGGCCCAACATGGTCAACATAGGGGAGGCGGTAACGCTCTCGTTGACCCAGCTGTTTATCAACACCTCGAATGAATCGGTCATGCCCGGCTCGATGTTGATCCTAGTGGGGGTTACATTGCTCATCTCCAACCTATGGTCGGCTTTTATGTTGATCAGGGCTTCGAGCTCAAATGAAAGGTTGGATTCCCTGATCGAGACGTTTACCTTCAGGTCCACCTGCGAGGGGATCGGGGCTTCCAGAGGCACCTTGACCCTGACCTCTGTTGTAGTGGTCTCGTTGGTATGACTATAAACTGTTCCCGAGGTGTAGGATTCAAGTTGTTCTTTTCCCTCATCGTTGGTGAGATTAGCACCGGACCTTAAGTCTGCTATTTCGTCAGTATTTCCTGAATTTATTATTGTAAGCGGTATGGAGACCAGGGCACCAGGATAGTTTTTCTGTTCGGTCGTTTTTTCCCCGTTGTCCCAGTTCACCTCCAGCCCCCTCGAAACGGTGATTGAAACGGTTAGATTCAACTCCTTGGTTATATCCTGCCCCTTTGCCGTTACGGTGAATGTGATGTTGCCCTTTTTTTCTTTAGGGAAATATCGATCCGCACCCACCTCGACGCCCACTTCAAATTCCTTCGATGCATTGATATCGACCTCCGCGGCGTTCGGATTTACTGTAAGTCGTTTTATCTCGGTTGAGAAGTCGATGGAAAAGGTCTCTTTCTCGGACAAGGTATTGTTTATGGTCAGTATTATGATCTGGCTCTCGCCGGGACCCAGGATTACGAAATCCCGGTCCAGGGAAATCGTGAAATCTTCCGCTTTTGTTGAATCCGCCCGGCCCGGGTTGACCAAGGGTAGGAAGAATATGAGCAGCAGAGCAATAAAGGCCCGTCTTTGCATTTTTTCACCGAAAGTTGTTATATGGGCAGGGTGGCCCGGAAGGCTCTGTCCTTGAACTCCAGCGCGTAGTAGGAGGTGTTGTGGTCCACGCCCCTCATCTTCACGCATCTGATCCTGCGGTGGAAGTCTATCTTGCCCACCTTTACCATGGTCAGGTAGATTATGCCGTCAGCAAGGTACTCCTCCACGTCTATCCTTTCGCTGCGCCCGGGCCCCACCGTTTCAGCAACCAGGAAGGTGGTTATCTTCATCTCCCTGAGCCACTCGAACAGGCGGAACATGCTCTCCCTTTCCTTCCCTTCCTCCAGGCCGCCAAGGACCTTCAAGGCTTGTAGGGAATCCACCACCAGCAGCTCTATCTTGTAGTTGTTGCGCAGGTGTGTGATGAACGCCTTCATTGAGTCGAGCCATCCCCCCGAATCCTTTGCCATGTTCTTCCTGATGGTGGCCACGTCGATGACCTTGAGCTTGTCCTTGGGCTCCGGGTTCATGCCCAGCTTGGACATCTGGAACACCAGGCTGCTCCTGTTCTGCTCCAGAGAAATGTATGCTCCCGGGATGCCGGCCTTCTTCGCGTTGTGGAACAGGGTGGAGTAACCAAGGGACGACTTCATTGTACCGGGCGCGCCCATTATCAGGACCACGTGCCCCCGAGGTATGCCGCCGCCAAGCACCTCGTCGAACCCGTTCACGAATGTCTTGTACATTATCCCGTTATCCATTTCCATTTCCTCTACCCTTCCATATGGAATAACCTGTTATTAATTATTTTGGGGGGTTGTCAAGGCATTGATCTCGCTATAAATACGAAAAGTCAAGAGGTAGCAGGAATGGATAGTTATGTAGGATTGGAGGAAGAGGAGTGTATAATTTGAATTCAATTGTCAAGATGAGAAGAGCCAAAACAATTTAATGATTGTCGAAAGTTTTTATTATAATTCTGTCATATCAGAGTGTGATAAAAGGAGTAATCCGATTGGAGAGATACGAATGACCGATGCTAAAATACTGATCGTCGAGGACGAACCCATCCCTGCGAATGATATCCGCGTAAAACTTGAGAAGATGGGTTATACCGTTGTTGACACGGTCTCCTTCGGCAGGGAGGCGGTGGAGAAAGCGGAGGGTGTTGACATCGTATTGATGGACATCAGGCTCAGGGGCAAAATGGACGGCACGGACGCCGCCAAGGAAATAAAGGATCGGTTCGACATACCCGTGGTGTTCCTCACCGCCCTCAGCGACGACAGGACCCTGGGAAATGCATTGAAAGCCGATCCCTCGGGCTATCTCGGGAAGCCGTTCAGAGAATCGGACCTCCGCACTACGATCGAGGTCTCACTTCATAAGCACGAAATCGAAAAGAAGCTAAGGGTGGAAAGGGAGAAATACCGCAGTCTATTTAAAAACCTGAACGAGGGAATGGTATTGCACGAGATTTGTTATGACAAAGACGGAAGGCCCGTGGATTATATCATAAAAGACGCAAATCCCCGGTTCGAGGAATTGACCGGGATAAGTCGGAAAGATGCCGTGGGTAAGAAGGCTACCAAAGTATACGGCACAGAAAAGGCGCCTTATTTGGAAAAATATTCTAAACTTGCGGAAACTCGCGGCCGCCTCGTCTTCGAGACCTACTATGAGCAAATGGACAAGTATTTTCATATTTCAACCTTTTCAACAACCAAAGGAAAATTCGTGACCTTGTTCTCCGACATCACTGAACGTAAGCTGGCGGAGAGGAATTTGAGAAATCATCTCATGAGATACGACCTTCACGAAGGTTTTATTTACCTGGCCGAGGAATCCAGACCCAGAATTTCACTGGAAGCGTTCAAGGATTTGCTAAACGTGGGATATCCGGGTTTGGTTTTCTCGACATTACGCCTAAGGGTCTTGAAAAAGTATGTGGAACATGAATTTGATTACTATTGGCTGACAAAAAAGGATACGAGATATTCACTTCCCCCCGAGCCGGAGGCTATCAAGCTTGCTGTGGAGAGAATGACTCGCCCCAGCGCCGTCCTTTTTCACAGGTTGGACTATGTCATTACAGAAAGCGGAATAAACGAGACCGTGTCACTGCTAAGCTCCCTTCGTGAAACAGCACAATTCAGAGATCATATAGTAATCTTACCTCTGGACCCGGGTATTTTGGATTCGGTTGACTTCAGACGATTGAAACAAGAGACCGAACCGATCCGGCCCAAAGGCTGTGTAGCGCTGTCGGAATCACTTCTCGAGCTTCTTAGACTGGTCTACGATCAGAACCTGGTCGCTGTCAAACCCGATCACAAGTTCATCAGGGAGGAGCTCAATATCAGCAAGCCCACCCTGAGAAACAGAATAGACCGCCTTCTCAGGAAGGGATACGTAAAGGAACGTCCAAAGGGCCGTACAAAGGTTCTTGAAATCACGGACAAGGGAAGGCGAATTTTTCACAGGTAAAAGAAGGTTTTCCCGATTCTTTCCGATTTTTTTACCAATTCTTATATATCGGTAAAGTCATGAAGTTTTATTTGTGGTTTGGTAAGTTCGAAGTCAAATGTATGTATGCTTGAATGCATGATGTTGGCCCTCTTCGGACGAACCTCTGCGCCGACAGTAAAGGGGACAGGGTAGCCCCGCGTGACGACAACCAACACCTGAGAAATTCCCGGGGCTTGTCCCTCTCCCTACTATAGCCAGGTAAGTTCCTTTGGCTGATGTTGGGAATAAATACGTATATTGGATGTGGTAGCATGGAGAAAGATCGAAGCCAGAAGTTGAGAAACGTGAAACGAGCATTTTCAATAAGTGCGATATTTATATTGTTAATATCCGGGATACCCATGCTCGTGAGTGCGCTGGACGGCCCCGGGACGGACCCAGAGGCCAAGGAAAGATCGAATCCCAAACTCGTCTGGGATTTCGATGTTAAGGAAAATAACGGGAAATATATCGCAAAAACTCCTGTACACGAGGTGGAGTTTCCGGAATATTTCAAAGACGGAATATCGTTGATGATCGGGGGAGAATCCATTGTCTACGGGATCGAGCGGCTGGATTACGAGACGGAAAGGAAACAGTGGTACACCCGCAATAATCTGACCGAAAAATATACCCTTTACACGGAGGGCGAGGAAAAACAAGTATATTGGGCGGACACGAAACCCTCCTGGATGAACGCCTCGTACGGGGAATGGACGCTGTACGACGAGGTCTCCCTTTTACCAGGAAGAAGTAAGGTTCTCATCCAGGGCACCAAAGTCGTTTATAAGGATGCCTTCCAAGGCGTGGATATAATCTTCGAGGTCCAGTTCACCAAGGTCAAGGAGACTATAGTTTTGAACCGCGATTTCGATTTCTGTGTTTCCCCACTCCGGATAAAGTCGAGGGTATGTTCTATGGACGATATTGCCTTTACCGGCGGATTGAAGAATATTATCTCGACGGGTGCCAACGCCTTCGAGATCGAATCCCCGTATTATGTAAACGATAATAAAAAGGGAGATTATTGCACTTTTGAATACGATGCCGTGGACAAGAATACAATAGATATGATAACCGAGATATCAAATTCCAGGATCAGAAACCATAATGTCAACGGCGTCCCGATAATAATCGACCCGACCCTGGGTTCGTCCCTTAGCGGTTCAATATTGTACGAGGGGTTGTCAAACGGCACGGTCAAAGAGACCATAGACGGTACAGTTACATATTATGAAGACCAGAATAACAGGATATACGCGGAGAGCGATGTCGATATATCTGGTTCCCTCATTCTCGACAATATAACGTTGAAGGTAAATTCCAGCTCGGGTTCCATCTACACGATAAATGTCACGGACAGCGGGCGATTCGACATTCTCAATGCCTCCGCAGTTAAAAACAATAACACAGGCTATGGGTATAACCTACGTTACCTATCGGGAAGTCGGGGTACGATAAACAACTCACTGATAGAGAACGTCTCCGGCGAATACGAAGGTCTGAGAACGGAAACATCCGAGTTGAACATCACCAATTCCTTGATCCGCAACTCCGAGAGCCACGGCGTATACTGCAACGCCTCGTGGCCAGTAATCTACGGGAACAGCATCTACAACTGCAGCGGCGACGGCGTGTACTATCAGGGGCAGAGCGTGGAAATGGATTTGACGGACGAGGAGAACACAACTACCAATTCGAACCTCAATTTCACTTCTGAGGGAATAAGAGTAAACGGGAGCGGTCCCGATACGGGTTATCTCATCACTGATGAGATTGAACTGCCCGATGATTGTTTATGGGAAGGAATAAAAATTACTGAAGAGAATAATATTACAGGTCTATCATATCTTGCAAGTATCACAGATCCGAACAATAACCCAATCGACGGTTTTACCAACATATCGGGCCTACCGGAATATATTGATATATCATCGATTAACCCGGTAAAATTCGATACGATAGGTATTTTTGTAAATATCTCTCATCCGGAGAGCAATAATGGTAATATCAGTATACTAACAATAAAGACGGGTTTTGAGCCTAAACGTAAGATTGTTGACGATCTATCAAATGATAGATATATATCAGAATCCAGCGGAATATCCCAAAGCAATGGGATGATAGCACCAAAATATGGTTCAGGATATGCATTCGATATCGATACGACAGCCGATTTCGATGCAGGAGATAAAGGTAGCAATGAATCCGGGAACGTCAGCGTCGAGACCTCGACGGACAATTACAATATCGATGCCGGAGAGATCCAACTCTCCAATCGATACTGCGACAAGTTCGAATATGCCGACAGTGATGGAGAGACCTGGAAGTGGGACCAATGGACGCCCACAGGTTCCTGGTCTGTTCATGAAAATGACATAGATACAACCGAAGACGGAGAATTCTATCAGTCAATATCAAGTACGGATTATCAACAAAACAGATTTTATTTAGGTGGTGAAAGTGAATATGTATTATCCGGTGATTTTGATATCCGGATGGCAATCGAACTCGGTTACTGGGTCTACGGCGGCAGTTATGGCACTCGCCAGAAATATGCTCATTTTTATTTACGTGATAGCGGGGGAACCTGGGCTTATATATCTAGAGAAGTTGATAATTACTGTACCGATATCTTCAGATGGAGAACTGCCAACACTCATCAATATATCTGGAATTATCACGATAAGACATGTGCTATGAGATTCACCAGAACAGGGAGTACATTAAAGATGTATTATCGTAACGATATGAATGTCGAATCCGAAAGCTGGACACTCAAAGCAACGGATAGTTCCTGGACATCAAATGATGTTTATGTCTTCCTCAGGTTCTATGATAATGCCATGAATAATTACAATGCGGATGTTCACTGGGACGATTTCTGGATAAAGGAAGGGGATCTCAAAGAATACGGATATTGCCAGTACGGCAACTACACAACAGAAAATCTAACCATTGAGTCCGGTCAAGTATTGGATTATGTAAGAGTCGATCATGAAAACCTGGATTCGGAGAACAAGATTAATTGGGTCGCCTTTTTAAACGACACTGGTTCAGTTGTGGCAAATTATACAAACAACGGAAGCGGAATAACGTCCGGGAATTATACAATCATTTCAGATAATAATCTGGATGAAGGTAATTTATCCGATATTAACGGCACGTATAGGATCAATGTCGGACTGAAAGGCAATAAGAGCTCGACCCCCGTGATAACCCGATTATCCGGGGAATTGGATACCGTTAACGAGTCATATTTCACAACCACCGAGATAGAATCAGAGACCTATGAACAATGGGACGCCCTGTTGTTAAATAAGTCTACATCGGACGTGGATAATTTCATTACGGTTTCGGTACTTGATGGAGAAACGAACTCCACAATCACGGGATATTCGGAATTGAGCGGTAGTTACATCCCGCTTTCGGGTATAGATACTTACCTGCATACCTCATTGAAGCTTAGATTCGATTTTATCACCGACGGGTCCAATCCTCCTGAATTGTACGAGTGGCAGCTGCACAAAACCCCCAGATGGTCATACAATTACATATACGATTGTGAGAATGGCATCCGTCTCAACGGCTCGAGCCCGTTGATATCCAACAACTACATATACAAGAACTCGGAATCGGGTATTTCAATCGATAACAGCTATTCCTCGACATTGGGCAGGAGAATGACTTACGAGAACGTTCAATTGTTCGGAGCCAGCCCGGTGGAATACGATTTCGATACGAGCGAGGGTTTTGCTCATATGGACGACCAGACCAATTCGCAATCTTTCTGGAACTCCACCACGCAATCCATAGATTTTATCAGCAATACTAACGATCCCGCCGGTTCCTTCGAGAGGATGCAGATTAACCTATCCACCAAGTTATCCCCCAATTCGTTCTGGTCTCTTGAATCAGAATTCCATCTGACCTTCCGTAACAATTCCGAGGGTGCATACGGTGACATGAGCGTAATTCCCGTCTTGTTGAATTCAACAGATGACGAATACGGTAGGATTTATGTTCACGCGTACGGAGGCAACGATACTATCAATAACAACTGCGATGTGATTAGCATCTATTATCAATCTTCAATAGGGGCATCGAACACTACGATATGTCAATATTACTCAGACGATACAGGGAACGGGTCATACGACGGTGATTACTTTATTCGTATCTGGTATCATCCGTGGGAATCCACCCTGTACGGTCAGATATGCAATGCAAGCAAGCAGTCCGATGTATTGGCGTCCGGCTCCTTGGTCAAACCAAATATATTGATCGAGAATATCTCGGCAGGAGTTTGCGCGGGTCAGGGATCTTCGAGTTCGAATTATTACGAAGGATACGTAAACGAAATAAAGTTATATCTAGGCCTCCCCGAGATTATCGAATCGGACGATCTTAACGTCACGCCTTACAACGCATCTTTGAACAAAGTGTCCGAAACGAGCGGCTATTTAGTGACGGCACCCTTGACAATCGACGACTACTACACGGGCGTCTCTCTCAACCTGACGACAACGGAACCAGCAAACACCTCGATATCCGTGTCGATCCTTGATGCTGTTACCGGTGATGCAATAGAAGGATTCGAAAATTTGTATTCCAATGATATAGGCCTTGTCAATCTCACCGACGACAGTAATCACGGGTTCAAACTTCGTTTCGATTTTCAAGGTGCGAACAATTCCACTCCCGTGTTGAGCAAGGTGTTGTTCAGGTACTATCACTACGAGAAATCGGGCGGTGTTATAGACAACGTGGTATATCACAACCACGACGGCATAATGGTTGGTAACAACTCCGATTTCGTTTCAATAGTTGGCAACACGATATTCGACAACACGAGGTACGGTATCCACATGGAAGGTGCGAACCGATTGTTCGAATATCAGGGCTTAAACGGCTACGGGTTGTCAGACGGTATTAACTTCGATAGCTCGGGAAGCAAGGAGAGTATAATATCGCTGCCTCCGAGGAGCGGGATATACGACATGAACTTCACGGTCTCGGGCGAGAAATATATACCCTACGGACCATTGGGGAGTGATTACTATTTCCAAGGCACGAGAACGAACTCCACCGTCAACATGACGTTGAACGGAACGATAAACGTCACCGTTCCTACGAATTGGACCGCAAGCTACGCGGTCGCTTCATACACGAACCTGACGGACAACGGTGTGGAGACGAACTCGTCAAACGTCAACCTGTCGTGCAACCACTCGGGAACCAACCTGCAATTCGATATCAATTCCTCGGTCTATTTCAATTCCTCGGTTCTGAACCAGACCACCGATATTCTTGCATTCAATTTTACCGTGAATCAAACCGACATAGAAGGAAATCTATCCGTGGTTTTGACCTTTACTCTCCAGAAACAAACCCTATGGGAACAACAGGAAGACGGATATGACATCTCGGTTGATCTGGACCCTTCCAAAGTAAATCTCTCTGGTTTAAAACTTATCATTCCGATTCCCAACAATGGTTTCGTTTATGCCAACGCATCTGTTTATAATTCCACTTGCGAGGACCCCGTCGATTATTCTTCCAATCTCTCTACGGATAATAAGGACTCGGGATACGTTGTGTTCGACATAGGTGCCATTGATGAAGATGACTTCACCGAGAGTTGGGACTATCAACATGAGATGGACACATGGAGCGATTCCCATCACCCCACCGGATGGTCCACTCTAACCTACACCAATGCGAATTACATCACCCACGACACAGAAGGCGATAATGATTATCTATACAGCAATGAACAAACGGATTGGGACGACTGCGGTCTCCAGAAGTGGAATATCGACCTGGGTGAGGACTATACTATCGAGACGAGGGTAAATATATCCAGTGGGGGTTTTTGCGCGTTTAAATATTACGACGGCTCGTATAGTTGTGGATTATCAGTTTCCGAGGGGTCCTTTGGGATCGACACGTCTCAATGGCATACTTACAGAAAGGTCGCGAACGACGGTGATTATAAGTTCTATATCGACGGAGAGCTCGATAGCAGTGGCAGTCTGTCCTCGGACACGAGCAACTCGCACGAGTTCTGGATGGCATATACGTCCCTCGCCGGTATGGTCACCGGATGGATTGACTACATCAAGTGGAGGTCTGATAATGAAGACGCCGAACTTACTTTTGATGCGAACCTCACCTATTACCTAAATAACCCCTCCCTCTCTCTGGGGGACGTCACTCTCTGGTCCCACACCGGCGAGTTCAATACCACCGCCACACCGATGAACAACACCACCGCCAAGGAATCGTATATCAAATCGCTGAACCAGGCCCTGGAAAGCGACCTGACGTCAAACGATCTTACTTTATCCGTTTCAGCGGCGAGCGCGGGGTACATGAATATATCCAATCTCGGGTTCCACCTGGTCAGGCGCTCGTATATCGGGAAGAACAGGATATGGGGCGGCGAATACGGCATATACGTCAATAATAGCACTTCCGTGCTGGTGGATGGGAACCACGTCCTGAATTCCGAGGTGTCAGGTATCGAACTGGCCAACTGCAGCGGCAGGCAAAGGTCGTTGAACAGCCTTAGAGGCGGTCTCTCCAACGGTACCTACTCTTTCGACGACGATTCGCTGACCACAGGCGAGAACTGGGAGATGACCGTACCGGACGGCTCCGTGATCACTAACATGTCCTTTGACCTGAGCGGGGAGAGCTACGTGCCTCTATACAACCTCAGCGAGAGCCACGAGTACACGGGCTCGATATCGTCCCAATACAGCGGAATGCTGCCCGCCAATCTCAGCGGATATAAACCGTCGAACTGGAACAATATCACGGAGATGACCCTGGACGCTTCCGTCGATTCCCTGGATTACGGTGATTGTCTCTCGCTGTTCGGGCTTGATGCCGTCTCCGATACCACCTATACTTACCTCTGGAACAGGAGCAAGGACGAAATGGAGTCCTCCACCGTCGATTATTACAGGCCCGCCGTAGCCGACCTCGTCCCTACGAGAGGGTATAGGATAGGTTACATATACTCCTACAATTCGACCGAGTTGAACGCGTCCATATGGAACGGAAGCGCATGGATCGATCACGTTAACCTGACGGCGAACCTTACGACCAATCAGAAACAATGTTTCGCACTCGACTTTGAATATGTCTCTCTGGACGGCGTTGCTTTGTGGGCGGAATATAACGGTACCGCCGAATATCTGAGATGGGCCACATATAATTCGAGCGGTTGGGATATATCCAATCAAACGATAAACGTTTCAAACGTCAGGTGGATCACGATGTCTGAGGTCGGCACCACCGGTACGTTCCTGGCCCTTCTCCAGCTGTCGAACGGCACAGTTTATTCTATGACCTGGAACGGGAGTGAATGGGACAACTCCAGCGTTACCGAGATATCGAATTCCTCCGTTTCCACGAGTTATTGCGGTATTGCGCTGACCGAATACAACGGTAATATAATTGCCCTTTATTCCGAAACGGGCGGACTCAGATATCGTATCTATTCTAACGGCTGGGGTTCCGAACAGACGGTTACCGGCATCAGTTCACCTTACTGGGTGGAACTTGTAACCAACAAGGACGGCACGGTTTGCGGAGCTGCGTCCACCTCCTCGAAAGACCTCTACGGTCTCGCCTTCACGGGCGGGAGTCTAAAAGAATCGAGATTGTTATGCGAAGACGGCCTTCACACCACCACATCTCCGTGTTTCGACGTCGTAGCCGACAGCGTGGGGGATTTCTACTTTATTTGGTCCAGAACCGATTACTTCAACTTCAACATTACATGGTACAACGGCGTTTACTGGATAAACCAGAGCTACTGGAACAACACCTATCCGGATCACGAGGACACGATAGGTCACTGGCATTTCGATACCGGATATGGCTCGACCGTTGTGGATTCGTCGGGCTATTATTACAACGGTACGATCCATAATGCCGAATGGGACTACTCAGGCAGGTTCCACAAAGGCGTGTTCTTCAATAGCACGGAAGGGAACAATTACGTTGAATTCGACGATCACGTCTCAACTTTTGACGATTATTCACAGGGAATATTGGAGCTGTGGTTCAAGTGGAACGGTACCGATACCGGGGGCACCCTGTTTTTCCTTGGCGACAAGGATACGACGAACGATTATGCGGCTCTCAGGGTGGGCAGCTCTACCTCCAATTTTAACGATGAAAGCTTGGGGTTCGTGTTCTTTGAAGGCGGAACCTGCAAGCTAGGTGCATATGCAAGGAAAGGGGAAACTCATTACCGGGACGGTCAGTGGCATCACGTGGCATGGGTGGTCGGGGAGGACTTCAATTATATGTTCATAGACGGTAAGAAGGAAACGCTGTCATATGATTACGGCAGCTCGTCCACGGGTAATTATTTCCTGAACGTTAACAATGCGGATACAATGACCCTCGGATTGTCGAACAATTCCATCTCACATGATTTCTTCGGCAGCATAGACGAAATGCGTATAATCGACGACGAGTTCGTGAAACCGCTTGACGCTCACTGGATCGAAGTGGTCGCGGATACCGAATCCGACAGGATGTTCCTGGTAGCGACGGGCGATTCGTATCTCATACACTCTCAATACGAGGATTCCGAATGGACCGATACGGAGAAGAGCTCCTATTATCTATACAGCCCTTGCGACAGCTCCAGGTCGCTCGACGCTTCCTTCGAGAGGATAAACTTTCCGCCCACTCCCTTTTCCGCAGCGATGAACGTCACCCACAACAACAATACCAAGACGTATACAGAGTCTAGTGATACAATTACGTATACCTATTCGGACAACCTGACCTGCGTGAACGTCAGCGGTGCGGACACCTATAACTTCACAGTCGATTCCGATCTGATTAACGTATCCTCGGATATATTGCTCACCGTCGATGCAATTAATACGACCTCCGCGAACTGGACATATGTCTTCGACGCCTCGAGCTACAATGCGACCAACGTTACCGACGGGTACAGCATCGAGATAACGCTTTGGGCGCCTGTCGGTGTAAACGTTACCAACCCGCAGTTGAAGGTCTACACCCCTTGTACCAGCTATATGGAGGCGAATGTAACGGTTGTGGGTCAGAACGAGAACCTTACCTCCGACTACATCGATTACTCGTGCAAATCGGACGGGTATATACTACTCGACCTGTCCGGGTTGAGCGAAATCGGCTGGGTGTGGAACTACTCGGCAAATAATATCACGATCAATGTCACGCTTAGGTTCTCGCCCGGAGAGTTGAAGCTTGATATTGGGGGCGACGGCGACAACGAGTGGGAATACACCGGCAACGATACGTTCCTTGTGGACGCATCGGTGAACGGCTTTGAGCCCGCTCTGTTGTCGGAACAGAACGTGCACGTGAGCGACGATTCAGTGGGATACAGCTACATCCCGCTTGAGATAACCTCGGATTATGCAGGGAATGTCACGATTTCCAATCTGACCGTTTATTATAATATCTCGGCTGTAGTTAGGAACAATAATGTTATTAATACCGGGAATACGATGATAAATGCTGCGGATTCCTGGAGCAGAATCGTGTCAAATATCGTGGCTTCGGACAATTCGTCAAGCACGGGCATAAAGAACAGGGAATCCGGAACCAAAGGAGATTCGGGGTCTTTGATATTCGACAATATAATCACAAATTCTGGAGATTACGGAATAAACATCAACGTGACAGGCACGGTTATGAACGGCAACACGATATCAAACCCGGATTACGGCATATATTTCGACGAGGCGTCATATAACGCCGTTGGTGATAACATAATATCGAATTGTACCGATTACGGCATATATCACAGGGACGAAAATCGAAAGGAGTTCGGCCCTGAGATGTATACCGAAATTTTTTCAAATACCATTTCAGGCTGCAACATGGGATTGTACATGGATTCGGTAAACGACACCGTTTATTCGAACACGTTTTCTGGTTGTGATTACGGGTTCTCCTGGTATAACTCGTATGTAGGTAATGTCACAGGCAACAACTTCGACAACTGCAGTTACGGCGCCTACGCCTATGTGGTGGAAGATGAAACGACGTTACTCGCCGGGAACGATTTCTCAAACTGCGACGTTGGTCTGAGCATGTTCGGCACCGGCAACGCCACCATCAGGAGCAACAAGTTCACGTCCAACACATACGGGATAAGGCTGCGTAGGGAGTTCAATTCCACAAAGCCCTACAACGTCACTGTTGATTACTGCGACTTCGAGTACAACATGTATGGCGTGGCAGCGTCCAACGTAACGTTCGAGATAAACAACTGCACGTTTACATCCAACACTTTCAAGGACGTGTCCCTGCAAAGTACCAAGTCAAGCAATATGACCGACATTGAAACGGACCTTGGGGACAATGCCGGTATATTCATGGAGGTGTCGGCAAACCTCAGTATCCAGAACAATACCTTGGAGATAATCAGTGCGGTCGAGTCGGGAGACGTTGACGGGGACGACGACGACGATCTCGTAGGATTGTATAGAAATACCACGAGAAACGACTATGGAATCGTGGTTTGGGAATGGGACAACGGCGATTGGGACGACCCGGTTTACATAAATTATACGTTAGACGAAGGCGACGAGTTCTCATCAATAAATATAGCCGATTTTACTGAAGACGAAGGCGAGGAAATATTAGTGATATTGAACAAAGATGCCGACAATTCAAAAGCCTATATTTATTCCTATGTGGACCGGGCAATCAAGTATGAATTCTCCGATATCGGACCGGACACCGAGGAGTGTATCGTCTATGATTACGACCTCGACGGCGACAACGAGACCGCGTTCATCGTCGAGGATTCGGACCAGGTGTGGATATTCGAGGAAGGCGGGGGAAGCTGGAATAGAATCGGAACCGTTGATGTGATCTCGAACCCCATTTACGGCGATTACGGCAACATCAACTCGTCGATCCCCAACTATCAAGAACTGGTAATCGTGGGTGAATACGACGATCCGATAGGGAAGCTCTCGGTCATAAAATACGACGGCGGTTTCGAATCGGAGGATTACACATTTTCCAAGAGGGTGACGGAGGGCGTATCGGTCCTGGACTGCGACGGCGACGGCACTAAGGAGGTGGTGGTGACCTTCGCAGGCGAGGCGAGGATCATGTCATATGATACAGGCGAGTGGACGGTGGAGAACTCGGTGGACCTGCCGTGGGACCATAAATCCCGGGTGGAGAGGGGAGATTTCAACAACGATTCAATCGAGGATTTCATGCTCGGCTGGCGGGAGATTGTCAACAACGATATGTACATCTACACCGCCTACTGCTACTTCTGGAACGATAATGCCGACGACTACGCAATAGTCAACATGGAGTTCAACATGACCCACAGCGTGGCATACGACACGGAGGGAGGGGTTTCCATAGGCGACCCGGACAACGACGACGTGCCAGAGGTGGTCATCGCCCTGGAGATCGAGGGTGACGGCGAGAACCAGGATGTGCTGGTGTACGACCTCGATTACTCCCAGGGATTCGTGAATCGAACGGTACGGGTGCAGGTGTACAACGACACCAACGCCCCCCTGGAGGGCGTGAGCGTCGCGGTCAGGGATGCGGAGGGCGCCGTAAGGTTCAGCGACACCACGGGATCGGACGGGCTCACGGGCAACCATATCGTGCCGCTCAAGGAGTTCAGAGGGGACGTATCGGACTACAAGATCATATACTACTCGCCGTTCAACGTGTCGGTGAACGACACCACGGAGTATTCGCTGGTGCGCCACTGCACCGTGATACCCGGCACCGGCATTGCGACCATCAAGATGTGGCTGGGCGAAGACACGGACCAGGACGGGCTTACTAATGGGGAGGAGAACAACAGCTACCTCAGCAACTGGAGCAGCGAAGACACGGACCAGGACGGACTTAGCGACGGATACGAGGCAGGGATCAACGCCAGCACTTGCCCGAGGTTCTACAATTCCAGCACGAGCAGGTGGGAGCCCACGATCATCGATACCGGCAGGTACGCGCCGAGCGGGAGGAACGCTACCAGTGTCACCAGCGTGGACACTGACGGTGACAAGCTGCTTGACGGGAACGATATCTGGCTTGCGAATATCACCACCTCGGTCTACGATGCCTGGATCGAGCGGCACTATGTCTTCGACAACGACATGTTCATCGGTGAGGAGGGCGAGGGCACGAACCCGATAGACAACGACACCGATCGGGGCGGGGTGGAAGACGGCATCGAGTACCGGAGCGGGCAGGACCCCACCACCGACACGGGTGAGCGTGCTAACGACGGTGACTTCGACGGGCTGACAAGGAACGACGAGGACGAGTACTACAGGGATCCGAATGATAACGACGAGGACTGTGATGGTGACGGATTACTTGATAGCGAGGAAGAATACGGTTCAAGAAAGGGAGGGGAGCCCGGGAGTTATGTGACGAGGTCTAATGACTACGATGGTGATGGAATATCAGATGATAAAGAGATGTGTTACGTTAATGGAGTGAGAGGTGCCTTTTTTTACGAGGCCGAAGCTTCTTATCAACGTACCTGTGGGATAAGTCATAGTAATAGTCCTATGCCTAAGGCCATTCATATTGATCCCAACCCAGAAGCTAACGATGCGGTGATCGGAACTGCTACATCAAATCTTTTGTGTGCTTGGAATATTGAATATCCCGAGGATTGCACCGGAAGTGGCATCGATTTTAATAAAAATCATGACTCTTTGATATCCAGTCATAATTATCGATTTGTTTTAAGGATGAGAGAGAGTTATGAACAAAAGGATTCAAAGATAAGAGTTGTAGTAAGAAATTTTAATGTGTTTGGAGAATCATTAGAAATATTTAATAATAGCATGACTGTAAATCCCAATTCACGTGGTTATGAATGGATACCTTTTCCGCATACCTTAAATTATTATAAATCTCGGTCTCATGAATACACCCAAGTTGAATTCTATGATGTTTCTGAAAATGATCCGGTTACAATTTGGGGGTCTTGTAATTTGGAATTGGATTCCATAATATTAATCGATGCGTCACTCCAGTATTGGCGGACACAAAGTACTCAGGTAACCTTACCATATTGTAAAGATAGTGACGGAGATCTTATATGGGACGATGACGAAGTAATAGAGGGTAATTATTGGCTTCCTGCAGAGTGGTATAAAACAAATTATGCGACAGACAGGATTGATGAACGTTCGGTAGGTTATTCCGTTAATAGAGCTACCAATGACAATGAAAACCCCGTATTAGATATTGATAATATCGATTTTAATAATGCAATGTACTCCATATATTGCAGGGGTCTAAATGAGAAACGATGTAGTTATGAAGAGATGGATCCAAATGATTATAATTATTTTAAAATAAAGATTCAAGGCGTAGATAAAAAATATTTTTACAATTATTACAGCGGCGGCTCATTAGGCCCCAAAGGTATCTATGATAGCTCAAATATTATTGAACGAAAAGTTTATGTCACTGATGACAAGGTATGGGGAAAAACATGGTACAATCCACCTGCCCGCGGCAAATATACCAATAATCTACACGTATATCATTGTCGCCAATTTAAACCCGATACCTCTACAAATCAAAGGATTATATTCTATGATTATAACGATTGCGGTATGAAATTTGATTGGATATCGGTAATAAAAAATGAAAACGTAGACGATTATCTGCCTTCAAATCCTCTTTCTTTTGACACTGATGGCGATTATATTTGGGATAAGGTAGAAATTGCATATCAGGAGACAGATATGGAAATTAATGGTGATGATTGGTACGATTGGTATGAAGGAAGAAATGAAGTAGAAGGTGTAGATTGGTATGATGATGCTCTTTGGATAGATCAATCCGAATCCGGTGTATTAAGAGCATATCATCCTTTAGGTGAGATAGATAATGATATTTATTACGATAGTGAATATAATATAGATAACAAGGACGTAATATATTTAAATGAGTATCAATATCTATCATTTGATATGTCTCTTGACAAAGAAAAAAAGGATGACGGGTCTGAACCTTTTTCTAAATTATTTTTAATTCTTGGGATCTTTTATACAAGTAAGAATTCTGTTGAGTATAAAATAATCAACATTGACACCGAATGTTGGCCGTCATCCCCACAAATAACATATAATTGGTATTATTACTCTGAAAAGAAAGTTAAAATCGATTTGAGAGACATAGGTTCTGTAATTTATCCAGAAGAGCAATGTAAACATAATTATTATTATCCTGTCCGATGGATAACACATATGGCGTTTTACGCATATAGCAATGATAATTGTGAAAAAATATATAAGATATCATCAATTAGATTTGAGAAACAACTCAATCCTTTAAGTGATGATAGTGATAACGATGGAATACAAGACGGTTATGAGATTGGCTGTTATGATTATTCTTATTCATACTTTAATTGGCACTATAAACCGAGTGGAACATCTTATAAACCGAAATATGATTATGAAAAATCTTCAGGATGTTTAGATCCCGATACCGATAATGATGCATTGCTTGATGGAATGGAGGCCCATAGACATTTATCATTAAAAGATAAGGATACGGACAATGATGGTTTAAATGATTATTATGAATATGTTGCTTATGGACATTATGGTTTCAATGGTTACTATTCATACGGTCGTATCCCAAAGGGATATTCAGCGTCCTTGCCGTATCTTCAACATCATCCCCATACAAATATTCCGGACATTTATATCGAAATGGATTGGATGCGCAATTGTGAACCTGAAGATAGTGATGGTAACGATGTTTGGGATTTTGTGGAGATAGCAATGGATATATTTTACAATCGAGGAATTCATCTACATGTAGATAATGGCTGTATGGGTAGTGGTTCGCAAACATCTAGAAAAGGTACGATTGAAGACGCATCTTGGGGTATAAAAAACGAGCATTTTTCAAGAGAAGGTATGGGTATATTTTATTATGGCTTAATTTGCATTGAATTATCAGGAGGATATGTGGGTAAAGGCGGTGGATATAAGATCGCAATTGCAAGTGCGAAAATGGATTCGACAAAGGAATGGGCGGGAGTGTTTTTACATGAATTGGGACATTGTGTCATCAGGGGTTGGGATGATCATTGTAATAATGATCCATGTGCAATGCAAGGAAGTTATTCTGGAGTTCCTGATCTAACTTATTGTAAGAAATGTACCGAATTAATCGATCCAGGGAAAGGGATATAAATGGACAAGAAATACAGTCCGTTGATTACTATAGGTTTGGTAATAATCCTATGTCTGGCTTTTTATTATGGTTATATTAATAATTATTTTTTAAAATATCCCTGTTATAGATATAAATATACGGTAGAAATTAATACTGATTCGCCGGAGAATTATACTATTTATGTACCAATACTGGTAAATGAAGATGATGGTGAAATATCGAAAGCGATGAATAATTTGGAGAAATCAGGTAAATGTTCATATGAAATAACGAATTCGAGAAATGGATGGGCTATGATGATAGAGGGTATAGGAAATATTACTTTACTCTCTGAGGGTGAAAAAGAAATACAATATGCATGGTTGAGCATGTATAATGCCTCTTATGGTGAAAATAAAAGTTTTGGTGAATATTGGATATATTCTGACCATAAAGGAAATAATTCAATAGATGTTTGGGTGTATGGTTATATAGACAAGGGACATAGTGAATTTGAAGGCAAGAGTTATGTAAGTTATGTTAGATGCCAGATTAAAGAATCGGGATGGCAGAGATATAGGGGAGATCATGGGGTATCTGTTGTTTAAACACGAAAACGCCGTGAAATCTGAAGTAATACCTGGCATTTCGGGAGACCATAGCCCCCGCCCTTCTAACTACGGAAATGCCGTATTACGGAGAGCTGGCCGGTTTTACGGTCGTTTTCCAGATAGCCGCTGAAATATTCGAAAAGAGAGATGCAAGCAAGATGGAAAGGAGAAAAAAGAAGGTAGTCAAAAATGGGAATCCTCCACCTCGGCAACGTGTGCTGGCGTAAGAAGTCCAAATCTCTTGGTATGAGCGCTTCGAGGACAACCCATGGGGTTTTGGGCATGGGTCACCGCAGAAGCGATGAGGGAGGGCATAAAGGGCGCCGGTCCGAGCGAGTGCAGGGAGCGAGGATAGCGCTTGCGGGGTGGGAGGAAGAGTGCGAGCAGGCGTTACCGAGGTTTTTGGTACCTGTAGGTTTTTGGCGAGGTAATGCCAGCGGAGCACGAGGGGCAAAAAGACCAGGGTGCGAGCGCTACATCGAAGGCACTCGTCCGTTATCGTGTCCGTCCACAAGAGTGGAGTCGATGCCAGGCAAGAGAGCCGGGCACTGGCTCTCGGCCCTTTGTGTTTGTGAGAACAACAGCTACCTCAGCAACTGGAGCAGCGAAGA
>CAZUZU010000002.1:0-8748 GCA_964624865.1 uncultured archaeon
CACCACTATCTGCCACAGCAGCCATGGCATATAGGCTACGAACCGCCCTATCTGCCGGAGTATGAGCCTCACATCTGGCTCCCCTTTCTCGCCATGCCACAAAACGCTATGCACCAGGTCATTGGTCAGGAAGGTGACCAGTCCGGCGGAAATGGCCCCGAAGATGATGTATTTCGCCTGATAGCGCCCGGAAAGCAAAAGCCAGAAGCCGAAGAGAACGGCAAACTCCAGGACAGCACTGGGAAGCCTCCTGTGCCATTTTTCTTCGTATATGTCCGGTAATGTTATCCGCATCTATTCCGTAACCCGCTGCCAACCTGTGGTCATATTTCTGTCATAATCTGTAATAGACATATTCAGTCAATAGTATCGCCGTTAACATTCGCCCCCCAGGTATTAACGCCTGAACAATCATTATCAAGCCTATCTATCAGCAAATGGCCATACCGCCGTCCACCAGCAGGATATGGCCGGTAACGTAATCTGATGCTTCCGAAGCCAGGAAGATAGCCGCACCGGCGTAATCATCAGGGTACGCCACCCGCCCTTTGGGTGTGGCGTCGGCAAAGGCCTGAAGCTGGTCCGGGTGCTCCGCGAAGTATTTCTGGTTGAGCGGGGTCACCGTGACGCCAGGAGCTATGGCGTTGACGTTAACGCCGGACCTCGACCATTCCAGGGCCAGGGAACGGGTGAGATTGCTGACCCCGGCCTTCGAGATGGCATAGACTGACCGCTGCGGCTGTACCTGCTGGGCGATGACCGAGGAAACGTTGATGATTTTTCCCTTCTTTGCTTTGAGCATCTCCCTGCCCGCAGCCTGGCAGCAAAAGAACATCCCTTTTACGTTGATGTCCATTATGCGGTCGTACTCTTCCTCGGTGAAATCTTCCGCCGGCCGGCGCAGGATGACCCCGGCATTGTTGACCAGAATGTCTATCCGGCCGTGCTCCCCCAGCACGCGGGAGACCAGGTCCTCCACAGACATCCTGTCACTGACATCGACGGGCACCGCCGCGGCGCTAAACCCCTCCTTTTGCAGCATCCGCGCCGCCTGCTGTCCCTCTTCCTCCCGGCGGTTGGCGATGATAACGGTGGCCCCGGCACCGGCCAGCCCCCTGGTGATACCGAAGCCGATGCCCTGGTTGCCGCCGGTAACGATGGCAATTTTACCCGAAAGGTCGAACAGGTCTTTCATAGCCACCTCCCAGAAAGCTGCCTGATGGAGACCATTTTTTCAATCCCTTACGCCCTTGCTCTCCTTTTCCGGGCGAAGGAGAGGGATTCGCAGAAGAAGTCCGCCTTTTCTCTATCCCGTTCCAGAGTTTACCTGATTTCGGCCTGGAACTTCTTCATTTTGTCTTTGAATGCCTGCCGCTCCAGCACCTCCCTGTTCACCAGGGTCTCCGGAATTTCGCCCCGGATAATGGCTGCCATCTGTCCCACGATTATCTCCCACATGTGGCTGAATGTCTGGTCGGTCTGGGCAAGAGCGTGGGGACTGAGCACCACATTGTCCATTTTGAGCAGTGGATTGTCAGGTTGCACGGGCTCCTGGTCAAAGACGTCCAGACCAGCCCCCCGTATCCACCCCTCCTGCAAAGCCTTAATCAGCGCCGCCTCATCCACGATAGGCCCGCGGGCGGCGTTGATAAGGAAGGCGCTCTTTTTCATCTTCTTCAGCTCGTTTTCCCCTATCATGTGCCGTGTCTGCTCATTGAGCGGGCAAATGATGCAAAGGAAATCGGACTCGGCTAGCACGGTATCCAGGTCCACCAGCTTCACACCCACGTCGGCCACCTGTTCCGGCCTGGCATAGGGGTCATAGGCAATGTGCCTCATCTCCAGCGGCAGGGCGAGCTTGAAGAACTCGTGCCCGATGTTGCCCGCGCCGATGGCGCCCAGTGTCCGCCCCCGCAGCCCGTAGCCCTGGTAGTGAAACTGCTCTGCCCACCTTCCTTCGCGTATCAGCCGGTCTTTGGTCAGCAGGCGCATGCTCAGGGCGAGCAAAAAGGTCAGGTAGACCACCGCCATAGGGCGGCGCACCGCGTCCGGGGTAATGAACAGCATGATGCCGGCCTCGGTAAGAGCGGGCACATCCAGCCTTTCGTAGCCGACGCCCCCGCGGTGGATGGAGATGAGCTGGCTGTTCCCGGCAAGGCTTTCCTTTTTCCACAGCGGCCGGAAGGTGGCCACCATATCAAAGCCCACTATCTGGTCCGGGGTGACCTCACGCTTGAATTCGGGGAACATCTGGTAATCAACATTGGGCAGGTCATCGAGCAGTTTCAACCCCGCCCCCGGCATAACGAATTTGCCACTCTCATCGAAAAAATCGCGCGTCAGTCCGATCCTGGCTTTTCTCCCCAAGTAAATCCTCCTTGCTAATGCGATTATTCTTTGACCAGGCCGCTCAGGCCCAGTTGTTGAACCTTTCGCGCGCTCGGCCTGGCGGTTTCCGGGTCCCAGTCCATAGCTTTCAGGTAGTCCTTTATCATGGTATCGTCGTCGATGGATACGCCGGCCAGCGGACCTTCTTTCAGGGGTGGCTTACCCACCGCCCTCCGGTTCATATGGTGTTGCAACGGGTTCATCCCCTCCCGCAGGTTGAAAAGATGACGCATATTCGCGATGCGTTCTCCCACCTCCAGGCACCGGTCAAAGTCGTAGTCCCATCCGGTTACCGCTTTGAGAAAATCGGGGATGAACTGCGCCGGGTAGGAAAGATAGGCGAACATACAGATGCCGGCAGCGTTGACCAGATGCATCATATTTGTCGCCTTCTTCTGCAGCTCGCCCGTATTGGTGAAGTCATACTTGTCTTCCCGTGGGTCGCTCATGAAGTCCACGCCCATCACCCAGCCCCGCCCTCCCTGCGTATGGCGGCCCGGAGTGCCGTCCATACGGTAGGTTACCGCCAGCGCCGGATAGTAGCGGGGGTCGTGGGCGGGGATTTCCTGCCCGCCGACGTGCACGGCGTACTGCTCGGCGCCCTTGCCGATTTTCTGCGCCGCACGCATGACGCCGTCCGCCAGCAGCGCGCCGATGCCTTCTCTTTTGGCCATCTTTTCGGCCAGGGCCACCACCGCCTCCCCGTCTCCCCAGCGCAGCTCCACCCCGCCGGTATCCTCTGTGGTCAGGATTCCATTCTGGCAGCACTCTATGGCAAAAGCGATGGCCGAGCCTGCGGAAATGGTATCCAGTCCCTGGGCATTACAGATGTCATTGAAGCGGATTATTGACTCCAGGTCATCGTTGAGGCAGAGGGTACCCGCCATACACAAGGTCTCGTACTCCGGCTTGTGGCAGACCCCGGCCCGCCCCTGTCTGGCCTTCATATGTCCGCCGCACCTTATCGGGCACTGCCAGCAGCCGTATTTCTTATCCTGCTCGGCGATAACCGCGTCATCGCTGATGCGCCTGGCGCTGGGAAAATCGATAGCCCCCACCCCTGCCCAGTTCTTGACCGGAGAATCGCCGCTCATGGCGCTGGCCTCGGTGAACCCGGCGGTGCCGTAGTCCCGAAAAGTGGGGCCCTGCGCCTTCAGTTGCTTAACGTACTCGCGCCGAAGCTGCTTGGCCCCGGCTTCATCGGCCATGGACACCTTCATATTGCCCCTGACTGCCACCGCCTTCAGCCTCTTGGAGCCCATAACCGCCCCCACTCCGGACCTGCCCGCCGCCCTTCCTTTCTCGTTGATGACCGCGGAAATCAGGCTGAGCTGCTCCCCTGCCGGGCCGATGCAGGCCACGCTGGTCTCCTTGCCGTGCGCTTCCTTCAGCATATCCTCGGTCTCCAGGCAGTCTTTACCCCAGAGCTCGCCGGCGTCCCTTATCTCGGGCTTGCCATTTTCGATGTACAAATATACCGGCTTTGCCGCTGCGCCGCTGAAAAAGACGCCGTCGAAGCCGGCGAACTTCAAATAAGGACCAAAGTCACCGCCGCAGTTGGCATCCCCCCAGGTACCGGTCAACGGCGATTTGCAGACCACCACGAAGCGGCCGCTGGACATCGTGGGTGTGCCAGTGAGCGGCCCGGTCAGGAAGCCGAGCATGTTTTCCGGGCCCAGCGGGTCAAAATTCGGCTTCGTCCGTTCGTAGAGAATACGGGCGCCGATGCCGTACCCGCCCATGAAGTCCCGGCACAGGTCTTCGCTGAGGGCCTCTTCTTCTAACGTCCCCCGCGTCAGGTCAACGAAGAGCAATTTACCCGTATACCCTGTGACCATTTCATTCTCCTTCCCCGGAGCAAAATCACTACAAGATTAATGCGCCGCTGTCTTTTTGTCAACATCGGGCGCTCTCATCTCTGCCACTTGATGCAACCGCAGATTTGAGCTGGAATTTTGAAATCGGAAATACGGGAGGTATTCGGTTCAGTGCCGGAGTTCAAATTCAACGCCATATTCGGTCTCCAGCCGGGCATCGATGCCGATGAAACCTATGAAGAGTGGCGAGGAGAGCCTGCTGCATGGGTAAGGGACAAGACGCCGCCCGAAGGCCGGAGGTACACCATTAACAAGGTCATCCACAAGCATCCTCCCGCCAGCGGAGGGGTGCCCCGGTTCGACATTTTGAACATGACACTCCAGCACTGTCCCCGGGTTACGAGCACGAGTCAATGCCCTGTACCGCATCCGCCTAGAAAGTCTGGCGGAGTTTCATGACCACAACTGAAAGGGCCAGACTGACCACACCAAAACCAAAATAGGCTGTCATGAGGGCCACCCCCGGCGCCGCTGAGTTTTCGGGGATGGAGCCGAAAACGCGGATAAATCCGGTGAGAAGCGATAGAAGGCCGAACACAAACAGCACCCAGGCGGCTATGGTGGCCAGCGCCTTGAAGACTGGTGGCATATTTTCCCTCCGGCAAAAGTCTATATACGAGTATATTAACTCGCGCCCACGTCGTCAATGCCGGCCGGGGCGCTTCTCTTTATGTCCTCGTGTATTATCAGGTAGCGCAGCGCCATCAGTATCAGGATATCGAGAATAAGGCCGAGCACAGCCAGGAACTGCTGCTCGTAAAAGGCCAGCACCTGAGTAAGGAAAATCGAAACAAGTATGGCCCGCCGGAACATCAGGTAGGCTTGCAGGCGGGAGCGAGGCAGTATCAGTATGCCCCCCACAATCAGCATTCCTGATATTCCAGGAAAAACCAACTGGGCCCAGTCTATTATTGAGAAAGGCATTCCTTTCAGGTTGCCCACGATGGCCCAGCTCACGAGAATCGAGACTATGACGATGCTCGCCGCGACGACGAGATTGAAATAACGTACCCTGACCTGGCGCGACCATAGCAACGCCGCCAGAATGATGCCCCCCGCCACCACCCATAGTATCAGCCCCAGCGACCACTCCACCACCGCCACCACGGCAGATGCGGACGTGACCGCCGTGAAAGCGAAGAAGGTGATGATTATGCCGCCGAACCACCACCTGGAGACCGCCCACTCATAAAATCTATCCAGAACCGCGTGCAGTCTGGACAGGAGGTGGGACGGGCGCGGGGGCCCAACCCGCACGTTCCGCAAAATAGCCGCGACCTCTCTCTGTGCTGCGCCGGCCTCGCATCCTTCCAGAAGCTTCAGAGCTTCAAGCTGCTCTTCCTCGTCCAGGCCTGTCAAGCTTCCCTGTTTGGCTATATCCAGCGCATTGGCCAGGCATTCCTGGCCCGACAAAGGCTGACGCCTGCTGATGGCCCGTATGGTGAAGAATATAAGCACGAAAATAACATAGATAAGGGCTACCGCCGGCTGGAAAAAGTAATCGTTGTCCCGGGTTATGAATTTGCCCAGTTCGTCGATGAAGGCGCCGAAACCCACCCCGCCCAGGATGGCCGCAATCACTTTGGCCCTGTGGTCCAGGAATGCAAGCAATATGATAAGGGCGCCGAGCATGAAAAGTCCCCCCCAGAGCATATGGGCGATGTGCAGCGCACCGAACGAGAACTGGGGGTAGCCGGTGATTTGGAGGTAAAGGCCTGGTCTGCAATGAAGGATAAGGACAACACGAAAAGCGGAATCCTGAAAGGCACACTATACGATTGGGACGGAGGTGCCTGGCCCGGCGGCTATACCGCCATAGCCACGGATACCATAGACCCCGATCCCTTCTGCCCCAGCGGAGATTGGGAGGAGAAGACCCTTTCTTATCCGGGTGTGGATTATACTATATCAAAGGGCGACCGACTCGTTCTCAGGATATATTCGGACACCAAGTCGGACGACGACATGTGGCTGGCCTACAACACATCCGCGTATCCGTCCCGACTCAACGTTACAACCGATACCTACGTGGACATAAACTGGACCAAGTTCTACACCACCGCCGACGTGGAAAGGGACCCGCCCAACTATTCTCCTGATGAGCATGTAAGGATCAGGGTGAACGTCACAGATCCCATAGGAAGTTATGACATAAGGCATCCTTGTTCCCTGTCTGGTTCCGGTGCAAATGTTACCGTAATCGATCCCAACGGTATAAAGATAACAGGCTTCGATAATGAGACCATGAACTTGGAGGAGACCGACCCGGAGACACCGTCAGGGTGGAAGATATTTGTACTTACCGTTCCTCCCAATCAGTTAAATGGGAACGGCACCTACTGGATCAATGCGAGGGCCTGGGAGAGCAATGGCGTGTATGTGGGATCCCAATCCTCGTTCTACGTCATGTCGGATTACCAACCAGACCTATTGATAAACGGGACCCTGGACGGAACGTATCAGGAGATACCGGAGGGGGAGCAGAACAGGACCCAGCTCATTGCCGGGGGAACCAACGCGACCTGGAACGTCACACTCCAGAACGACGGCCTGAACACGGACTCCTTTGTGATCGAAGCGAAATTCGATATGCTTCCCGGCTGGAGCTGGTCGCTGACAGACAACGACACAAAGGCTCCGATCTTTTCTCCCCAAGAGATCATCATAGACGATGACGACCCCGGATACTCAGACTTTGGCGGCTGGAGTGACAACAATGTTCTCACTGATTACAACGGCAGCTACAGGTACGAGGACGATAGGGAGAGCTACGGAGAATCTGCCAAATGGGGCCCTGACCTCCAATACCCCGGTCGATACGAGGTATATGCGTGGTGGCCGAAGACTGTCCTTGGCCCGGACAGCAGGGCCACGGACGCGCCCTATACCGTCAATTTCAAACCAAACGGTTACTATTCCCTGCCTAAGGCGGACGATCATGTAACCGATATCAGCGATTCCGACGGTGCAGATGGAAGCGTAACCTTAAACGTAACCCAGGATGATGATACCTGGGGCGGGGGATGGAACTATCTAGGTACGTACGAGTTCCAAACCGGGGGTTCGGGTAACGTTACATTAACTGACCATGCGAACGAAAGGGTGGTGGCGGACGCAGTAAAACTGGTACCGACGAGCGGTAGGATAAACATTACCACAGGCGACCTTGCCCCGGGCGAGGCCAGGAACTACACCCTGAACATATCATCCCCCGGGACCGCACTGCCCGGCCAGTACTCGTGGGTGACGGTGACGGCGCAATCGGACAATGACACCGGGGCGGTGGACGCGGTGAACGGAACAGCGTGCGTCAAGGACTTGACACCCCCGGAGATAGCCGATATCGAGGCAAACCCGGCCGTTGTCGAATTAGGTGAAGCGGTAAACATATCTGCCAATGTCACCGACGATGTCGCGCTGGCCAAGGTGTATGTCAACGTTACCTGCCCCAACGGGACCTGGGTCAACGCCTCCATGACCCAAGGTGAGGGTGACCAGTGGTTCCTCCGTGAGAATTTTGAGGGCCTGGGCCAATATTCCTATTACATCTGGACCGAAGACACCTCGGGAAACGTGAACAAATCCGCGTCCCATGGCTTTGACGTTCAGGACACCACCCCCCCGGAGATATACAATGTCTTGGCCAGTCCGGGCAAACAGGAGAAGGGAGGTGCGGTGAACATCTCTCTCGATGCATATGACTTGGCGGGCCTGGGCGGTGTATGGGTTAACATCACCTATCCGGGCGGGGCCACCCATAACGTATCCATGACCCGGGGCACTGGCAGCGGTTGGTACAACAACACCACCTACTGGCAGCCCGGTCATTACCAGTTCACGATTTGGGTCAACGACACAGAGGGTAACTGGAACTCGTCCGGGGGCCATGACTTCTGGATTAAGGTGTTCAAGCTCCACCACATAGTGATACAGCCTTTGGGCCCGGAGTCATACTATGTTGACGATACGGCCACCTACTTCGCCCAGGGCTGGGACGACGCCGACGAGACCAGATTAAATACCACCTGGACCCCACGGTGGTCGGTCGATGATCCGGCCAGAGGCTCAATTGTCACGGGCACCGGCGAGTTCACAGCGACCGCCCTGGGCACAAGTGCTGTCAACTGCACAGATGCAGGTGGTAGTCCCGTCTACAACACTTCCGATTTCTATGTGATTCCATGGCCGCTGCATCATATCTCTGTAAGCCCGGCTGGCCCGGAGGAATACCAGGTGGGGGAGAGCTTTACTTACAGCGCCGTGGCTTGGAACGACCCCGGGGAGACCCAGCAGAACACCACTGCTGTCCTTTCCTGGGAGGTCGTGGGCGGGATAGGCGTGGTGACCCAGGCCGGCGTGTTCACTGCCACGGACGTTGGCCCTGGTTCTGTGAGGGTCTACCATCAGCCCACTGGCATATCCGACACATCGGAGATAACGGTATCTCCCGGCCCTCCCTCCCAGATATCTATTGTCGGAGGCG
>CAZUZU010000002.1:8758-16260 GCA_964624865.1 uncultured archaeon
AGGCCTTGGTGAACACTACCCTGGACCCGTTCATTGTAGGGGTAAGTGACGACTACGGCAATCCCGTGCCGAATGTCGAGGTGTGGTTCAACGTGACCCGGGGAACAGGTGCCATTCTCGCCCCGTCGAGTCCGGTGGTCACCGACGGGCAGGGGCAAGCCTCGGTGCTGATGACCCTTGGCACAACCTCGGGTGATTACGTCGTGAAGGCGGAGATATCCATCAAGGGCACCGCCTCGGTCATATTCAACGCCCTGGCCCTCCCCGGCCCCCTTGACCATTTGTCAATCGACCCGGAGCAGGTGACAGTGGTTGTGAACCAAACCGAATCCTTTTCCCTCACGGGCTACGACGAGTTTGGCAACGAGGTTGTTTTATCGGGGGTGGAGTGGTCCACCAATGCCGGATCCTTTGCCAGCAGCGACGGCAGCGGCGCGATTTTCAAGGCCCGGACAAATACGACGAACAACGGTTATGTCAACGCCACCTCTGGCGATATATCCGCAAGTGCCCGGGTCAATGTCATCGCGGACGAGCTTTTCGTGATAGAGGTCTTGCCCCCTGAGGTGTGGGTGACCGTGGGGGAGAATCAGGAGTTCGAGGCCTCGGGTTACGATAAATTCCAAAACCAGGTGCCTATCGCACCCTCTTGGTCAACGGATGCCGGAACAATGAGCGGCAGCGAATTTAGGGCCAGGAAATCACCCTGCAAAGGCTGGGTGAACGCCACATTTCTTAATGTAACGGGCACCGCCCTGGTCCACGTTGTTCCCGGGGCCCTGGTGGAGATCGAGATCCATCCGCCAGCAGCGGATGTGTCTGCCGGCGGTACCCAGTCATTCACCGCCCTGGGCAGGGACAAGTACGGTAACGAGGTGGAGATGGAGCCGGAGTGGACCACCAACGTTGGTTCCATGAACGGCAGTGTGTTAACGGCCAACACCACGGCGCAGGGCGGCTGGGTCATGGCCACTGTCGGCGGCGTTTATAACATCACCCAGGTGAGCATAGTGCCAGGTCCCGTTCATCACATCGTTGTGACCCCCTCCGATGTAACGCTTTCCATGGACGAGAGCCAGTCCTTTACCGCCCGGGGATATGACAGGTACGATAATCCCGTAGACATAGAGCCCCTGTGGTCAAGCAACGTTGGGACCATGATAGGTAACGTTCTCTACGTGGAAGAAACGGTGGGAACAGGCTACGTGAGGGCGGTTGTGGGCAATATCACAGGCTCGGCCGTGGTTCACGTTGAGACCGAATCCGGTGTGCCTAGGATACTGGGAAAAATCGCCGACCTGGAGTTGGAGGAGGACACCCCCCCCTACCTCTGGGACCTGACCAAGAAAGCAATGGACGATACTGACGCCCCCAAGGATTTGATGTGGTATTTGACCGAGAAGGACGATACGTTATATACGGTAACCGGAGAATATTCCTCCCTGCTGATAATCACCCCTAAGCCCGATGCCTTTGGGGACGACAGGGTAATCCTGTGGGTCACGGACACGGACGGGCACACCGCCTCCGCGGACCTGTGGATCAACGTCACTCCAATTAACGATAAACCGATCTTCTTTCCCAAACCCCCGGATCTCACCATAACAATGGACGAGCCTTACACCTTCAATTACACACCATATGTCTCAGATGTGGACAATCCCAGGCCCGAACTGCTGCTAAGGGCAAGCGATAATGAGCACGTAACGGTGAGGGACCATAGACTTACCTACCTGTACCCGGCTGATATGCTGGGCCAAAAGGTCTTTGTCACCCTGACGGTTAGCGACGGTATAGATAACTCCTCCTGCGTAATCCAGGTGAACGTCACGGACGATCGTGTTCCCGTGTTGGAAAAAGAGCTCCCGGACGTGACCATGTACCAGGGCGAGGTCAGGTACGACGTCTTCGATCTCGACGATTACTTCTACGATCCTGACGGGGATGCGATCTATTTCTCCTACGGCTACACACACATATCTATAGTTATAAAGGATAACAACAGCGTTGACTTTTACGCTGAGAGCGATTGGTTCGGCGTGGAGATCGTCACGTTCCGGGCCCGCGACCCGAACTACGCCCTCATTGAGGACATCATATCGGTGACGGTCATTCCTGTGAACGACCCTCCCTCCATCGGAGGGGCCCCTGACCTGGTGGTCCGTTACGATGTGGATTATTCTTTCGACCTGTCTCCCTATATCGAGGATCCCGACAACACCACTGCGGAGCTTACCTTGACCTTTGAGGAGCTGGGTGAAGAGATCACCGTATCTCCATTCATACGTGTCTCGCCCTCCAACAACCTTCGGATGATAATCAATTATCCCAAGGAATTTTGGCCCTCCACGTTCAGGGTTAGGATAACCGTGTCGGACGGTATGGATACCGCATGGCAGGTGATCAACATAACCGTATCCGACGACTGGCCGCCAGAATTGATCAAGCCGGTGCCAGATGTTGTCTTCCATGAGGACACCAGGCTGAACGATCATTTTAATGTCGGCGATTTTTTCTACGACAGGGACGAGCATGCTCTTTATTATACATATGGACAGGTCCATACCCGGGTAGTAATACACGACAGCGGCAGCGTGGATTTCTACGCGAAGAAGGACTGGTACGGCCAGGAAATGATAACCATCAGGGCCACTGACCCCGACGCCGCTCTGGTGGAGGACATAATCATGGTTACCGTACTGCCGGTGAACGACCCGCCCTATATAAAAAGCATCAAGGATATTGAAGGGGTGCAGGGAGAAACATGGGTATTCGAGCTCTCCCCCTATATCTATGATGTGGACAATGAGCTAAACGAGCTGAGGATCATCTGTGAATCTCCTTACGTAACCGTGGCGGGAACAATGTTGATACTAGAATATCCATCGGACATCGGTTCGGACGTCATTCGGGTGAATGTTCTTGACCCGGATGGCGAGGAGGCCAATACCACCATAAACATAACTCTACGGGAGGCGGAGGCGCCCTCGGGGAAGGAGGGCTACGATATTTACGACATGATATGGTACGTGGTGTTGGTCACCCTTCTGATAATGATAATCCTGGCCTTCTATACGTATTATTCGGGCAGATACCTGATCAACGAGCTCTTTCTGGTATATGCTGATACCGGCATTCTGCTGGCTCACCGTAAAAAGGGAGAGGACAGCTCAAAGGACAAGGATCTCATGACCGGCATGTTCACCGCCATCCAGGATTTCGTCAGCGACGTTTTCGATGGGGAGGAAGGGGAAAAGGGGGAAGGAAGGGGTACCCACTTGAAGGTCATGGAGATAGGTGACAAGAAGGTGATGATAGAAAGAGGCCAGTATACGTACCTGGCCGCGGTGTTCAAGGGCGGCACCCGGAGGCTGGGCCCCAAGCTGCACCGGACCGTGGCTGAATTGGAACGTGAATTCGGCTCCTCGTTAGAGGATTGGAAGGGAAATAAGAAAGAGCTGAAGGGTATTGACGAACACATTTCCCCTCTGATAGACTGAACAAGCCAGCATATATTTATTAAAGGACAATATTTATATAACGCAGTGGACATATATTCCATCCAACTGTCTCCGGCAGAGGTGATGATATTTGAAGGGCATTGATGGCCCCACACGGTCCAGTTCGATATTGCAAACTATTTCAATCGCGTATATTCTGGTCGTAATCTCTTTTTTTCCATTGCTGGGACAGCAGGAGGCCGAGGCCCAGGCCATGGTCGAGGTGGCCACGGTGTCCGGCTCCAATGCTGGCGACAACTTCGGATGGAACGTATCCTGGGCAGGCGATGTGAACGGCGACGGGGTTGACGATATTGTGGTGGGGGCGCCGGGAAATAACAGCGACAGGGGAACAGTGTATATCTTCTACGGCGGCTCATGGATAACGGGTTCTTTGGCACTAGAGGACGCCAACGTAACCATCAACGGCAGCACGGCAGGAGATCAATTCGGCTGGGCGGTGTCCGGCGGCGACCTGAACGATGACGGATTCAACGATACCGTGGTGGGGGCGCCGGGGGTAAATGGCGGCACGGGGAGGGTGTATGTGTTCCACGGTAACGATTCGATGTCACGATATTTGGAGGTGACGTTGGCGAACGAGACCATCAGCGGCCTGAACCAGGGCGATCGATTCGGGGCCAGCCTTTGCTGTTCCCGGGACGTGGACGGAGACAGCATCGACGACCTCGTGGTGGGGGCAAAGAACGCTCTTGTGTTTAACTCAACACGCCGCCAGGATATCTTGAACGAGGACTTCGAAGGAGACGGCTCTCCTACGTATGCGGAACTAGGCTGGACCACAGAAAGCTACAGTGACCCTGGTGCGGATACATGGAAACTACTCACCGATGGAATCAGCGGATCGGACCACGGCAGCTGGCAGAACGAGGTGGATTCGGATTCGGCCGCGGCCGGTGTTTGGCATGATGAGTGGTTGATCTCTCCCTTGTTGAACCTATCCGAATATTCCGGCGTGACTTTACAATTTTGGCATTACTATTACTCTTATGATACCGATGACAGCGAGGTCAATATAAGCCTGGACGGGGGCTCGACCTGGCCCATCCGTATTGATCATTATACTTCAGATTACGACGGGACCATGAGCTACGATATATCGGATTACGTGGACGGGGAATCACAGGTGAAGATAGGGTGGCGATACGTGGCAGAGTTTGATTTCTACTGGGACATAGACGACGTTGTCATTACCGGCCTCGGTCCAAGCTATGAGACCCGGGGGGCAACCTATCTGTTCCATGGCGGAACAATGATGGCAACCAACGCATCAGATGCTGATGTGTGTCTGGAGGGCCGCTATCCGGATTCCGAGTTCGGCCATTCGGTTGCGGAATGCGGCGATATGGACGGGGACACCTATGCGGACATTCTAGTCGGATCCCCGGGAGTGGACGAGGCTTACGTGTTCTACGGCCCGGACCTTTCCGCATCAACAACCTTGTTCTCGGGAAATTCAAGCGAGGGATTCGGAACCAGTGTGGCACATGTGGATAATTTTCTATCAGGCCAGCCCGTAGTGGCGGTGGGGGCACCGGAATCGGATACCGGCAAGACCTATTTATTTACAGCGGACTCGATTTTGAACGCTGAAACCACCCACTCGTATAACACCCAGGCGGATTTCACCGCAGCGGGGAGCTCCCTGGCTGCAAATAACCCGAATCACGGAGTTTATGCCGCCTCGAGTGGAGATTTAAATTTGAGTGAAACGATCTTGTTCGAGGATGATTTCGAGGACGATACCGTGGGCCAGGATCCGGATTCCCCCCCCTGGACAACTACAGAGGACACGGCCGGCACAAATGTCGAGATAACCAACACCGTGTATCACGGGGGTTCCAAAGCCTGCATGCTCGATGACGACGCCACAGGCAAGAATAATAATGCCGAGGGCTGCGATATCAAGGCGTCATTCTCCGCTACAGCAACTGGCACCGTTGAGATCTGGGTGCAGAACAATAAAGAACTTGAATACGAATCATTGGACATAATTCTCATGGATGGGACGGACACCATTGGTCCTGATCTGTATCTTGTAAACGGGAATATTGGTTATTATGACGGGGTAGTTCATGATGTGACCAATTACACACTCGGCCAGTGGTATCATCTGAAGTTCACATTCGACTGTTCGTCCGATACAATGGACATATACATAGATGATATGGAGTATCCAAGAGTGACTTATGCGGGTTTCGATAATCCCGTAGACACTCTCAGCCAGATTCATATAGATACCGGTCAGTGGTTGGCGGGAGGGTCCCCTTCAAAGGACCTTTTCGATCCCCTTGCGTACGTTGACGACATTAAGGTTGTAACACACCCCAACTCAACGGGATATTACGTTTCTCCCGCAGTATCCTCATCCAAGCCCATAACTGGTGTAAGGTATTCCTGGAACATTACTGAACACGGGAATGCATCAGCCCTTATGAACATGAGCCGGGACGGGGGAACCACATGGAATCAATCCGGATTGTGTGAGAATCTTATTTATTCCTTCAATGGCGGCGAGCCCCAGGGAAACAATCTTTGCTATAACATATCATTCAACAGGTCGGAAGGATATTCGGCCGTGGTACATAATGTGACCGTAACATACTCGACATTGCTGCCGGTGGCCTGCATCGCCGGTGATCTATCAGGGGACAGATTTGGCTATTCCGTCGATGCGGGAGACATTAACGAGGACGGGAACCAGGATCTTGTTGCCTCGGCACCAGGTTATGATTCTGAAAGAGGTCAGGTTTACGTTTTTCTGGCCTCCTCTTCCGTAGTATCAACTGCATCATCGGCGGATTTCAATCAGACCGGAGACGGGGCTGGCGATAGATTCGGTTGGTCTGTTATTTGGGCAGGGAACCTGATACCGGGTGGCAGAGATGAAGTACTCGTGGGCGCTCCGGGTTGGTCTTCCGATGCGGGGAGATGTTATATCCTTGCCCCCACAACCGATACGGAATTACCGACCATTGAAGACATATCCGCTGATCCTGATCCTCAGGAGGCGGGATATCACGTGAACATATCCGTGATAGTAAGCGACGATTCCGGCGTATCCGGCGTCTGGTTGAACGTATCTGGCTTTGGGAATCATTCGATGTCCTATGATTCTTCCCAGGGCAGATATTATTACAATACAACATATGCCTACGACGGGGCATTGAGCTTTAATATATCTGCCATGGATGTGAATGGCAACTGGAACAGATCCACGGGCCACAGCTTTACGGTGGTCGATTCCACCCCTCCGGAGATAAACTCCGTTGTTGCGGCTCCGGACCCACAGGATGCAGGGGGCTACGTGAACATCACCTGCGACGTGGACGATGTCGTGGGCGTGTATGAAGTATGGCTGGATATCGTGGGCGTCGGAAACATAAGCATGGAATATGATCCCGTTTCCGGCAAGTATTACAACAATACCACTTACGCCTCTCCCGGCATCTATGATTTCAAGGTATCCGCAAACGACTCAGCCGACAACTGGAACTTTTCAGGGGGGCACAGCTTTGAGATAGTTGACAGCGAACTACCCGAGATATCCAATGTCCAAGCCGCCCCGGACCCCCAGGAGGTCGGGGGTTACGTGAACATCTCCTGCGACGTTACGGACAACGTCGATGTTTACGGTGTCCGGGTGAACGTCACTTATCCCGATTCCAGCACCGTCAACGTATCCATGACCAAGGGCACCGGCAGCGGCTGGTACAACAACACGACCTACGCCCCGGTAGGGACATATACCTATGTTGTATGGACGAACGATACCGAAGACAACTGGAACAGCTCCGGCCCCCATTCGTTTACCATCCGTGACACCACCCTGCCGGAGATAGACAACCTGAGTGCAACCCCGGACCCCCAGGAGGTTTCCGGCCACATCAATATCACCGTCAACGTCACCGACAATGTCGGGGTCTACGATGTTTGGGTGAACGTGACCTACCCCGACGGCGGTCACGACAATTTCACCAT
>CAZUZU010000002.1:16360-39195 GCA_964624865.1 uncultured archaeon
TCGTATGGGCGAACGATACAGAGGGCAACTGGAATTCATCCGGCCCCCATTCGTTTATCATCCAGGACACTACACCTCCCACCATCTCCAATGTGCAGGCCAGCCCGGATCCTCAGGAGTTTAATGGCCGTGTCAACATCACTGTAGAGATCGATGACAACGTTGGAGTGGACGAGGTCTGGATCGACATTACCGGCATTGGTAACACCACCATGGACTATGATCCCGTTTCCGGCAAGTATTATCACAACGCTTCCTACGGCTCCACCGGCACCTACAACTTCAAAGTCTCAGTGAAGGACACCTCTGCTAACTGGAACAGTTCGGGGGGCCACAGTTTCTCCGTCATTGATACCACACCCTGTCAGATCTCCAATGTGCAGGCCAGCCCGGATCCTCAGGCGCCCGGCGGCTACGTGAACATAACAGCCGATATTATCGACTTGGTGAATGTCGATGGGGCCTGGGTCAATGTCACCCTGCCTGGAGGCGGCCACCTCAATCATTCAATGGTCCGGGGCGCTGGAAGTCAGTGGTACAACAATACCACTTATCTCGGAAAGGGTGATTATACCTATACCGTATGGTCCAAGGACGGTTCAGGCAACTGGAACTCTTCAGGGGGCCACAGCTTTACCGTCCAGGATATTGAGATGCCCGAGATATCCGAGGTCCAGGCTTCTCCCGGCTCCCAGGAGGCGGGCGCCCCCATCAACGTCTCGGTCAACGTTACCGACAATTCCGGTGTTGACGGCGTGTGGGTGAACATAGCCGGGGTGGGCAATTTCAGCATGGATTACGACCCTGTTTCGGATACCTATTACTACAACGACACGTACATAAGCGCCCAGCAATATTCTTTCTCCGTGTGGGCCAACGACACATCGGACAACTGGAACGGCTCGGAAGGCCACATTTTTACCGTCTTCCCATCTTCCCCCCGTGACATAGAGATAGTCGATGGTAATGGCCAGAGCGGCACGGTGGGCACAGAGCTTTCCCAGCCCATGGTGGTGCGTGTAAGGGACCGGTACGGCAATGCCGTGCCGAACGCCGAGGTGTGGTTCAATGTTACGCAGGGTGGCGGCTCACTTGATATAAGTTCACCCATCCTCACCGATCCCACGGGCACGGCCCGGGCCAACCTTACTTTGGGCACCTCGGCGGGCCAGAACGTGGTAACCGCGGAGATCAGCGGCCCGGGTACAGATCACGTGGAGTTCACTGCCACAGGCTCTCCCGATGCACCTTACGAGATCCAGATCAGCGGCGGTGACGGCCAGAGCGGCCCGGTGGGCACCACCCTGGCCCACCCGTTCGCGGCCCGGGTCCTGGACCAGTACGGCAATGCCGTGCCCGGTGCGGATGTTACCTTTACAGTCAAGGCGGGAGGTGGCAGCCTGGATGGAAGCTCGCCGGTGAGCACCAACTCCACCGGCCATGCCCGGATATATCTTACCCTGGGAACCGCGGCGGGTAACAACGAGGTGGATGCGGAGATATCCACCGGTGCGGTCACCGTGGTGAACTTTACAGCGGAGGCTCTACCCGGTTCGCCGGATAGGATCGTTATCGTTGCCGGCAACGGGCAGCAGAACGGGGTCAACACCACCCTAAATCCCCTGGTGGTCCAAGTTCTTGATCAATACGATAATCCCGTTTCCGGAGAAAACGTGAACTTCGCGATCATATCGAGCACAGGCGGCACCCTGCTTTCCTCGAACCCGGCGGTCACCGACGCCAATGGAAGGGCCCAGGCGGTTATTGTTCTCGGCCTACAGGCGGGTGAATACCGAGTTTCGGCAAGTATGGCCGCCGGGACCGTAACCTCCGTGGAGTTCGTTCTCCAAGGCGATCCCGGTCCCCTGGATTCCCTTGTCATATCTCCGGAGAGCTCAGAGATAATTGCAAATGAAAGCCAGGACTTCGCCCTGGCAGGTTATGACGAGTATGGCAATGTGGTAGTTGTTACGGACGTTGTATGGGAAACCGATGCCGGCAACCTGTCCAACGGGTCCGGCTCTGGAGCCTTGCTTCAAGCATCCCCCCAGGCCGATGAAGGGCTGTATGTCAGGGCCACAAGCGGAGGAATATCCGTCCAGGTAGTATTCGATATTGTACCGGACGAACTGCATCATATAGAGATCGATCCTCCGTCAGCAAACGTGGAGGCGGGCAAATCACTGCCCTTCAACGCCACTGGTTACGATCAATTTGATAATCCCGTTGCAGCATCTTACGTATGGGATACCAACATCGGGGACATGGTCGGTAATGTACTCTACGCCCGGACGGAGGCGGGGGATGGTTGGGTAAGCGTATCATCGGGCCAGATATCCGCCCAGGCCGCCGTGACCATCTTACCCGGTCCGCTGGCCAGCATGGCCATCGATCCGGTTTACGTAGAGGTGGATGCGGGGGGGACCCAGGCCTTTTCAGCCCGTGGTTACGATCAGTACGGTAATGAAGTGGAGATAGGCCCGGACTGGAAGACCACCGTGGGAGAAATGGAGGGCAGCGTTCTACAAGCCGTGACATATATCACCACCGGCCGCGTGATCGCCTACGTGGGCGAGACCAATGCCACCGCTGTGGTGAAGATAGTACCCGGCCCCTTGGCTTCCATCTTGGTAGAGCCGAATGAGATCACCCTTGAAGTTGGGGACAGCATGCCCTTCGAGGCCACCGGTGAGGACAGCTACGGCAACGACGTGTCCATCGACCCGGTGTGGAGCAGCAACCTGGGTTCCATGGACGGTAATGTTCTGACCGTGGAGGATTACTTGGAGGAGGGCTATGTAAGCGCCGCGGCGGGCAATGTCACAGGTTCGGCAACGGTCTACGTGGTGTCACCGTCAACCGGGCTGAGGTTCACCGGTGCCGTGTCCGATGTTACCTTGGAGGAGGACGCGCCACCTTATACCTGGGACCTGACCCTCATGGCCGAGGACGATCTGGATCCCCAGAGCAAGCTGAAGTGGTACCTTTCGGAGGCCGATTCCTCCTTATATGCAGTGAGCGGTGAAGGGACCACGGTACTGATAATCACGCCCGAGCCAAATATGTTCGGCAACAGCATGGTCTCCTTGTGGGTGAGCAATTCCAGGGGTAACACCCGGTCCGCCCAGGTATGGATAAACGTTACCTCGGTGAACGACAGGCCTTACTTCTTCCCCAAACCACCGGACCTTACGGTTACCATGGATAAATCCTACACCTTCGATTACAGCCCCTATCTACAGGATATCGACCATGACCTATCCCAGCTTTCCCTGTCCGTGGACGACACCCATGCTTCCGTGGACGGACACAAGGTCACTTACCTGTATCCCGCTTCGATGGTCGGGAAAAGGGTGTACGTGGAATTGAACCTGAGTGACGGCATCGGCAGCACCGGATGGGTCCTGGGGATAAATGTGTCGGAGGACAATGTTCCAGTCTTAAGGAGGGAGCTTCCCGACGTTACCATGCGCGAGGGGAGCAGCAAGTACGGCGTGTTCGACCTTGACGATTACTTCTTCGACCCGGACGGGGATTCCATCTACTTCTCCTACGGTTATACCCATATCACCATCGACATACATGAGAACAACAGCGTAGACCTCCATGCGGAGAGCAGCTGGAACGGCGTGGAAAGGGTGACCTTCAGGGCCACCGACCCCAGCGAAGCTCTGATAGAGGACATCATAACAGTAACCGTTCTGGCGGTCAACGACCCGCCCGACATCTCGGGGGTGCCCGATCTGGTGGTTCATTACGGTGCGGACTATTATTTCGACCTCTCCCCATATATATTCGACGAGGACAATGATACAGCCGAGCTGAGGCTTCTCTTCGAGGATATGGGTATGGGTAATAGGGCCTTGTCCCAGTATGTACAGGCCTCTTCCGCCAATAATCTGGTGATGATGATCAACTATCCCCAGGAATTCCTTGACGAGACATTCACCTTGAGGATAACGGTCACCGACGGTGTTGACACGGCTTATCAGGATATAGATATAACCGTGTCCGAGGATTGGCCTCCCGAATTAATAACGGAGTTCCCCGACGTTACCTTCTACGAGGACGAATACCTTGCCAATCATTTCAACGTGAATGATTATTTCACGGACAGGGACAACGACACTTTGTTCTACACCTACGGCAACGAACACGTAAAGGTCATCATTTACGATAACGGAAGCGTGGATTTCTTTGCGGACGAGAACTGGTTCGGCGTTGAGATAATAACGGTGAGGGCAACCGACAATTCCAGCGCCTTGGTGGAGGACGTGATAAAGGTCACCGTTCTTCCCGTCAACGATCCCCCGGTCATATCCGCGGTTCCCGATCAGGAAGGGGTGATGGATGAGAGCTGGATGTTGGACCTTGCCCCCTATCTCCACGACGTGGACAACAATGTGTCCGAGCTGGAGATCTCTAGCAGTTCCGATTACGTTACCGTTTCGGGCACCGTTCTGATGTTTCGGTATCCATCCGGCATGAGGAACGACGTGGTCTACGTTTCGGTAAGGGACCCTAAGAACGCCAACGCCACGACTTCCTTCAACGTTACCTTGGCCAAGAAGGGGGTGGCCCAAGGATCGAAGCCCGAGTCGTCCCAGTATCTTTGGTATATGGCACTGTTGATCCTGCTCATCCTGCTGGCCATACTCGGATACGCTTATGCCAAAGGGAGGTACGAGGTGAGCGAGGCGTTCCTGATATACAGCAACAACGGGCTCCTGATAGCTCACAAGTACAAAGGGGAAAAGGAAGACACGGAGATGGATATAAAGAGCAGCATGCTCACCGCTGTCCAGGACTTCGTCAGCGACGCTTTCGAAGAGGAGGGTGACGATGAGGGCGGGTTGAAGGTGCTGGAGTTCGGTGCCAAGAAGATAATGATAGAGCATGGCAAGTCCGTTTACATAGCTGCCGTGTTCAAGGGAGGGACCTGGAGGTTGGGCCCGAGATTGAAGGCTTTAGTGAGGGAGCTGGAGGAGGAATACGGTGAGAAATTGGAGAAATGGGGCGGGGACGAAAGTGACCTCAAGGGTGCGGACAGGTACCTGGCCCGCTTGTTGATGATGAAGTCGGAGAAATAATTCTTTGAACTCTGGCTTTAACGCCCCATAGTGATAATTTTTGGGCGCCCCAATGTTTATATATATATTTCTTATTTATTCCCTTGATGGAAGAGGCATTGAAGTTCAAGATAGTGCTCCTGGGCGACCCGAGCGTGGGTAAGACATCGTTGGTCAGCCGTTTCGTTCTGAACAATTTCGACGAGAAGTACATTACCACTCTAGGCACGAGGGTCTACAAGAAGGAGGTCCCTTTAGAGCTGGACGGGGAGAAGAGGAAGGTCATTCTCATGGTCTGGGACACCCTTGGCCAAAAGGGCTTCGAGCGGATACTTCAAAATGCTTTACGGGGGTCGAAAGGCGCGATCATGGTGAGCGATATAACCCGCAGGGAGACCTTTGACAACCTGGAGAAATGGGTGTTCAGGACATTGTTATATTCGGGTGCAATGCCCATGGTGTTCGTTGCCAATAAATCCGATCTAAAGGACAAATACGATTTCTCCGCCCAGGATATGAGGGACCTTGGTGATAAATACGACTTTCCCGCCTATCTAACCTCCGCAAAGACCGGGAACCATGTGGAGGAGGCTTTCAAGCATCTTGCCAGGGAGATCACCCACGTGCTGAAGGGAAAGAAGGAGCTTCCGCCGATATCAAACCTATTCTGCGCTAAACTGGAACAGGAAAAGGGTAAAGAGATTGACATAGACTCCCTGTTCCATCTGGAGGACTACGTGATATCCACTTTCTGCGAGCGTTTTGGCAATCAGCAGGACGCCATGCCCATTATAAGACAGCAGTTCAAGACACTTCACATAGATTTTACATCCCCCTCACTTAACGACATGATGAAGGTGAGCCAAAGGCTCATTGATATAATGGGGGAGATGAAGGGGGACGGGGAGGCGAAGGGGTTCAAACGTGAAATCCAGCGGGCCATTACAAGATATAACAAATCCAAGTCCGGAACGGAAAAGCCATAGTACAAATCCTTTGTCTATTTCTTTGTCTTGTCTATCATCTCGTTCCTGTTAATGTACAATATGTATTCTAGTATCTTCTTGCAGTTGGGGCATATATGTATCTGGTCGTCGATCTTCATGCCCTCGTCGTCTTCCCCCGTTTCAGTAACTGTAAGAAAGTCCTTTTTCACCTGATCGGGGAAGTTCTTCAGGATCTCACTGCCCGTGGAGATGCTTTCCAATCTTTCTTCTTCCTTCTCTTCAAGAGATAACTCTCCCTTTTTCACAAACTTGTCCAGGGAGACGGCGAACAGATGCGATTCCTGGTCACCGATGTAAACACTGTTGTTCTTCTGCGAGTACTCGAGTGAGAACACGTCGCTTTTAGTGGGTATCTTTCCAAGCAGGTCTCCGTTCCGGTCGAAAACGTATACCGCCCCGTCCTTGGAACTGCCTATTACCAGGCGGGAATCGTTGGACACCCTGATCTTGTTTATGTAGTCCCCGGCAGTGAAACGCCACCGAATGTTGCCCCTTGAATCAAAGACGTAAAGGGACCTGTCGAAGGAGCCGCAGGCGAATATCCTGGCATTGTCGTCACAGTCACATGTGAGCACGCTCTCCCTTGTGGGATACTTCCATTTGACGTTGCCATTTATGTCTATGCAGTAAAGGTTCCAGTCCTTGGACCCCACTTCGACGTATTCGTTGTCTTCCTCCCTGGTCATCTTAACGTCGAAGACACGCCCGCCGGTCTTGAACTGCCACAGCATCTCCCCGTTCCAGGTCATCATGTAGACCATGTTGTCGTAGGAACCCATTGCCACCCAACCCCTGACCCCCTTTTCCGGGTCCAGGTTGGTCAGTGTGCCTATACTGCTAACTACGCCACCTGTCGTATGCTCCCACTTCTGATTGCCGCTCGCATCGAAACAGACCATCTTGCCACCGTAGGTCCCGGCAAAGATGTACAGCTCCTTTTCCCCCCTGGGATTGATATACTGTCCTATTGAAAGGGCATTGATGTAGGTGTCCGTCTTGTACTTCCACAAAAGATCCCCCTCGTTGGAGAACACGTAGAGGTTGTGATCGTAAGAACCGGCGCAAATGAATGAGCAGTCGGGGCTCAGCGCTATGGTGTTCACTATCCCCTCCGTCTTGTAGCGCCACAGTAGTCTTCCCCCCTCCTCGAAGAAATATATGTTGGTGTCAAAGGAACCCACGGCCAAATACTTCCCATCCTCGTCCGGAGATATGGAGGTGACGATGCCGGCTGCCCTGAATTCCCAATCTTCCTTTACCATAGTGACCAACATAACATTTTTTAATAATGAATATACGTAAGCAATATAAATATTGTCCTAACGGCATGAATTGGATGACAGTTTTTTCTGTTATTTCCCATTGGCCTTCTTTCCCAATCTGATCTCGATGCTCCTTGCATGGGCCTCCAAACCCTCCGCCCGGGCCAGTTCCACAGCCGCTTCTCCTATTCGATCCAGCCCCTTATGATTGACCTCCAAGGTGGTGACCAGCTTGACGAAATCCTTGATTCCCAGGCCTCCGGTGTATCTTGCTGCGGTGTTCGTGGGGAGGGTGTGATTAATACCGGAGCTGTAATCGCCCAGCGCCTCTCCGGCCCCAATCCCTATGAAAAGAGAACCGTAGTTCTTCAGGTCCCGGATATATTTCTTAGGATTCTTCACGCATAGTTCCAGATGCTCCGGTCCCCTCTTGTTGGCAATGTCTATCCCCTGCCTAAGGTCCTTGACAAGGATTATCAATCCGTTGTTCTCCAGGGCGTCGGACGCGGTGTCCGCGGTCTCCAGGCCCTTTAGCTGTTGCCTCACCTCTTTTTCCACCTTGCCCGCCAGTTCCTTGGTATCGGTTATCAGAACGGCGGCTGCATCGGGATCGTGCTCGGACTGGGCCAGCATATCGGCGGCAATGATGTCTGGCCCTGCGTTTTCGTCCGCCAGTATCAGCAATTCCGTTGGCCCGGCAATGAGATCTATCCCCACCCTGCCGAAGACCTCCCTCTTTGCCCCTGCCACGTATTTGTTCCCGGGTCCAACGATCTTGTCAACCGCCCGGACCGTTTCTGTGCCGTAGGCCATGGCCGCCACCGCCTGGGCGCCTCCCACCCTGTACATCTCGTCCACCCGGGCTATGTCCGCCGCTACGAGAATGGCGGGATGTATCCCCCCCTTGTGGCTTGGTGGGGAACATACGGCGATCTCTCTAACCCCGGCGGTCCTGGCTGGCCCGGCCCCCATCAGCAGGCTGGAGACCAGTGGATAGCGGCCCCCGGGCACGTATATGCCCACCCGATCCAGGGGTATGACCCGCTGCCCTGTCTTCACCCCGCCCTCCGTCTCGTACTGGAAGTCCTGGAACTGAGCAAGCTGCCTCCTGGCAAAGCTCACGATGTTCCGGTGGCACTTTTTCATTGCCTTGACAAGCCCCTCGTTCACTGAGTCATAGGCCTTTTTGATCTCCTTTTTTTCAACCCTGAAATTCTCTACATCGGCCCTGTCGAACCTTTTGGTGTAATCCCTGAGGGCCTTGTCCCCCTCCTTCCTTACCCTCCCGATGATGTCTTTAACCGCTTCCAGGTCCTCCGTCTCCCTGTATCGAAAGAAGGCTTCGTCGAGTTTTTCCGCTTTAATCATCCTCAATCGTCCCACCTCCTGTCCCCGAAGCAGGTGTAGGTGCCCAGGTGGCAGGCCGGCCCCCTAGGCCTGACAGTGGCCAGCAGGGCGTCCTGGTCGCAATCCGCCCTTATGCGTATGAAATCCTGTATGTTGCCCGAGGTGAGTCCCTTGGTCCAGAGCTCCTCCCTCGATCTGGAATAGTAGGTCATCTTGTTGGTCCCGAATGTCTTTCTAAGGGATTCCCTGCTGCTGTAGGCGAGCATCAGCACGTTCCCCTTGTGGTCCTGGGCAATGGTGGGAATGAGCCCCATCTTGTCCCAGGCCAGAGAATGGATGAACCCCTCGCCGAGGTCTATCCTGCCCGTGTACAATGCCATGCCCAGCTGGACGTGGACCCCCATGGCCCCGAGTTCTTTTATCTCGTCCGTGGTGGTGACCCCTCCGGCAGCTGTGAGCCGGTTCTTGGTGGTTTTTCTGAGCTTCCTTATTGTGTCCATGTCGGTGCCTTTCATACATCCCTCCCTTTCCACACAGGTAAAAAGAAACTCGCCGGCGTAATCCTCAAGCTCCTCTACCGCGGTAAAAAGGTCAAGGCCGGTGTCGTGCTTCCACGCCTTGGTAACGACCTTACCACCCCTGGAATCGATGGCAATGATCATCTTCCTCCGGCCTATTTTTTTTGCGAGGGCGGATAGGAAGTCGCGGTTCACCTCGTCGTTCTGGAAGGCCTTTGAGCCTATGATGACCTTCGTTGCGCCCTCGTAAATCCACCCTGCCGCCTTTTCAACCGTATTTACGCCGCCTCCCACCCGACATTCGGTAATCTTCAACAGCTCCTTTATGGTCTCCGCGTTGTGGCCCTTGCCCATTGCAGCGTCCAGGTCTATGACCGCTGTCTCCCCGAATCGTTCGAATTCCCTGGCCAAGGCCTTCGGGTCTTCCTTCTCCAGCATCTTTTCCCTGCCCTGCCTCAGCTGTACCGCCTTACCCTCGCTAAGGTCTATGGATGAGATTATCATCTTACGCACACTCCCTTATCCTTCATGTATTCCTTTATCTCGTTGATGGTGAACCGCCCGTAATGTAGCAAAGAGGCCAGCAGAACGGCGTCGGCCCTTCCCCTTTTCACGGCGTCGACCATCTGTTGAAGGTTGCCGGCGCCGCCCGAGGCTATCACAGGCACGTTCACCGCCTCCACCACCGTCCGGGTCAGATCGAGGTCGTAACCCTCGCCGGTGCCGTCCTTGTCCATGGAGTTCAGCAGTATCTCCCCCGCGCCCAGCTCTTCGCCCTGCTTCGCCCACCCCACGGCGTCTTTGCCCGCGTCCTTTCTGCCGCCGTGTGTGAAGGCGTTCCAGCTCCCGCCCCTTTTCTTGGCGTCGATGCTCAGCACGATGCACTGGGAGCCGAAAGCCTCGGCCCCCTTGGATATAAGCTCTGGCTCCTTTAGGGCGGAGGTGCACAACGCCACCTTGTCGGCTCCGGCGGAAAGCACCATCCTCATGTCCTCCACTGTGCGCAGGCCTCCGCCAACGCTCAGGGGTATGAACACCTGCTTTGACACCGCTTTGACCACCTCCACCAGTATCTGCCTTGACTTGTAGGAGGCGCCTATGTCCAGGAACACAAGCTCGTCCGCGCCCTGGCTGTTGTACTCCCCGGCCAGCTCCACCGGGTCACCCGCGTCCCTGATGTTCTTGAACTTGACACCCTTGACCACCCTGCCGTTGTCAACGTCCAGGCAGGGGATTATCCTGGCGGCTAGCATTCTATCACCCAGTTCTTCAGCAATTTTAAACCGACTTCGCCGCTCTTCTCTGGGTGGAACTGGACCCCGTAAACGCTTCCTCTTTCCACCGCGGAGGTGTATTCCACCACGTAGTCAGTGACGGCGGTGGTCACGCCGGTTCGATCCCTGACGTAGTAACTGTGCAGGAAGTAAAAGAACGAGCCGTTGTCTATGCCCTTGAACAATTTAGACCCTTTGTTATATCGGACCTGGTTCCACCCGATCTGTGGCACCCTGCCCTGATGGAATCTCGGAACGTCGCCCTTGAATACGCCCAGGCCCTTGCCCCGGGGTGATTCCTCGCTCTGCTCGAACAGCACCTGCATGCCCAGGCATATACCTAAAAATGGTTTATCCTCTTCTATCCACTGCAACAGGGCGGGTACCCATTCCTTTTCCCGCAGCATGCGCATGGCGGCACCGAAGGCGCCCACGCCCGGGAGGATCAGTTTTTCCACTTTTCCCAGGTCTCCAGGCCCCCTGACCACCACGGATTCCCGGCCAAGGTAGTCCAGCGCATTGCCAACGGACAGCAGGTTCCCTGCCCCGTAATCCACTATACCTATCATAATTTACCCTTCGTGCTAGGTATTTTTCCCTCTATCCTCGGCTCTATTTCGCAGGCCTGCTTGAGGGCCTTGCCGAATGCCTTGAACAAAGCCTCTATCTTGTGATGGTCGCTTCTCCCGTACTCCACCTTGAGGTGGAGGGTGGTGTTTGACGCGGCTACGAAGCCTTGGAAGAAATCGTGGACCAGGGCCGTTTCCATATCCCCCACCTTCTTGTCCTTGAACTCGGCCTCCATGACAAGGAACGGCCGGCCGGACACGTCCAGGGCGGCGGATGCCAGGGCCTCGTCCATAGGATAGGAGAAATGGCCCGACCGTTTAATCCCCTCTTTGAGCCCCAGGGCCTTAGCGAATGCCTGGCCGAGAACGATGCCGCTGTCCTCCACCGTATGGTGCTGGTCCACCTCCAGGTCCCCCTTGATATTCATGTCCAGGTCGAACAGTCCGTGCTTGGCAAAGGATTCCAGCATGTGGTTCAGGAACCCGATCTCGGACCGGACCTCAGCCGTGCCGGTGCCGTCGATGTTCAATTTAATCTTTATCTCCGTTTCATTCGTCTTTCTCTCCACTTCCGCTGTTCTCATTCCATCACTTCCAGGATATCGTTCACGCTTTCCAGGACATATATTGCCCCTTCTTTTCTTAAGGTGATCCTCATTTTATCACTGCCGTTCGTTATACCTATGGGCATTACTTTCGCGGCGGCCGCAGCCCGCACGTCGTCCACGTTGTCCCCCAGATAGATCGCATCTCCCGGCTCGACCCCCAGCGTGCCAAGGGCCAGTTGTATGCCCAAGGGGTCGGGCTTCTTTCTATCGCCCTGTTCCTCCATTGCAATCAATACCTTGAACTTTTCCCTGGCCCCGAACTTGTCCAAGGTGTACTCGGCCTCCTCCCTCGGCCTACCCGTGACGATGCCGAGTAGATAGCGGGCGGCAAGCGTGTTCAGGACCTTGTCCTTTAGGAGCCATTTCTCCCGGTTTATCAGGCCGCTGAAGTCCGGGCCCCGGTAAATATCCTGAAATTTTTGGACCATGTCGGATCGGGGGACATTAAGGCCCGTGTCCCTTACTATGGCCTCGGTGAGGTCCCAGTCGTCGTTGTAGCCTCCCTCCATCTTGTAACGCTCCACCTCCTCCTGCGTGACTTTACGGCCAAGGAAATGCTCTGCGCTCTTTCTGATGGTTACCATGTAGGACCTCGAAACGTCCACCAGCACGTCGTCCATGTCAAAGAGAACGGCCTCCATCTCCGTCAATACCATGCACCCTCCCTCTTTCAGGCTATGACCTTCCGGATATCGTATTCCAGGATGTCGGTGGCCCCCATCTCCCTGAGCTTGGGTATGAGCTTGGGCACTTCGTGCTTCATCACTGCGATCTTAACGGCGTAACCCTCCTCCGCGTACAGGGGTGCGACAGTGGGGGAGCGCATGCAGGGCAGGAATTCCACTACGGCCTCGAAATTGTCCTTGGGCACGTTCATCTCCAGCATTACTCTTCCCCTGGCGTCCAATACCGCCCGGAAGATGGTGGCCAGCTGTTCGATCTTTTCCCTCTTCCATTGGTCTTCCATCGCCTCCTTGTTGGCTACGAGCATGGTCGAGCTTTCCATCACAGTGTCCGTGATGCGCAGGTCGTGCTCCTTGATGGTCCGGCCCGTGGCGGTGTTGTCTATTATCATGTCGGCGTCGTCCGGGGGAAAGGCCTCCGTCGCCCCGTAGGTGCGGAGCAGCATGAAGTCGTAGCCCCTTTCCTCCAGGTAGCGGCCGGATATGTTGTCGTACTCGGTGGCCACCACGATCCTTTTCCCTTTTAGCTCCCCCACGTCGGTATTATTGGGGACGGCGGCAACTATCCGCACCGGGTCCAGGCCCAGGTCCATGACCTCCTTCACGTCAACGCCGCTCTCAACCACCCAGTCGTGCCCGGTGAACCCGAGGTCGTGTGACCCCATCTCTATGAGCTTGGGAATGTTCTGGGGCCTCATCATCTTGACCTCTATGTCCTCGTCGTTGATGTCCGGCCTGTAGTCCCTGCTCCGTATCCGGAGACTCATACCTGCGTCGTTTATCAGCGTCTCGATACTACCCTGGATGCTGCCCTTGGGTATCACCAGCCTCAGCTTCGTCATGGTTTCAACCACCTTTGATCGACTTTACAGTAACCTTACCACATGAAGAAAAAACAACAAGCATATAAAAGAACTGCGTTAGCGTCCGGGGGGCTGTAGAAATTTTTCTGCTTTCTTTACAAGGTCGGGGATTATATCCAAGATAACTATAATGGCACATATCAAAAGAAAGCGGTCACCGTGATGAAACTCCAAGAGGGCCAACAGTAAATTACGCTCGAAGATAATTATCATCTAAACAGCTCGTCGATCTCGTCGTCCACCGACTTCGGCCCGGCCCTCCGTGATACCGCCGCACGCCATGGGTATCGAGGTGGAGATGAACTCTTCCCGACCAAGGTCGGAGATCACGCTCTCATGCCAGTAAAATACCTGCGTACTCGCTCGCTTCCACGCATCCGCCCATATAGGCTTCGCCTCCATGCCTAGCTAATACGCACAACGCTATATAGTGTTTTGCTGCGGGTTTTGATCATCAAGTTCTCGTTGCTTGCGGTGTTGTCCCAGAGGGGGTAGTCACCGAATAATATAAATATCAAATTATGTATTAACCTCAGATAGTAGACGGCCATAGCAGTGGGGAAACACCCGGTCTCATACCGAACCCGGCAGTTAAGCCTGCTGCGTAATATCTGGTACTATGATGCGAGAGCTCATGGGAAGGATACCCTGAAAGGGGCTTGGTCCTTTGGCCTAGGTAAGGAGTCCAAGTTGACACCTTCGGGTGACTTCTTGGGTAAACCTTACTGCCTGAAAGCCAAAGGTTCCTTGGTATGCTGTCTACTCTTTATCCTAATCCAAAACAAATAAGAGGCGATACCATGATAACCACTGGACTTGACCGGGAGATAGAGCTCTTTTGCAGGCATCTGAACGTGCTGACCAATCTCAAGGAAAACCAACCCCTGGGCATCATCAAGCTGTCCCAGCAACTGGGCCTGCCCCAGCACAAGGTCAGGTACTCCCTCCGTCTTCTGGAAAGGGAGGGGCTGGTGGTGCCTACCCCGGGAGGGGCCACCCTCGGTCCCAAGGCGGACGAGTTCTACAACGAGATTCCTGTGGTCCTAAGGGACTACTACGAAACCTTTAAGGACTTCGAGGACTTAATCGCCGAATGACCATGCCGAAAAATCGTTTGAGACTGCAATTGACCTCCTATATGCCGGTATTTCTCACCATCCTTGTTTCCCTTCCCCTTGTCTACATGGTATACGCATCGGAGTTCTTCATCCAGGCCACAGTATTTGCTGAAAGGGGGACGGGAGGAGAGGCCGCCGGGGCCGGCATCCTCAACGCGGTCATCCTTGTGGTTGCGGCTCTCATCGGGGGACTGTTCATCTTCCTGCTGGTCAAGATGAAGAGGGAGGGCGTCCTCCAGGTCATGTTCATGGGCGCCTTTTTATTCGTTCTCACCGTTATCTCCTTTTACTTCATCACCAGCTCCCTCCGTATCCTGTACCGGCCTTGGACCACCTATCTCTACCATACCTCGATACTGCCTCTTGGCCTAACGGCGATGTACTCGGTGGTCCTGGCATTACCCGGCTTCGACCTGATCATGCTGTTCTTTTCATTTTTATTCGCCGTCTACATAACCGCCCAGATTTTCAGGAACCGTAGGATAATGGAGTGCAACACCGCCCTAATAGTTCTGGCCAGCATGACCGGCGCCTTTCTTGCAGTGCTACTACCCATATACACCGCCGTTTTTCTTTTGATCCTTCTATCCATCTACGATATCTATGCCGTTTTCAAGGGTCCCATAAAGAGAATAGCCGAGATGACCCACGGCTCAGACGCCACTCCCTCTCCCCGCCCCAAGGAATCGTCACATGAGCCTGTGCAGCCGGCTCCAAGCATGGACGAGTACATAGAGGAGGACGATTTCATGTCCCGGCTCACCTATAAAACGCCTTTCTGGGACCTGGGCCTGGGTGACCTGGTGTTCTACTCCATGCTGGGAGCCACCGCCTTCATGCATGGCGCGCGGCACTTTCCCGCCCTTGGTCTTCTTGCTCCCTGGATCCCCTTTGTCGCCGTGTCCCTGGGGGTAATGGCCGGCCTGGTCCTGACCATCAAGCTCCTGGAGCGCAATTACATGATGCCCGGCCTGCCCATATCAACCTTCCTGGGGCTGGGTATACTCGCCGCAGTCCATCTTGCCTACCTTTGGTTTAGGTAACCTTATTATAAGACGAAGTATTACTATGGTCGGTGATGACATGGTAGATAAGAATTACCTCGGTCTGGCAGTTAAGGACAGCGAGGGGGTGGAAGTAGGGTTCGTTGACGATACCACGGACGATTACTTTATAATAGGGGAGGGCCCCGGGGATGTTTTTCGCTTGAACAAGACCTTGGTGGGAAAGGAGAAGGAAGGCTCCCTTCATCTAAAGAATACAGTCTACAATATCCTCATGGAATCCACGGTATACGATTCCCAAGGTGAGAAGATCGGCACGGTGGCGGAGGTCATAGAGACCGGGGACGTTGTCGATACAATGATAATCGACACCAGCGAGGGGGAGGAGACAAGCAGGGACAAGGAGGCCTTCGTTTATGCCGTTCTGGAGGAGGTGGAGACCATAGACATCGACACCCTCGTTCTCAACATTCCCTATGAAGAGCTAAAGTTCCACAATCAACCCCACACCATCAGGGAAACGGTCTGGGATCGGGTCAAGCACCTTTTCGGCGGCTGACCCATGGGTAAAAAGAGGATCACCACCCTTGTTTGCCCCCACTGCGGATCGAGCGACCTGTATTACGAGAGCGGTATGATAGGGGGATACGTCTATCACTGTAAGAAATGCGATTACGTCGGCCCCTTCGTCATCGAAAAGGAGATGGAGATAGACAAGGATGAATTATGACTAGGTCGGCATGCCTATGGCCTTGGCCGAAAAGTATTTGGTAGTTCGGTCCAGGATCACCTCTCCCTGATCCGTTCTCACTTCCAGATAGGTTTCCAGGACCAGGGTTTCCGGGGTCTCCAGCCAGGTGTCGTGCGGCACCCGCCCCGTGATATTTGCGATGCCCTTTTCCACCGGGTCCAGGAAGATCTGTCTTCCCGAACCGATGCATATGGAGCCCGTCAGGTTGGCATAGGACAGATTGAAATATACGGCCAGGGAGGACTCCGGGATTTGCTTGCCTGCGTACACCAGGCATGTGATCAGGAATTCGGCTTCTCCGAGCCGTGGGTCCCTGTAGCTGAGGTTAATATCCCGAAAATAGGTGTCCGTTTCCCTGATGAAAAGGTCCTCCGCCTCCGGTAGTTCCAATCCCCCTCCGAACGTGGCGTGAAAAGAGACCGAGGCCATGACCAGGACAACGATCACGTGTAGTACCGGGTGTCTCTGCATCTCAGAGCGGCCCTCCTTTCCCTGTACAAGAACCTCCTAAGGTGGTATATCGCTCCCTTCTTCCCCTTTTCCAAGGGAAGGACGGAGGCGTGGCATATTCCCGCGAACTCTATCAGGTGTGGCATCCGTATGACCTGGTACAGGATGTAGAACATTATCGGAGCGTTGAACGGGATGAACGAGGCCAGGATAATATTAGCACCGCCCAGCTTGGGCCTCACCGGTACCAGGACGAAGCCGTTCACCGCCAATATTACGGATATGTAGACCGCCAGGAACAGGAGCATGAATGGCGGCACGTAGAGGTCGTAGATTATTGGCGGCACGGTGATCACCGCCAGGAATGCCACCGACAGCTTGAGGTACCACATCGAGGTCCTTTCCCTGTTGATTATCACTGCATCCGCGGCCGTGAGCACGGCTGCGAGCAGTAAAAGCCCGATGACCACCGCCTTCAGGCCGAAGGCGGTAAATGAATAGCCTGTGGAGAAGAGATGTATTATCGAGTAGGCGGAGGCAAGCGAGATCACTATGGAAACGATAAGAAATAGAATATAGATCCGGTCCGAATTTTTTTCTTCCATGGCGTAATGCACATTACCGAGGTATATAACATTTTCTTTATATCCCATATAAAAATGAGTGAATTTATATATAATGAACGCAATATCCTTTTCGCTCAAGGTAAAATGCCCGTGGCAGTGAGGCAGAAACTGTCAATGTCATGATATCACACTCAATATCTAGTACAACGCGCATCAACGGATGTATGCGAGAGTTGCAATTTAACTCCATCCGGATGTACGTAAGTGGTATGTCGTACCATTGATAATTTTGCTTCAGCCCGGGAACAAAAAAGAGGTGAACAATATGGTAATAGACCCAAGTACAACGAAATATATGATAAAGGCAAAGATAAAGACCGAAGGTATTGTTGAGAAACCCGATGTTGTAGGTGCTATATTCGGTCAGACCGAAGGGCTCATAGGCGACGAGCTTGACCTGAGGGACCTACAGAAGAGCGGCAGGATCGGCAGAATAGAGGTGACCGTATCCACCAAGAAGGGCAAGAGCGAGGGGACCATAACCATTCCCTCCTGCCTGGACCAGGTGGAGACCGCCATACTCGGCTCCGCCCTGGAGACCATTGACCGGGTGGGCCCGTGCAAGGCCACCATCGACATCGACGCGATAGAGGACGTCAGGGCCTCCAAGAGGAGGAAGATCATAGACCGTGCGAGACAACTGCTCGGTGACATGATAGAGGCCTCCAAGCACGTGGGCATAGACCTCACTGACACGGTAAGGGAAGCGGTCCAGGTAGAGGTTATAACCTCCTACGGCCCGGAAAAGCTCCCCGCAGGGCCCAATGTGGAGCCCTCGGACAATATAATCGTGGTTGAGGGAAGGAGCGACGTGCTCAACCTGCTGAAGTACGGAATCAAGAATGCAATAGCCGTGGAAGGTACAAGCGTTCCCAAGACAATAGAGGAGCTCACCAAGGAGAAGAACGCGATAGCGTTCGTGGACGGTGACAGGGGCGGTCAGCTTATATTACGGGAGCTGCTGGAGATTACCGAGATCGATTTCGTTGCCCGCGCGCCCAAGGGCAGGGAGGTGGAGGAGCTGAGCCAGAAACAGATAATGAAGTCTCTCCGCAACAAGATACCCTCCGAGCAGTACATCGAGATGTACAACATAACCCTTAGCCGCTCCGAAGAGGAATCAAAGGATGAGAAGGGGGACAAGGGTAAGAAGGGAGGCAAGGGAAAGAAGGACACGCCCAAGGATACCGGGGACAAACTGGAGCTCACCCCACAGTTGAAGGGCTATAAGAAGGTGCTCAAAGACCTGGAGGGAAAGACCAAGGCCACCCTGCTGGACGCCAAGGATAAGACCCTGAAGGAGATCCCCATCAGGGAATTAAGAGACCAGATAGGCAACAAGAGCCTGAACATCCAGACCATAGTCTTTGACGGTATCATCACCCAGCAGTTGGTGGATCTGGCCGCGTCCTCAGGGGTAAAGACCATCGTCGGACTCAAGAAGAGCAACGTGTCAAAACAGCCAAGTGGGATATCCTTATATACCAAGAACGAGCTTGATTTATAGACATGGTCAGAATGGACAAAGAGGGCAATGTGCCCAAGGCAATATATCATGCATGCCCAAACTGCGACGACCCCGAGCTGAAGGACGTTCTCAAGGGGAAGCTGGTGATCACCAAGGACTCCACCCTGTTCAGGGCCAGGCTGAAATGCCGCTCGTGCTCCAACGTGTATGACGTGGAACTGGAGCAGCCCGCTGACGTTGAGGTGCCCCTGATAGTGTCCGAGGGTGCGGAATCGTACAAGACAAAGACCTATCTGCAACCGGAGGCCAAGGTAAGGGTGGGAGAGGTGATATACGACGACGATGTGCCCTTCAAGATCACCTCCATAGAAAGGGAGGATAAGAGATTGGGGGAGGCCTTTCCCAAGGATATAACTACCATCTGGGCGGTGAAGTTCGACAAGGTGAAGGTCCCGGTTTCCATCAACAGGGGCAGGAAGAGCATATCCAAGACCATCGAAGTTCCCCCGGACGAGATATTCATCGTCGGGGACAGGATAGAGCTTGACAGGAGCTGGTTGGCCATCCACAAGATAAAGACAAGGGATAGGGTCCTTCATGTGGATCAAGAGGCCGAGGCAAAGGACATCGTCCGGATATACGCCAAAAAGATAAAGGAGAAGTGGGCATAGATGTCGAGAGAGAGGGAAAGGAAAAGACTGGTTAAAAAATTGAAGGCAGGTGGATATGTAGAAAGCGAGGAGGTGGAAAAGGCGTTTCTTTCCGTGCCCAGGGAGGAATTCCTACCTTCCGGAATGGGAAACGAGGCCTACGTGGACCATCCCCTGCCCATAGGCAACGGCCAGACCATTTCAGCGCCTTCCATGATCGCCATCATGATGGAGGCCCTTGAGCTCAAGCAGGATATGAAGGTCCTGGAGATCGGGGCGGGAAGTGGCTACCACGCCGCCCTGGCCGGAGCGATCGTGGGCCCAAAGGGAAAGGTTATTTCCATAGAGAGGGTTGAGAAATTGGCGGAAAACGCCCGGAATAACATCCGAAAGGCGGGTCTCGACCGGATAATAACGGTGGTGCACGGCGACGGCAGCAAGGGATATCCCGAGGCGGGGCCGTATCACAGGATATATCTCACCTGCGCGGCGCCTAACGTCCCCACCCATCTCAAGCTCCAGATTGAAGAAGGCGGGATGATACTTGCCCCTGTGGGCAAGAGCAGGTGGTGGCAGGACCTTATCAGGCTTAAAAAGCGGGAAGGTGAGCTGAGGAAGGAGTCGCTGGGGGGATGCGTTTTCGTGCCGTTGATCGGAAAGTACGGATTCAGAGGAAAGGAGGAGACTTAAAATGACTGAAATCGTGGATATGAAGATAAGGAAGGTATTGGACAGCAGAGGGAACATCACCGCCGAGGCGGAGGTGATCACCAAGAGCGGGTTTGGGGTGGCCCCCGGACACGCCGCCGCCCCTGCCGGGGCGTCAACGGGTGAGCACGAGGTCGTGTCCTATCCGGACAATGACATAGACAAGGCCATAGAGGTGTTCCACAAGGAGGTCAAGCCGGAGCTCATAGGAGAGGACGCCATGAACCAGGTGGAGATCGATATGAAGCTGCACTCAATAGACGGCACGGACAACTTCTCCCATATCGGGGGCAACGTGGCCACCGCGATATCTTTAAGCGTGGCCTGGGCGGCGGCGGATTCACTGGGCGTTCCCTTGTACCTCTATCTGGGCGGTAATCTCCACAGGGACATGCCCAGGCCATTTGGCAACGTAATAGGAGGCGGCGCGCATGCCATAGGGGGAACGGATATACAGGAATTCCTGTCCGTTCCCAAGGATGGGACCATGGCACAGCGGGTGTTTGCCAACGCGGCGGTTCACAAGAGGATCAAGGGGCTGTTGAGAGATACACTGCCCGATACACCGATAGGTAAGGGCGACGAGGGGGCCTGGGTCGCTCCCCTGTCCAACACCAAGGCTATGGAAATACTGGTGGACGCCACTTCCTCTATTGGTGAGGAGATGGGCCTGGATATAAAGCCCGCTTTGGACGTGGCAGCCTCGGAATTCTATGACAAGGAGAAAGGGAAGTATGTTTATGCGGACAGGGAGTTGGGGCCGGGAGAGCAGATAGACTTTATTGCCGAGCTTGTGGATACTTACGACGTATTCTCGGTGGAAGATCCCCTGGAGGAGAACGATTTCAAGGGTTTTAAGGAGCTAACCGACAAGGTGGGCGACAGATGCCTGATAGTGGGCGACGATCTGTTCGTTACCAACCTGAGCAGGATCATCAAGGGGGTGAGGATGGGGTCCGCCAATGCGGTTTTGATCAAGGTGAACCAGATAGGGACCCTGAGCGATACATACGATGCGGTGAGTTTTGCCCACAAGAACGGGTATAAGACCATAATATCCCATCGTAGCGGGGAGACAGTGGACAACACCATCGCACACATAGCGGTGGCCTTCGGCGGCTTTGGAATAAAGACTGGCACGGTGGGAGGGGAGAGGACTGCCAAGTTGAACGAGCTCATTCGAATAGAAGAAAACCTTATTTAAATGATGTATGCATTATGTAAAAACCTTCAAGTGTCGATACGGTGATATAATGGCAGACGACGTGGAAGTCAAGGAAGCTGAATCAACAGAGGCCCCAAGTGAGGACTCTGAGGATGAGAGCAAGAGCGAAAAGAAGTTTCAACGGACGAAGGAGGAGGAATTATTCCTGTCCTCCGGAGTGCATATCGGAACCCAGCAGAAGAGCCAGGACATGATGCCCTTTATCTTCAGGGTAAGGAACGACGGCCTCTACGTACTGGATATCAAGATGAGCGTGGACCGCATCCGGAAGGCGGCCAGGCTTTTGGCCCAGTACGAACCCGAGAACATACTTGCGGTGTCGGCGAGGCAGTACGGCCAGCAGCCGGTTGAGAGCTTTGCCCAGATCATCGGAACCAAGTACTTTGCCGGCAGGTTCATACCGGGAACTTTGACCAATCACAATCTCCGGTCCTACATAGAGCCCGAGATAATCGTGGTCACCGATCCCTTTGCGGATGTCCAGGCTTTGAGGGAGAGCATCGTGAGCGGTATCCCGGTGATAGCGTTCTGCGACGCGAACAACGAGACCAAGTACGTGGACCTTGTCATACCCGCAAACAACAAGGGTAGAAAGGCCCTGGCAACTCTATACTGGCAGCTGACCAAGAACCTGTTGCTGGAATCCGAAAGGATAAAGGACGAGGGCGAGTTCGACTTTGAGATAGAGGACTTCGAGGCGACCATATAGGAGAGATACAGGTATGCCGTGGTTTTCCAAGAAGGGAGGCGAGAGGGAGCCCGCAGCGGCAGGAGGATTCTACCCCGGCTCCAAGGGAAGCTTGAAACGAATGATAGAGGAGTGCTTCGAGCACGAGTTCGGATACGGTAAGATTCCCTCGGTGGCCAAGGAGAGAAAGGGCGAATTGGTGGGGGTGGTTGTGCCCCACGCCGGCTACGTGTATTCCGGGCCCATTGCCTCGCATTCCTTTGGCTCGGTATATTCGGACGGAATTCCGGAGTCCTTTGTGATCTTCGGCCCCAATCATACGGGTATGGGGAGCATGGTGGCTACCACCCGGGAGCCCTGGAAGATGCCCTTCGGCACCGTGGCCGTGGACGAGATGGTCCGGGACATGCTCGGGAGCATCATAGACGACAACTTCGAGGCGCACGTGCGGGAGCATTCCATTGAGGTGCAGCTTCCCTTTCTTCAATATCCTGGCAGGGGTTTCAGGTTCGTTCCAGTTTGTTTGGCGATGCAGGACTGGAAAACGGCAAAGGAGGTGGGAGAGGTGGTTGCCGATTCTGCGTTAAAGAACGACAGGGATATAGTGCTCGTGGCCTCCACGGACTTTACACACGCCGGTATGATGTACCGGGACAGCCCCGAGGAAGGCATGTCTCCGGGAGAGTATGCCCACAAGAAGGATGAGCCCGCCGTTGAAAAGATCAGGGACTTCGATCCCCGGGGTCTGATCGACACTGTTGACCGGGACCGGATAACCATGTGCGGGCCGGGTGGGGTGGCCGCCATGTTGGTGGCTGCAAAGAAGCTGGGGGGGAAGAGGGTTGAATTCCTTAAATACGCAACCTCCGCGGACGTCAAGGGCGAGAAGGGCGCGGACATGGCGGTGGGCTACGGCGCCTTCGCGGTTTACAAGTGATAATTTCGGC
>CAZUZU010000003.1:0-9190 GCA_964624865.1 uncultured archaeon
TCATCTTGGCGGTCTCGACGTCATTATAGGCACTGATAACGAATCCCTTGGTCTTGGAACTGACCCCGAACACCCAGTTATCCACCACCTCCTTGGGCAGCTCGTCCATCTGTTCCACCAGGGTCTTTCCGCTGGGCTCGGGGAATTGGTAGCTGGCCACGGAAAGAAGGCGGAGATTTAGGTATCTGATATCCGGGACGTACATTGGTATTAAGTAGCCTTTCCTGATTAACTTTCTCTTCACCATGGAATATGTGCTGGAGTTGACGCCTATCTTTTCCGCTAATTTGTATTCCACCGCATCGGGGAACAGCAGGCACATCGCATAGATCAGCCTTTCTTTCCGGGTTAATGAATCGATGAACGGTTTATCTTCGGCCATGAAGAACCATATATTACGATACTATATAAATATATTTCGTTTAGTATTGAAAGATGCAATCAATTTCACCATAAACTCCCGTTCTCTTGGATATTTATTCAATTGTGCCCGGAGGATGATAATCTAACCGTAAATCCGGCAATATGGCGGAAAGGCCAAAGATTAAAATCATAGTGCCATTAATGAGGGGGTGCATGTTTAGTCCCGGCCCCGTTTTAGCCCTGGTTGAGAATATGCCGCCCCACCTCTTGGTGACAGTGCCCGAGTCGGGTTCAATACTGCTGGAGGACATGGTTGCTTTCGTGCTCTGCATCGGCTTGGCCATATTTGCTTATCATAGGAGGATACTGGACAAAAAGGGCTCTGTTCTGGCATTCTTTGTCGGCCTGATCATAAGCCTGATAACAGACATCTATTGGCTTCTTACATTGGTCCTGTTCCTGGTGGTGACCTACGGCGTCACCATGATGAAGTACGAGTTAAAGGCCAAGATGGGCGTGGCCGAACCGCGCAGGGGCAAAAGGAGTTGGCGAAACGTCATAGCCAATGGTGCGATGCCCATTGCCATCGTTATTATATCGCCCTTCATAGACATGGGCCTGGCCGCTTTTCTATATATCTGTGCGATATCCATGGCCGCCGGGGATTCCTTTGCCTCCGAGATCGGGGTCTTTTCCTTGAAGGACCCCTGCCTCCCCTTTCCCCCTTTCAAGAGGGTGCCGAAGGGTACTGACGGCGGCGTGTCCGCGCTGGGAAACCTTGCTTCAATATTGGGGGCCTTTATCCCCGCCCTGTTCGGCACCATTCTGCTTTCCCCCCTGGTCCCCACATTGCTTGGCGAATCGGAGATGATCATCGGAATACATCGCTATCCCCTTACCCCCCTGGGGTTGATGGTGCCTGTCCTGTTGGGCATGCTGGGCTCTTACATAGATTCCCTGTTGGGAGCCACGCTTCAGTTAAGGGGGATGATAAATAACGACGAGGTCAACATCATATCGGTTACCATCGGCCTGTTGATAGCCATTCCCGTTTATACCTGGCTGTTTATCTAGAGCGGGGGGAACTTTGACGGTGCTTTTTTAAATTCCCGTCCCGGATAAGACCCACGTCAGGCCGCAGCCCGCACCCATACCGGATATTGTGCCCGTAACGAACCTTCTTGGATTGTTGCTTTCCCACATGCCCCTGAGCTGGCCCGTTCCGTCGATGAACATGGGAACCTGGGCCCCTAACATAAAGGCGAATATCCACATGAAATCGAGCCGGAGTAGGAAAAAAAGGGTAAGAAGAGGGGAGAGCAGCAGACCCAGGTAAACCCCGAGACATCTTGAGCACAGCGGCATCTGCTTGCCCCTGATATAAAAGGACCTGTCCGGTCTCTGGTGGCAGAACAGGCCGCAGCCCCTCCATAGGAGCCCTTCATTCTTCTTCATTCTCTCCCTTCAGGAATTTGTTTGCCATTTTTATGGCGCAGAAATCACCGCACATGGAGCACACCTCTGTGGACGATGGGCCCCGCCCGTCCCTGTATTCGTTGGCCTTTTCCTTGTCAAAGGCCATTGCGAACTGGCCCTTCCAGTCCAGGTCGCCTCGGGCCTTGTCCATCTCGTGGTCCCCCTCAACGTCGATCCCTCGGATGATGTTCACCGAATGCGCGGCGATCTTGGATGCTATCGTTCCCCGCCTGACGTCTTCCAGGGTAGGCAGGGCCAGGTGTTCGCTGGGTGTGACGTAGCACAGGAAATCCGCCCCGGCTTTTGCCGCCAGCGCTCCCCCGATCGCCCCCACGATATGATCGTAGCCCGGGAATATGTCTGTTACCAGGGGTCCGAGCACGTAGAACGGGGCGCGGTCACATACCGCCTTTTCCAGCTTGACGTTGGCCTCCACGTGGTCCAGGGGAAGATGCCCGGGACCTTCGACCATGGCCTGGACCCCCGCCTCCCTGGACCTTTTGACCAGGCGGCCCAGGGTTATGAGCTCGGTGATCTGCGGTATGTCCGACGCGTCGATTATTCCTCCCGGCCTCATACCGTCTCCCAGGCTTAAAGTGACCTCGTATTCCTTGGCCAGTTCAAGGAGATAATCGAAATTGGCGTACAATGGGTTATCCTCTTGATTGTGTAGTATCCAGGCCAGGGTGAATGCTCCTCCCCTGGAAACGAGCCCGGTGACCCTCTTGTGCCCCCGAAGTGCCTCCACGCTCTTCATGTTCACTCCGCAGTGCACTGTTACGAAGTCCACGCCGTCCTTTGCATGCTTTTCTACTGCGTTGAATATGTCGTCCTCGGTCATGTCCACCACGGCCCCCTTTCCCTTGGCCCTCTCTATCCCCGCCTGGTATATGGGCACTGTGCCCAGCGGAATGTCAGCGACCTTTATTATCTCCCGTCTTATGGAGTCTATGTCGCCACCAGTGGAAAGGTCCATCAGCGCGTCCGTACCGTATTTCTGGGCGATCTTGGCCTTCTCTATCTCCTCATCCGGGTTGATGTAGTCCATGGAACTGCCGAGGTTCACGTTTATCTTGATACTGGTGCCTTCACCTATGGCCTTCAATCTTCCGATATCGTGTCTTGGGTTATGGGGCACCACCACCCATCCCTTTGCCACCAGCCTCCTTAACTTTTCAGGGTCCATGCCCTCCGGTCTTGCCGCTCCTTCGATGTCCTTGTCTATGATCCCTTTCCTGGCGTTATCCATTATCATTACCATCACCTTTCTCCAGGGCTTGCTTCAGCTCTCTCGCCGCTTCCTCTGGTGAATCCGCGTGACCAATTGCGGAAATTACCGCGATGCTCTTTATACCGACCCGAACGACCTTTTCGATGTTGTCTAGCCCTATTCCTCCGATAGAGACCCAAGGCCCCTTCCATAACTTGGCCAGTTCCAGGGTCCCTTCCACACCAAGGGATCTGATGTTTTTCCCCTTGGTTGCGGACGAAAAAACAGGGCCTATGCCCAGGTAGTCCGGGCCCTGTTCAAGTGCCCTTTTCATTTCCTCGTCATTATGAACGCTCATTCCGAGGGCAAGCATCGAGCCGTAGACCCTCCTCACCTCCTCCGGTCCAAGGTCGGATTGGCCGAGGTGGACCCCCTCCGCTCCAACCAGGACGGCCATATCGGCCCTGTCGTCTATTATCATGGGTACACCATGTTCCTTGGTCAGGGCCCTTACCTCCCGGGCAAGTGCTAGGAATCGTTTATCTTCCAAGCTCTTGCAGCGCAGCTGCACCACGTCCGCACCACCTTCCAACGCCTGCTCGCACACCGCTAATAATCTATCCCCTAAGATACCGTGGTCGGCTATGAAATAAAGGCCCATGTTATGCATCCAGGCCTTGTCATATGCGGTTAACACGTCCCTTTCAATGTCGTATAGTTCAGCTCTTATGGACTTGATATGTTGGAGGGTATCCTCGTTGTTTTCCGTTTCCAACAGCTTCATACCTTCCTCAATGACCCTCAGGCCCTCCTTGGCCCTGTTAAAACCGGCTCTGATCAGGTCTATATCGCTATTCCTTTTACCTTCCCCCGCACCCACTGATTTTAATCCCTCGTCTCCGCGGGAGTCCCTGGCTCCTATCAGATACTGCCCGGGAATGAGATCTCTAAGATTGACCACCTTGCTACGTAGCTCCTTCAACCTCCCCCCTGCTTCATTTTGGCCGAACCGGATAACGTCTTCCACCACCCTGATACCCTCTTGAACGCGATTGATATTGGCATCGACCATTCTGAATGTACCTAACATCATTCCCCTGCCTCAGAGCTGCTTCAGTATTTCCCTGGCCGCGTACCTGCCGCTCTGCAACATGCCGCCGAATATGGGCCCCATCCTCGGGCTGCCGTATGCGGCGTTGGCCGCCATGCCGGTGACGAAGAGACCGGGGTATATCTCCCTGGTGTTCTCCACCACCATCTTTTCGCCTCTGGCCGCGTCCATTGACCTCTCGCCCTCGATACCGCCGGAAGGGGTGTTAAGCTCGATCTCGTTCTTTTTTACCAGGGTCTGGAGCACCTCCAACGGGTGACCTGTGGCTTCAACGCAGTACTTTGCCCTTATGGTGAGCGGGTCGATGTGGAACTTGGCCATGTCCACGGCGGACCAGTTGATGACGAATCCGTTCACCCTGTTCTCCTGCACCAGGAGGTCCTCCACGCTTATCAGGTTGAATATCTTGGTCCCGGCCCTGGTGCTGCGGTATATCAAGGCGCCTACACCCTCCACCGCATCCGCGACATAGTATCCCTCGTCCTGTTCTTTGTAGCCGATACCAAACTCCTCCAGAATCTCCAGCCCCTCCTCGCCCACCACGATCTCGTTGAACATCATGCCCCCTCCCCACATACCGCCGCCCAGGCTGAGCTTTCTCTCGAATATCGCCACTTTCTTTCCCTGTTTGGCAAGGTAATAGGATGCGGTAAGTCCGGCCGGCCCGGCACCGGCTATGGCCACGTCGCAATCCAAATGATCCAAAAAACTTCGGGTGTAGCTCTCAACTATGGCCCTTGATATCTCTATGTCGTCCAGCAGCATTACATCACCTTCTCTTGCTATTCCTCCGCATTTCTTCCACCATTATAAACATGTTGAATTACTTATGCGTAAATAAAGGTTACCAAAACTATTTTTATAACTCGAATATATCTATTATCTGAAATGTCTGAACGCGAGTTGATCTCGGCAAGTAGTATCGGCAGGTACGCCTACTGCCCCCTGAGCTGGTGGCTCAGCCGCAAAGGGCATCAGGGGAAAGGGGAGGAGCTGGCCCGAGGCAAGGAGATACACGAGGAGGCGGCCAGCGACATGTCCTCGGCAAAGAGCAGTATGGCCGAGGCGAGGGAGGGGGAGAGGATCGTGGCCATATTCTCCCTGGTGTCTATCTTACTGGCTATAAACGCCCTCACCCTCGTCTTCCCGGAATATTTCGTGTTCGGGGTCAGGGACTTCAGCAGCAACGTGCTTCTTTTGGTCTCGATTCTCTGGCTGTTGGTAGCGATCTACTTCTTCCTGCATGCCAAGCAGATAAGATATACTGGCAGCCACCCCGCCCCCAAGAAGAAGGGAAAGCATCTTGGCGGCAAGACGGCTGCTGCCATCATTCTCACCTCCATATTGCTAATCTTTAACGGCCTTACCTTCGTATGGCCCCTGGATACGGAGATATGGAGCCATATCCTGATGATACTTGCTCTGCTCTGGCTCATAGGCACCACCGCCCTGTTATTCCTCCACCTAAGGCACGAGCCCTTGTCCGAATCGGAGGGTATCGGGAGAACAGAGCTGCTCATAGCCGGGTTTTCCATAGTGGCCTCGGTCCTAGCCATAAACGGGATGACCATAAAGAGCAGGGACGCCATTGCTCATTCACAGGAGTTCGGCTCCACCATAGTGATAGCCTCGGCCCTGTGGATGTTCGTGGGGATATTCGTGCTGGTGTTCAGTATCACCAGGGGCATATCCATAATGGAGCACTTCACCGCCTTGATGGGCGCGGGTACCAAAGAGGAGAAGAAGGAGAGAATAATATACGTCATAAAGGAGGAAAGGAAGGCCGCGGTCTACTTCGCATTCGTTGCCCTGGCCCTTGGCTTGAACTCGTTCTATATGAGGCTGGCCCCGGCCATGGAGTACGTGCATATCACCCTGGTCATAGCCATGGTTTGGATAGCGGCCGCAGGCGGTTTTCTTATACTTGCCATGAGGGCCTACTCGGTAGGCGACAAGATCAGGCGTGTTTATCATATAGACGACGGCAATATAGACTACGTGGACACCATGGGGGAGGAGAGCCCCCCGCTGTTGAAATCCGAAGAATGCGGTCTCTCCGGCCGGCCCGACCTGGTGATCAGGGGAGAAGGGGGTATAATACCCGTGGAGATAAAGACCGGGAAGGTGCCGCGGGTCCCGTATTTCTCGCATATAGTCCAGCTGGGCGCCTACTGCGTCCTGGTGGAAGAGGTCTACGGGAAAAAGCCGCCTCATGGTATCATAAGGTATCAAAGGGGGCGGGAGGGCAGTGGCGGTGAGGTCATCATGAGCGAGTACAAGATCGCCTACGACGACAAGATGCGCGACCTCATACTCGGCATGGCGGACGAGATGCGGGCCGTTATCTCGGGAAGCGACGAGGCCCACCGCAGCCATGGAAAGGAGGGTAAGTGCAGGCACTGCTCCAGGCGGGACAAGTGCCCGGAGAGGCTTGTTTGATCCTTCCCTCGTTTATGTTGCAGGGAGTAGAAAACTATATTAACTGAATCGACCAATATATTATATTATGGGAGAGGAGGAAGAAGCAGAGGCCCAAGACGAAGATACTCCAAGCACTTACATAACCATCGAGAACGATCTGTTCCCGCCGCCCTATCTGAAGCCGGACATCCTGAGCCGTTATTTCAAGGTGATGAACGGCCAGATCAGCGAGAACCTGGAGGTCCTTTCCATTATAGAGGAAGGCCGGGCCTCCGAGGACGAGGAATCCGGGGAAGAGGAGTAATAATTTTACTGCATAGCGGTGCCGAGCCAGAGACGTTCGTTCTCCTTCTTAGTCGGAACTCTAAATGTCTTTTGCGCCTCGGAAAAAGGCTTAAAAGGGTGCAGTGACTACCGACTAACTTGACGAGGTGAAAGCCTGATGATCGAGCAACGTAAGGACGAGCACATTGACATATGCGCTAATGAAAGGGTCAAGTGCAATCACAATTACTGGGACGATATTATGCTGCTGACCCACAGGGCCCTGCCCGGCCTTGATTACCAAAAGGTGGACACAGGGACCGAGTTCCTAGGCAAGGAGGTGAGCGCTCCGGTGATGATATCCGCGATAACCGGGGGGAGCGAGAGGGGCGGCGAGGTCAACGCCGCCCTGGCAGAGGCCGCCGCCCGTGCAAGAATACCCATGGAGGTGGGCAGCATACGCCCTGCCATAAAGGAGTCCGAGCAGAGGATCACCTATTCCGTGCTCAGCGATTTCGACGTGCCGGTAAGGATCGCCAACCTGGGCATCCCGCAGTTCCTGGACAACGGCTCGAAGAGATACGGACCGGAGGAAATAGAGGAGGCAATGTCCATCTTCGAGGCGGACGCAATAGCCATCCACATGAACTTCCTTCAGGAGGTGGTCCAGGTGGAAGGAGACACCGATTCCACCCATGGTCTTGAGGCCCTGCTGGAGCTGGCCGACGATTATCCCATTATAGCCAAGGAGACCGGAGCGGGTATCGGCCCCCGGGACCTGGAAAACCTTTCCAAGGGTAAATTCAAGGCCGTGGACATCAGCGGCGTCGGGGGCACCTCCTTCTCCGCCGTAGAGTACTATCGGGCCAGGAAGGAAGGTGAAGACCTGAAGACAAGGCTTGGACTCACGTTATGGGACTGGGGCATTCCTTCTCCCCTTTCCTTAATTGACGCCTTTAGCCTAAGGAAGAAGACAGAGGGCGGACATGCCATAATCGCCTCCGGCGGCATGAGGACCGGTCTGGACGCCTTCAGGGGCCTGCTGCTGGGCGCGGACATGATAGGTTATTCCGGCGCTTTCCTTTCCCCGGGAGTAAAGGGATCGAAGGCCGGCGCTTTCCTTGCCGATGCCCTGATAGCCGAGCTCAAGGCCGCCATGTTCCTTTCCGGGCTTAAAAACATTGTAGAGGTTAAGGCCCTGGCCGAACGCGGCCCCTCCGGGCTGTGTGAAAGGGGTAAGATTGCTATTACCGGCCCCCTGTTCGATATACTGAGGTCGAGAGGCGATATCCGTGCCTGACCTGAGGGCCTATCTTGCGGAGAAGAAGGCGGAGGTCGAGCCCGAGCTGCGGAAGGCCCTGGGCAAGGAGTTCGTATCCAACCAAAGGCTGAGGGGGGCCATGTCCCACATCACACTTGCGGGGGGCAAGAGGCTCCGCCCCATATATGTATATTTGATTGCCGACTGCCTTGAACCCGGCCTCGGCCCCAAAACACTGCCCTTCGGCTGTTCCATGGAGCTTGTTCACAACTTCACTTTAATCCACGACGACCTGATGGACAACGCAGAGCTCAGGCACGGCGTGAAGGCCACCCATCTGAGCTTCGACGACAACACGGCGATCAACGCAGGCGACTCCCTGTTCGCCAGGGCCTTTCAGCTGGCCTCCACCGTCGATGTCTCCCCGGAGCATGTTGTGACCTTGATGAGGGAATTGGCGGTTATGGTGATACTCATTGCCGAAGGGCAGCAGAGCGATCTGGACTTCGCTTCCCGCCAACAGGTTGAGGAAGAGGAATACATTGCGATGGTGGAGAACAAGACGGCCAGGATGTTCCAGTACGGGGCCAGGGCAGCGGGGATAATCGCGGGTCGCGACCAGGATACGATAAGGGACCTCGACGAGATGGGGCGGACCCTTGGCATAGGCTTCCAGATATGGGACGACGTTCTTGACCTGAGGGCTTCCGAGGAACTGCTGGGTAAGCCCCAGGGCGGGGATATAAGGGAGGGTAAGAGAACGCTTATAATGATACACGCCAAAAAGAACGGGGGCGATAAATGGGGAAAGGTGGAGGCCGTGCTGGGCAGGGAGGACGCCTCCCAGGCCGAGGTTGCCAATGTCATTGATGTCCTTGAAGACATCGGCTCCCTGGATTACGCCGCTGGAATGGCAAAGGATTACATAGCTACGGCCCAGGCCAAGTTGAACAGGGTGTTCGAGGACGGAGATAACAAGGAAATGCTCAAGTCGCTGATAGATTTCCTCATAACCAGGGAGTTCTGAGGTGAAAGAAATGAAGATGTTGATGATACATGCGGACGAGATGAGCTACGAGGTGAC
>CAZUZU010000003.1:9200-15884 GCA_964624865.1 uncultured archaeon
CAAGTCCATAAAGAAGATCGCCGAGGATGTAGGGGAGGAGGAGAAGAGAAACGGGGCGGAGGAGTGTATAGCCGCCCTAATCGCTGTTGAGAAGGGGGACGAAAAGGGGACTGAGAGCGTTGTGTCCCAGGCCGCGTCCACGATAATCGAGATGGCCTCGAAGGTCAACGCCAAGAACCTGGTGCTCTATCCTTACGCCCATCTTAGCTCGGACCTATCTTCGCCCAATATCGCTGTCGAGGTGTTAAAGGACCTTCGGGAGAAAATCGCCGCGGAGGGTGATTTTGACACTGTGGTAAAGGCCCCGTTCGGGTGGTATAAGTCCTTCACCCTGAAGTGCAAAGGTCATCCCATGAGCGAGCTGTCCAGGCACATCGAGCCGGAGATTGGGGGTGAATACGGTAAAAAGGCGAAGGGCGAAACCAGGGAGGAAATTACCGCCCAGGTCGAATCTCGTTTCATAGTCCTGACCCCGGACGGTGCGGAGCACGACTTCGATCCCGATGACCCGGCGTCACTGGAATCCTTGGATTGCCTGGAGCATTATCCCTCCCTGAGGAAGTTCATCCTGGCCGAGGAGATCAAGGGGCAGCCCAAGGGCAGTCCTCCCTCGGTGAAGGCAATGCAAAGGCTGGAGCTGATAGATTACGAGGAGATATCCGACGCGGGTCATTTCAGACTTTATCCCAAGGGCTACTTCATGTTCAAGTTACTGGAAGAGCTTTCCAGGCAGGTCTGCACCGATGGCCTTGAAGCCCTTGAGATCGACACCCCGATAATGTACGACTGGGAGTCTCCGGACGTTAGAGGCCAGGGGGGAAGTTTTCACGAAAGGCATTACATCATACCCATGCCCGAAGAGAAAAAGGAGTATGTCCTCCGGTTTGCCGGGGATTTCGGCCTTTTCCGGATGATGAAGGACGCCACCATATCCTACAAACAGCTTCCCATCAGGGTTTTCGAGTTCTCCAAGAGCTTTAGAAAGGAGCAGAGGGGAGAGCTTTCCGGTCTCAAGAGGTTGAGGGCGTTCCACATGCCTGATCTCCACAGCTTTTCCTTGGACCTTGGACAGGGTTGGGAGGAGTACAAGGCGATATACAAGGCCTTCGTGGATATGACCGCGGAGCTGGATATCGAGTACACTATCTCCTTCCGGGTGGTGGAGGAGTTCTATGAAAAGTACAAGGAGAACCTGAGGGAGCTGCTTGACTACGGCGGCACCGCCGGTATGATAGAGGTCTTGAGCGAGAGAAGGCATTACTGGGTGGTGAAGAACGAGATACAAGGGATAGATGCCGGGGGCGGCAATCTACAGCTAGGCACCGTGCAGCTGGACGTGGAGGACGCTGAAAGGTACGGTATTACCTACATGGACGAGCACGGCGAGCCCCAGGGCTGCATAATCTGCCACTCTTCCATCGGCAGCATAGAGAGATGGATCTATGAACTCCTGGAAGAGGCCCTGAAAAAGGAAAAACCGGCCATCCCCTTCTGGATATCCCCCACCCAGGTAAGATTGATACCCGTGGGAGACGAGTTCTTGCCGGATTGCAGGGAGATCGCTGAGAGTATGGAGGGTAGGGTGGACATCGACGACAGGGACGAGAGCGTTGGAAAGAAGGTGAGGGAGGCGGAAAGGGAATGGATACCAATGATAATCGTCTACGGCGACAGGGAGAAGGAGAGCGGCAGGTTCAAGATCAGGACAAGGGAGGGAGAGGACAAGGAAATGGATCTGGAGGAATTGAAGGCCCTGGTCGCCGATAAGAACAAGGATTGGCCTTATATGCCCCTCCCCCTTCCCATGATGGTAAGCAAGAGGATAAAGTTCAGGGGATGAGAATGGAGGTCTTTGGCATAGAGGGAAGGGGTTTCGACTGCAATATCTTCGTCATCAAGGACGATAGATCCTTCATAGTTGACACCGGCACAGGCCGTTTTAACCCTGAAATACTTGCCTCCATCAAGGACATCACCGAAGATATAGACCGTATAGTCCTTACTCACATGCATTACGATCACACAGGGGCCGCTTCGGTGTTCAAGAAGGAATTTGACACGGACCTGTACATCCATAAGAAGGAGTCCGAGGTGTTGGTCGAAGGGGACTCGGTCCGCTCGGGTGCCCTAATGTTCGGCGGGAAGCTCGAGCCGGTAGAGGTAAAGGAACTAAAGGGCGGGGATGTTATTGAATCGGGGGAGGCAAGATGGCAGGTGAGGCATTCACCAGGCCATTCTCCGGGCAGCATCGTCCTTTACGAAGAGGATCATGGCGCTCTGATCTCCGGGGATACTGTGTTCGCTGACGGCGGGGTGGGGCGGTGGGACCTTCCCGGCGGTGATTTCTCGGCGTTGAAATCATCGATACAAGTTTTAAAGGAGCTGAGCATCGAATCCATGTATCCCGGGCACGGGAGGTGGATAGAGCACGGCGCCATGGACCATATCGACCGATCTTATAAGGCCTTGAAGAGCTACGAGGGTCTTGGCATCTGATCATTTGAATTTTTACTTTTATCCCCGTTTTCCCAAAGTCATTTACCAGATACTACAACCGAGATGTCAATCCAAAATCCTTAAATAGTGCTTTAATGTTGTATTATGTAAAATAAAAATAACTCCTAGTTTGCCAGAGGGCGGCTAGTGTTGATGAACTAGAGGGTAAGGGGGACGATGATGGAACTCGGGCCCTAGTGGAAAAAGGTCTTATCGTTCTTGTCCTTCGCAACTCCTCTATCGCTGATAAAATGAGGTGAGACGAGACATGAGAAAATATGTGAATACCATATTGGCGGCAGGTGTGGCAGCTATCCTTTTGGTCAGTGGGTTCGCCACCCTATTAAATTTCTTTGCCCCCGATATAGATGGAAGCGACGATCGTTGTTTTTACACGGAGACGGATGTCAGAGGGACGCACCTTGCTCTTGGGACCAGGGCCATCGATAACTCATTAGTGGACGTGAGTACGGACAAGAAGATGGTTAGAACTTACAACACATCCGTGAAATTCGACGGTGATGTCGAAAGGATAACATTTACCGCGACCCTTACCGACCCCGAGGTTACCGATAATGCGAACGAGTACGACGGGACCACAATAAGGCTCAAGAACCAGGCCGGGACAACGACCCCTGCCCGGGCCATGAACCAGGTGGACCCCGCAGATGCCAATTACAGCAACGGGAAGGACTTTACCTTCGCCTACAACATATCCGCCCTTCCTTTGGTGAACAACACCGGTTTTATCGAATATTGGATATACTATCCGGCCACCGGCGAGCCCAAGGAGTTCAACCTCAGCGGCCACTTATGGGTGAATGCCATGTACGATAATTTCGTCAAGACCTCGCAGGACGGCTATTTCACCTCGCATCAGCTGATAAACTTCTCGGTACATTACAGCTACTACAATGGCACCGAGCCCAACGACATCAACATAACAATGGACGGTAACTATATTGCCGACACGGGGTTGACCCCGGCGGCAATGACCTCCGTTGCCTATCCAAGCGAGAGAGAATATTTCTTGGCGGCGGAACCAGGGACGTTTACGGGAGGGAAGCACACCATTGTCTTTAACACCTCGGAGCCCTACCTGGGCACCAACATACCCAGCACCCAGTATGATTTCTGGATAAACAGGGACCCCGTGTTCTCCACCCCCTTAAGTGATGTATCCACGGACGCGGGTCATGAAAAAACGGTCGAACTGGACGACTTGGTAACCGATGCCGACGGCGATGCCATTGGGTTCTCCACCAACTTCACCCAGGATTTTGTTACAGTGGATAATGCAAATAAACAGGTCCGGCTCTCTCCCGGTCTGAACGACGTGGGACAGTTCGATATCTGGATAAATGCAAGTGACGGTAACGGCTCCTGGGCCAATGACATGTTCACCTTGACCGTGAGTCAATATACAAAAGGATTCTACGGATACGGCTTTGATCCCTCGAACGCCCCGGGATATTATATATTTAACGTGAGTTACGTGGATGAGAACAGTGAAAACATAACCGAAGTGAGTCTGAATCTCGATACCCTGTCCTTCCCCACCTCCCGGCTTTCCAACGGTACACCCTTGTCCGAAAGGGAGAGTTACGACCTTACCCAGGGGGTAACCTTTGGGTGGATTGTGCCTGGCCCGTTGGAAGGAGGAAAACGTATTTATAACTATAGCGCTGACAACGAGACCGGGGAAACGCTCTACAGTGAGAACCGGGCCTTCTGGCTAGATGTTCCTCCTGAGGTGGAGATATATAACGTGGACCCGAACTTTGGTGGCAACGATACGCATTTCAACTTCACGGCCCATTACTCCGACCCGGATGGGGACGCCGCGGATTACATGAAGTTGTACGCCAACACCGACTTTCTTGGAGAGATGGAGACCCTGGACGGCCAGGATTATTGGCTCAACACAACATATGATTCCGTAGGAGTGCATGACGTGAGCGTTGCCACGAACAACTCCAATCTCACCGAGGAGGCCATGACCACGGCTGAGAACTGGCTTGCCGTGGGAATGATGCTGACCAATTTCGGCTTTTCACCGGTGCAAACCGATTACGTGATCGGAGAGATAGTTAATTTCCAGGTCACCTACTGGAACTATGACAACAATTCCGCTGACGAGGTGACACTAACCATCGGTGACGGAACGTTCCTGATGGAAGCAGCCGATTCCCGCGCTCCCCAGGACGGGGTGGTCTACGAATACGGATATGAAGTGTCATTTGACAGCCCCTCGGTAATAGATACCGTGACCGTAGATGCATATAATCATACCTACGGAACATCGGTAAGTGTGGACTTTCCCATATCGCCGTCTTTGAACGTGATTTATACCACCGAGGGCGATCTTAACGGAAAGGTTACCGACATATCGACCGGCGATAACATATCTAACGTGAACGTGTTGGTCTGGAACGATACGGGATTGATCGCTGAAGATCTTACCAACGTGTACGGCAACTACACGTTAATGGGAATACCCGCCGGCACCTACAACGTGACGTTCAACAAGTACGGATACCACAACGAGACCGTGCCGGGTGTTGACATATACGCCGCCCAGACAACGATACAGAACGAGGAGATGTTGGAATGGTCCTACGGCAGCCTCGCGGTCCATGTAATGGACGGGGCCGGGGATAATCTCAGCGGGGTTGAAGTCACTGTGTCTTCACCAGAGATGTACGAAGGCCATGAATTCGACCAGGTGATAAACTGGAGTGTGGATAATTTCACGACCTTTTCCGACCTCCCCGCCTTATTCGGCTTGTATAACGTTTCTGGATCCAAGGCAGGTTACCTTCCCGCATACAATGATTCAGTGGCTGTGGAGGCAGGCGCGACCACCCATGTCTATCTTTATCTGGAGAAACCCAAGGGCCTCCTAAAAGGACAGGTGACCGAAGCGGCCCCGGCCAAGGCGGCGGGAGACCCGATACAAGCCGCCCTTGTCCAGGTCTACCAGGGTTCTGAACTAATAGACAGTACCACTACGAATGAGAGCGGCTGGTACGAGATGGAGGTCCTGGTGGGAGAGTGGACAGTGAATTGTTCCGCTCCCTCCTTTATCACGGAGAGCAGGGTTGGAATAGACGTGTTCGAGGGCCTGACCACCGAGCTCACCTTCTCCCTTACCCCGATACCCACCACAGGTGACCTTAACGTCCTGGTGTTCCGGAACGGTACCGACGATCCCATAGAGGGGGTCAACGTGACCTTGACCTTGGACGGGGACGAGATCACCCACGGCCTGACCAACTTCGAGGGTTGGATAGGTTTCACCGAGCTTGATCCCGGCACTTACCTGGTTAACGTCAGCCATGAAAATTACACATACAACACCGCTGAGGTGAACATTACGGCGGGTCAGGTGGAGGACATTACGGTGTTCCTGAACGATAGACCGCCATCCACCGCCTCTTTCGATATAGGGCCTTGGGAGAATGCCGAAGGCTCCACCTTGACCGGAGCCACCGTGTCGTTGGAGACCAGGACCAGGACCAGGGCCAACTCGGTGGTCGACTCGGCAGGTATGAGCTCCTTTGCCGACGTGGAATACGGCAATTACATCGGTACATTCGAATATCAGGCAGTAACCTGGAAGTTCCTGCTCGACGTGGGCTCCGACTCGGACGGGCAAGCTCTCGCTCCCGAGGACCTTATGCCGGCTGCGGGCTACGATACATGGCCCCCGGACGCACTGGTGCCCAAGTACGATGTTGAGGTAAGCATAGGGCCTATCAGAGACAAGGACGGCAAGGCGATAGAAGGCGCAACCGTAACCGTGACCATAGGAGGACAGGAGGAAAGCGGCATGACGGACGACAGCGGCATGGTCACCCTCAGTTTCGAGCGGTTGACCTTGTCCCAGTTGGAGGCCGGAGGAGATGGAACGTTCCAACACCCCAACTACAATGACGGAAATGCGGTATCCTTCACCATTTCGGGGGGAGACCTGTTGGCCGCCACTTCGGGCCCCGTTGCTCTGGATCAGAGCCGGTTGAACGGGCTGTCGGGCGATTCCATAGGTGAGAAGGAAGCTGCCGGAGACGGTGGAGAAGAACAGGCCTTCGATCCCACCTGGGCGATAGTCGCTGTGATTGTCATTGTGATAATCATTCTAATTGCGGCCATAGCTTCCAGGAGTGGCGGCGGGGAACCGATGGAAGA
>CAZUZU010000003.1:15894-34505 GCA_964624865.1 uncultured archaeon
GCGAGTGGGACTACCTCGACGTCTGGCACACGTTGGAAGAGGTCGAGTTCCTGGAGGAGGAGTACGCACCCCCCGCTGTCGAGGAAATGGTCAGCGAGTGCGAATGTCCCGAGTGCGGCGCCCCCGTAGACTGCGAGGCCGGTTCTTGTCCCGAGTGCGGCGAGGAGTTCCTAATGGACGAGTATCAATGTCCTACCTGCGGTGCGATAGTCAATGAGGAGGACTTATTCTGTCCGGAATGCGGCGAGGACTTCGGTGCCGAAGCGGGCGAGGAGATCATCCTGGAAGAGGAACCCGAGGACCTTTTCGAAGAGCCGGAGATTTTAGAGGAAGAGGAGATGGAGGAAGATTTCGAGGAGGAAGAGGAGTTCTTTGACGAGGAAGAAGAGGCCGAAATGTTCGAAGAAGAGGAGTTTTGAACTCCTCTGTCTTTTTCCTTTTTGTATGTTTAAGTATTTGTTATTGCATAAAATATAGATTCTTATAACGGCAAAAACAGGCGGGGAAACAAAAGATATCTTGCCCGTGTGTGAGCGTTTACATCTCACTAGGCAGGCGTCACAGCATTCCCTTGACCTTGTTCACGATCTCCATTACCTTGTTGTAATCGCCTTCTTTGTATGCCGGTTGGGCCGCCATGAATTCCTTTTTCGCCCCTTTTATGTCTTTCCCCTCGCTCTTTGCCTTCTTTAAAAGCTTCTTTACCTCTTTCAATCCGGCGGTGGCATCCTTTTTACTTATCGCCTTCTCTTCAGCGGGAGGAGCTTCTTTTCCTTCTTCCTCCTCTTTCGGAACTTCCTGTGGTTTTTCCTCCTCGGTACCACCCGCTTCCTGTGTAGACTCCTCCTTGGACGTGATTATAACCTCTTTCTTTACCGCGGTCTCGGTGGGAGTGATCTTCGCATAACATTCTTGACAGTAAAGCGCTTCATCTGGATTTTCGGCTCCACACTCTGGACATTTTGCCATGTACTATCACCTATACGATGTGTAATATATTAATAGATATAAACTTTATGAACGCCCCGTTTCTCTCGATCACCAGGGGCCTAGGGGCACTTTGATATGTTTTAGGGGTATTCCCACAGCGATGCCCACCTTTATCTTGTTGTTCATGCTGTCGTCCAGGGTGGCTCCCCAGATTATCCTCGCCCCCGGACTTACCCTGCCCTTGAGGGCCTCTATCACCGACGCCGCCCTTTGAAGGGTCATGTTTCTCCCCCCTATCACGTTGATGAGCACGCCGGTGACATCCCCCATGGAAAAGGTGTTCTTAGGCATTCTACTCAGCGCGTCCCTTACCGCGTCCTCCCCGGCCCTTGCGCCCATCCCATAGCCTTCGGTCACCACCCCAACGGATCGGTCCCTGGTAACCGCATGCATGTCTGCCGCGTCCAAATTTATCAGACCCCAGGAGAGAAGCGTCACCTCAAGTCCCTTCATCATGGTGATGATCGAGGAGAAACACCTTTCAATCGAGGGGATTATTCTGGTGGTGTCGAAGTTCTCCGTTAACAGGAGAACGAAATCCAAGGAGCTCATGTAATTTGGGAGATAAGTATTGAGCCAGTAGTCCCATGTAATATCGTTCATCTTCTTGGAAAAGAGCAACACAGCGCCGTGTATGACACCGAAGGAAGGGGCGTATTCCTCGATGGTCTCGGCAAGATATATGCTTTCTTCGTTGGGCACCTCCAGTATGGTCAGGACCATGTCTGCGGATGAAAGCCAATTTCTCAGGTATTCGGGAGAGGGGATAAGGCTGTGGTTCTTACCAGTCTTTACCCTAAGGACATCGACCTGAAGGTTCTTGGTCACCATGCCGTTGATATACTCGTGTTGGATCGGCACGGTGATCTGCTCTCCCGTGGTTGACGTGGTAAATACCTTAACGATCCTTCTTGCCCTTGTCATTGTAAACCCTGTTTGGACAATAATTATTTCCCGGTCTTGGCCCAAGACAACAGTTCGTCGCAGCTTTCCCGGGGGCCCCGGGTAAATATCACGTCCTTTGCCTGTATCTTGGTGGCCTCGTTGGGCCCGAATATCCACTGATTCCCTCTCTTAACTGCGAAGGCCCACATCCCTGTCTCCGATGCCAGTTTGACCTCTCCCAACAGTTTATCGTCAAGTTTTGACCCCGGCTCGATCTTTACCCTCATGGGGGAAACATTGCTTTCCCTTATGCTGTCCCTTATCACCGGGTGAGGCTCGATGTCCCTAAGCACGATATTGGCTATCCCCCTTGCCGCATCCCCGATTGCCTCCATGCCGTTGGTCAAGGTCAGAAGGCTCATGGCGAATTCCGTATCCCGTTCCACTACGACCTCCAGGATGTACCTGATGAGTTTGTCGTAGACATTGGATATTTCCTCCTCCAGAATGTAAACTTCCCTTGCTATCTCCTTGTTGTTATAGAGGAGAGCGGATATGGATAGGTCCACCATGAGCTCGGTGGTGTTCTTCATGTTAAGGATCATCTCCGCCCCCTTGGTCGTTCGTCCCCCTCCCTCGGATTTCTTTGTGCCTTGGTACTTCCCCCACTTGGATTTCCCCTGGGCAACCGCTTCGACCTCGTCCAAACCCTCTTCCACGCCCCTTAGGACCAGTCTATCCTTGGCATGTATGCGGGTATTTCCCCCTATATCGTACAGCCATCTCTTACCCCTTTTAATCGCAATGGCCCTGACTCCCGTCTCGCTCTCTATCTTAAGTTCTCCGATACGCTTGCAAAGATCGCTGCCCCCGTGTACGGCCACCGCCCTAACCTTTTCGTCCGCGTCCTTGAATATGAAAGAGAAGATAGGTCTGGATTGTATGTCCGAATAGAAGAGATCGACGATGTCCGCTGCCGCGTCAGACATGCTTTCCACGCAGTTGGCCAGCTGGAGAAGGCCGGACAGCTGTTCCGCCTCCTTGAAGTTCCTAGCGGCCAGCATGGAATAGATCCTGATCTTGTACAGCATCGAATCCATCTCCGTCTCCTTTTCTCTTACCTTCTCGGCCATCTCGGTGCTGTCCAGCACAATGGCGGAATATGCCAGATCAACTATATCCACGGCGGAGTCGTACATTTGGGTGAGCAATTCCTTTACATTGGTGGGCTCGTACTCGATACCCGCCATTTCCTCCTTGTTTATCGCTCCTTTCTTTCTGGTCAACAAGCGCCTGAACAAAGATCTTGGGTCTGTTTTCCTCATTTCCGCACCTCTTCTATATCACTATACCGAAACTAAGGTCGTTCATGAATATCAGGTAGCCGATAATATAGCCTCCGATTGCACCTGAATTCAACAGGGGAAGGCCCGCCTGGGGATTGCCTTTGGCCACGTACCTCATCAATGCCAGGTATCCGACTATTGCCCCCGCGAACGAGAATATACCAACCGCAAGGTTGGAGTAGAGAGTAAGACCACCCAAGGTCGCTACGGTTAACTGGGGAAGGAATGTGATAGCACTTACACCGAGGATGGTGGGTATAATCACGTCTCCCAGGCCCATGAACATGGCGTCCCGATCCTTCTTTTGCTTGAGCTCTTTCTTTATCCCCTCTTGTTCCTTGAAGGAATAGCCCCTTTTCTTGGGTACCACCAAAAGGATGGGAAGCTTGAGGTCGATGACATTGTCAGCTAGGTCTATCATGTGCTTGGTCCGATACACGGAGATGGCGTCATATACCGCCAGTGCGATAAGAAGCACCATGGCGGGCAGTATACCCAGCGATATGCCGAATATGGCTATGGCCCCCGCGGCCACCACCACACCTACCGCGTCTATGACATACCATTCCGGATTGATCACCAGTGCCGCTGTGAGCAATATCGCTACGAGTGGGCCGGCGAAACAGGGGACCAAGGCCCGTTCCCCGGGATCGGGATATTTGATCTTCATTCTCAGGATATTTGTTGATCTGCCTTTGTCTCCCGCTCCGATAAGGAAATCAGGTACGTCGTCGTTGTCCAGGTCTGAAACGGCTATTATTCCGTTGAAATCTTCAGGCGGGTCTTCAAAGTAGTTGGCGAACATAATACCGTAAAAATCGCTGTCCCTGTGAGGGGTATAGAATAGAAAGATAACCGTCCTTCCCCTTATTATTATCACGTCTGTAATGCCATCGGGGTCAACGTCGTAGGCGTAAAGCCTGTCCGGCATCTCAGTGATCTCCACCTTGGCCTGCCTTTCCAGCCGGAGATCGAAGATCAGCAGTCGATTGGAGATATCTTTTTCTCGAATTGTGGGTGCGGCGCATATCTCCAGTCCTTTCTTACCGTCGAGGTCTCCCATGACACAAAGAGGAACAGGATTTCTGCTGTAATTGAAATCACATTCAGACATGCTGGTATTGGTGAGATTCCAGGGGTCGCTGAAAATGCTAATCCCGCTTCTGCCGTAGATCACAATGGAAGAGAAATCGCCCTCCGGGTCCGCCAATATACCGCCGTGGTTTCCGGGGGTGAGGAACAAAAGCTCAGCGGTGATGGAAACTTGTGACTGATTGGTTATATAATGGTTCGGGAGGGTGTAGACCTTCGATACATTGTTCTCCGAGAACAATAATAGGAAGTTACCGGGTTGAAAGGCCACGTCCCTCAGGGTAAGGTTCTCGTCAAAGAAATGAAGGGATGGGCCCAGGGTAACGGGCGGTTCGAGTCCGGCCCCCTGCATATCCTTCAAATAGATCACTGCTATATCCGGGTTCGTAAGACCCGTGTCATTGTATCCCTGGGCAATGAAGAACTCGTCGTCTCCATGGTCAGCACCATAACCGCCCATGGTAACGATCTTGTGGCAGCCGTATATGCCAAGGTCAAAGGTATCTAGGATGTTCCCGCTGTCATCGATAAATGCTCCCGTGTCATTGTACGCTGCCATGACCCTCGTGTCCCCGTGATGGAAGGGAATCATGGCGGTAACCCGCCCCAGGTCCCGTTCCGTCCCGTTACCGAACTCATCCCAATCCCTGATTACGCGAGGGTTTACCGCGGCGTCGATAATGGGTGTGAAAACGTACATCATGGTAATGCAAATGGCAAATAGAAAAACATACTTGATAACCCTCTTTTTCTTTTTTTTTGCGATGTATAGAATAACGAAGGTGAACACGAGAACTATACCTATGTATATCAACGGATTGGCCACATCGTTTTCGTTGCCGGGTCCGAAGGCCTGCATTCCCTGTGAAAAGAATAATGGTGCCAGCAATACGCCTAATATCTGCGCGAATATGAAAAGGCCAAGCATGTGTGCGAAGGGCAGTATCTTTCTCAAGCTGATTTTTTTTGACACGAGGACCACATAAGGTTATGTAGAGGTAAGTGCCTCCAGTTTGCTGATGATGCTCCAGATGACAGTCCGGCCGTAGGTGGGGATATTCGGGTCGTTGGCCAGCTCGTCCAGGATGTATATCGCATTTGCCGCCCTTACGTCCAGGTCCAGTTCTTGATCGTTCAGTGTATTCAACGCGTCCTGGGCACCCTTCCTAATGTTCCTGGGTACGGTGGTATCTTCCGTTAACTGGGATAGTGTTTCCTGGATCTCTTTCATCAATTCATCCTTATCATCTGCCATGAACATCACCACGCTATCTTTTTAGGGCGTAATGATGGTGAGACTTATTAATCTTTTGTTATTGTCAGATTATGTATGTTATAGTGGAGAACAAATAAATAATACTTTACCGGTTCTGCACTATATGTGGAAAATCGCCTGTAAATAAGCTAGATCTTTAAGGTTTTTTACTATAACTTCTTTCCATTCTCTTTTCCGCTCTCCAGGCCTTGACATCGAAGTAGACGGTGGAAATAATGTACCCCAACGCAATACCCGAGACTATGCCGGCCGGCAGTCCCGTTGCCACCCGAATAAGGTTGGTGCTCTCCCACAGACCTAGTATGGTCTGGCCCCCCCCGTCCACCGCCATGGGCCCCAACCCGACAAGGAACATCCACAGCTCGGGATCGAAGTACAGGAAGGCCATGATCAGCACGCCGATGGCCAGACCGAGATATATGGCAATGCATCTGGAACAGAGGGGCATCTGATTACCGTTGATGAAGAAGGAGCGAGAGGCCTTTTGATGGCAGCTGGCGTCACCCAGATTATATATGGCCCTTTGGAAGGAAGGCATGTCTTTTGTTATGTTCCTTTTCTCGTCGGGTAGGTTTGTACCGCTCTCCCCCAGATCAATCGAACCCGGAGGCAAAGTGGCCGGTGCTATGAAAAGGGAAAGGGAGAAGGTCAGGAGGATTAGGCCGGCGATCAAGGCGGGGAGGGAGAAGGCCCTCTTCGATCCCATCCTTGTTAACAATTCCCTGTCCAGTTTCAATCGAACTCCCCCTTGGAGAGGATGATGATTGCGAAGGCGCCGAGGGCCATGAATGAACCAACATAGAAGCCAAAAGATAAAGCCCCAATAAGCGAGCCCAGAACGGCCGCCGGAAAGAACCTCATTAGGGCCACGCATATCATGGCAATTATGTTCATGAACGAGGCGAATATCACCACGAAACCGAATGTCTGGTTCATATTCTCCACCTCCCTCTTCGGTGTCTTGATAGCCGAGGAAAAGCAACCCTCGGTTACTTCCCCTTCGCCTTGCATCAAGGTGAGCTCCACCGCGGTCGTCCTTCCCGCCTCCACCAGGACGCTGGTTCTGAATTCCTTATAGTCGTTCTTGTATACAGTGAGGGTGTATGTACCCTCTTTTATACCCTCCATTATGAAATACCCGCTCTCATCCGTTTGAACAGTGATATCGGGCATCTCTTCAAGTGTTATCTCTGCCTCTTCTATACCGTTGCCGTTGGGGTCCAGAACGCTGCCAAAGAGTGTGCCCTCGACCCCGGAGTAGGCTCCCTCCGATTCGAAGATCATGGGGCTCTGTAACAGGGACAGGGCAAAGGCGAACCCGCTCAGCGAGGAGATCAGGAGCATGACCACCAGGACATAGTGCTTGAATTTGAAAGTGCTCCACCTCGCCTTTCTCTTCCTCCCTCCCCCCTCTATTCCAACATCTTTTTCAGCTTTATCCTCTTTCTGTTCGGAAAGGGAAAAGGGCAGGACCTCCCACGCGTCTTCCTTTGACTCGAACTCCACTGTAAATTCGCATCTACATTTTCGGCAGATCACCGTAGCCTCCCCCCCTTCTTCTCCCTCCACCTCCGTTACCGCGCCGCAGTCCGGACACTCCGCCTCGTAGCTATTCTCCATATATCTCGATATCCAAGTTATCGGATATAATGTTTTTGTTGTTTTTCTCTCCGAAATCAGTAAACATAAAATACGTGCCTTTTCTTATCCTTTGCTATGAAGCTAGGGGTGTTCGGCCACGTGAACGTGGACGTGATAATGAAGGCGGCCGAGATGCCGGCTGTCGAGACCACTGTCTTGCTGGATGGGTATGAGACCATGTTGGGGGGGACTGCCGCCAATCTAGGCGTCAATGCGGCCGCTCTCGGACTCGACGTATCTTTGTTCTCCGTGATAGGTAAGGATTTTCCCTCTGAATATCTGGAGAGATTGAAGAAAGCGAAGGTGGACGTTTCCGGGATAATTTGTTCACAGACAATGAACACGCCTCGCTGTTGGATCGTTTCCTTGCCTTCCGGCAGGCAGGCGGCTTTGCAGTATCAAGGTCCCTGGGACGGGGATATGCCAGAGCCAGATATGGGAGATGTGGACCTAATACACGTGGGCACCGGAAATCCGGATTGGTACCGGAATATGGCCGAGCACTGGTCATGCCCGTATGCTTTTGACCCTGGCCAGGAGATACATTACCGTTATCAAAGAGACCATGTTGAGCCTCTGCTGTCCAAGGCGGAATTGTTCTTTTGCAATCAAAGCGAGGCAAAGAGAACGTTAACTATGCTGGGCCTGGAGAATATTCGTCAGCTCGCGGACACGGTTCCGGTGTTGGTAATGACCCAAGGCCCGGATGGTGCGGTGATTTTCCACAGAGGCGAGGAATACGATATTCCCGTTTACGGGACGAAAACGGAGGACACCACGGGCTGCGGCGATTCTTTCAGGGCCGGTTTTTACTATGGTCATGCCCGCTCCGAGGAGCCCTTGGACTGGGGGTTGTGGGGTGCAGCGCTCGCTTCCTTCAATGCTGAGGCCCCTGGGCCTCTTTCAGATATTCCCGAGATTTCCGATGTGGAGCGCAGGTTCAGGGAACTCAAGAAGGAGGCCTGACGGCTAGAATTAAACGTTAGAAAAATCTTCTGTTTATTTTTTGTAATCAAAAAATCAAAGGTTATTTTCCGAAACGATATTCGATCCTGATTTTTTGACTTCCCTTTGATTTTACCTTTGTTATCTCTATGGGGGACAGTTCGTTAAGGTTTCTTATATGGGTGCCGGCGCAGGGGCAAACGTCGTAACCCTGGATATCCACCACCCTTAGTTCCGAGATATGGCGCGGCAGACGGTCAAGGTTGACCCTTACCTTGGGATTGGAGAGAAGCTTGGATCTCGATTCGAAGTAGATGTTTATGCTCGTACCCTTTGATATTTGTTTATTAAATTCTTTTTCCACCAGCTCCTTGTCGAATTTTTCCTTGTACAATGGGGAAAGATCTATCCTCGCTCGGTCCGGATAAACTTGGTTCCCTGCCGTTTCCGCTTTGTAAACATCAGACACAACCGCTGAGATCACATGCTGGGCGGTGTGCATTCGCATGTTCCCGTATCTGTTGTCCCAATCGATTTTGCCGTGTGCCTTGTTGCCAAGGGCGAAACCCTCAGAGGGGGACAGAATATGATAAACGTCTTCTCCTTTCCTGATCACGTCGATCACGTTGTAATTTTTCCCCTCTATCTTCAATACGCCATCGTCCGGTTCCTGTCCTCCGCCCCTTGGATAGAATGCGGTTTCCTCAAGTACCACCCCGTCCCCGCTTACTTTTTTCACCTCGGAGTCAAATTCGTTGATATAGCACGCGTCTGTTGAAGGGAAATACAGCAGCTCAGTCATGGAAATCGGGTACAGTTAAGCCCAATAAATAAATATACTTTTTGGATGTTGGAATCTATAAAATATTTCATTGTTTTTATTTTGAGAACATAATTATTTTGTTGACAAGCTATAAACACCAGAAAATATATATATTGTATATTGCTTACTACGAGCAAAACAAGTATCAATGATTGGTGTGGTGAAAAATAATACTCAAAAGGGAGTGTATCCATGAAAGTAAAAAAGGGAGTGTATCCATGAAAGTAAAAAAGGGAGTGTATCCATGAAAGTAATACAGGAGAACAATGTTACGTATTCCCTGTCTCTTAGAAGCCAGACAGGGCCGGAGGTAAGGTCCGTACCCGCGGAGGAGATCGCCTTGAAGGGCATCGGGACCTTGTACATCGTGGGTGACGAGATATACTTTGGTAAGAAAGGCAAGTGGTTTAGGGTAAACGTCGGGGACGTGGAGTTGGTCAAGGACATGAACGACAGGAAGATATCGGTTGTTTTGAATTTCCTTGCTCCTTCCATGAAGCAAATAGAAATCGTTCTCGAATCCGACAATCATTCCCATTTAAGGGCCCTGAAGCATATACTTAACATCTACAATGTTTACATGCAGGGAAAGAGAGGGGGCGAATCTCATGGCGGATAAGGAGGAAATTACCGCGGGAGGACAGAGCTTTGCCGAATTCATGGGCTCGTTCGCCAAGATAAGCCAGCTGGAAGAGCAGATAGACGCCATCATAGAAAAGTCCAAGGTGCCTTACAGCGAGGTAGCAAAGTTCATCAAGGCGTCAACGGAAGGAGAGACCAAGAACACGCCTCTATTCCAATTCCTTAAGGACATATTCGAAACCCTGGAGATCGGGACCCTGGAGGTGTTGTACCGGGACCGTTTCGAGATAATATTCGGAGTGGCCAACAGCAAGGTAGTGGAAATGTTTCCGGATGTCGAAGGTCAGACAGTATGTCATCCCGTGGCCGATCTGCTGTCCAGGTTCTTTTCCGAGGATCTATCTCTCCCCGTGGACTGCAGGGAAACGGCCTGCGTGAACAAAGGGGACCAGATGTGCGAGTTCAAGGTGGACATCAAACCCTTGGCGGCTTATCCTTACATTATGGACGTATCCGACCTGAAAATATTAGAATTGGCTAAGGACCAGGACATCAACGTACGAACCCTGGTAAAGAAATTCGACATGGAGGACGAAGAGGCTATTTTCAGGCTCGAACATCTTCACGACCTCGGATTTTTATCCGATTCCAACAAACCGGAGCCAACAGTGGACACATATCTCAAATATACCACGGAGCATCCGATATCAAAGGAAGAATTCGATCCGCCTTGGAAGGATTTTTCGGTAGTGGCCAATGCAATAGCGGGAGCTACGAGTTTTGCCCAGGCACTGAAAGAGGTAACACCGGAAGAGGTCATGCCCTGGGATGAGTATGCGGAAGATGTAATAGAGTTGAAGGATAAAGCGGAAAAGAGCAAGAGCTTTGCAGAGTTCATGACAAATATAAGTGAAGAAGAGGAGGATTGATTGAAATGGAAAATAATCGAGTAGAGAGCGGAATATTTGGGCTGGACAGAGTTGTGGAAGGTGGTTTCCGACCAAGCACCTCGGTGGTAGTGGTCGGTGCCAGTGGTACAGGCAAGTCAACCTTTGCCATGCAGTACATCATGCATGGGATACTCAAGGGGGAGCAGGGCTTGTACATTACCATGGAGGAGAAGCCGGAGCAGATCATGAATGAGGCCGCACTCATGGGATGGGACATGAAAAAACATCTGAACAAGGAGCTCTTCTTTGTCCATCTCAAAGGCAAGAACTTCAAGAAGATGATAGAGCAGCAGCTGCCCAAACTGATCAAGGCCAGGAAGGACTACGATGTTATCACAAGGGTGGCCATCGATCCCATGACGCCTTTGGTGTGGACTGTAACGGACCGGGAAGAGCAAAGGGAGCTCATCGGAAGGTTGTTCAACATGCTCAAGGAACTGGGCCCTGTGCTGGCAACCGTGGAAGAACACAGCAAGCCGGGAGAGACCATCGGAGAGGATGTTCTTCTGCCAATTTATCTATCTGACGGTGTAATTCACCTTAAGTACAATCCGATCGGAGGCGCTTTCAACCGTACCTTGGAAATAATCAAGATGCGGGGAACGGCCCACGGAGAGGACGTTTATCCCTACGTTTTCGCCCGCGGTCTGGGTATCGTGGTGAGAACAGTGAAAAAGGAAGAGGCCAAGGAGGAAAGAAAGAAGGCGTACGAGGAGGTCTTCCAGGAAGCTCTCGAAACCGCGGAATATCTGAAGGCTCAGGAAGAGATCGTGGATAAGATCAAGACCCTGAAAAAATCCTGGAGCTATGATTATTCTCCGGAAGAGCTTCTTCAGATCATGTTCGACACATATAAACTAAAATAGGGGGGACGGAACTTGAAAAAAAAGATGAAGACCGAGGAGGTAGGCAATCTCAAGTACCTCCTCGCCGAGGAACTCACCCGGATGTGTAAGGAAGGCGGCCTGGATATTGGTATATTCATGGGCGTGGACGGCAGGATATTCTCTTCCTACGTACCCAAGGATATTACGGCCCAAGCTGCCCATTTCTTACAGTTGATCAGAAGCAACCTCGACTTCGTGTGCGCCCAGCTAAGGAACGAGAACCTTCAGCTCTCAGTCCAGCGATATCCGGAAGGGACCATGGTTATCAACGGTGTGGGAAAGAACGCCTTTATAGCGGCCCTCTCCGCCGAGCACATGGACATGAAGGATATAACCCCTACCATCCAGATCATCGATCGGGCCGGGATAGTCATAAAACATATCTTCGAGCTGAGACCTCTGGCGGAGGAGGCCATCGAGGAATATTCCGAAGATATTCAGGATGAGTTGAGGGAACTGGGCAGTATCCTGTTCAAGGAGAGGTATACCTATACCAAGGAGTACCAGAAGAACATGGAGATATTGGAATACATCAAGAATAAGATCACCGAAGTTGTGGGCAAAGGGGACGTGGAATCCATAGTTACCCTTACCATGAACGAGATGGGGGTCCAACCCGCCTCCATGAACCGGCAGTTGTGGATGATATTCGTAGAAAGAGTGATAAAAGAACATGTTGCACAAAGACAGGGAGATATAATCGCGGAGGAATGCCTTAGGACCTGGCTCCCTGAAATCGAGAACAAGCTTAAGACCTTTGTATAAGAGTGAGAGACAATGTCGAACAAACAACCCGAGGCCGGACCTGGCAAAAAGATATGCCCCTACTGCCAGAGGGAGTTCCGTTCAAAGAGAGGTCTGGCCGCCCACATCCGAAAATGTCCTGAAAGACCGGAGGAGGAAGAGGAGGGGGAAGAAGATAAGTTGGAGGCCAAGGGAGAAATTAAGAAAAAAACGGAGGGAGGTCAGGTAGATGGGGTAAAGGATGCGATATCCACAGCCATCAAGGACGGATTGGGGCTGGTGAAAAGGGAAATCGAGAGTCAAAGGGAGGAACTTCTTCATGAAATGAGGCAAAAAACCTCTAGAGAACAAGATTTGGAAGAAGATACGGAGGCTCAAGAACGCCGGGAAAAAAAAGAAGGGGAGGAAAGCAGGGAGGTTGCCAAGAAGGAAAAACAGCCCGAAGTAAAGGTTGAGGAAAGCGAGGGACCGGGGGAAGAGGAGGGAATGGAGGAGGTGGAGGAACCTTCCCAGGGGAGTGAGCAAGTTGTTCCTCTTAACGAGGTGGAGTCCCGCCTGGAGTATTATGAGAACAGCATCTCATCCATTCAGGAAAGGGTGGAGGGCGTTACAGCGGTCGTTGCAACGGTCAGGGAAGATAATCAAGACATAATGTCGAAACTCGATGATTACGTAACCGAGGAGGTATTGGATTCGCAGATCGGTAAGAGATTGGAGAACATCGAGTCCGATATTAGCCATCTCAAACGCAACCTGAGGGAGTTCATTGAAACGGAGGCCTATTTCGACCTGTCAAAGATCCCTCCTCCTATTCTCAAGAGCGTATACGAGGTTACACTGAACGAGATAGTTCATAACATAATTGTAAATCTGGGTGCCAGGGGCGCAGAGGACGCCATCAACAACGTTCTGGAAGAGGTTAGGATCAGGACCACGGGCAGCGAGTTGTTTCGGTTCGATGGAAAGAAGATAATTGCCAAGGATCTGGTAAACGCAATTGAATCGGGTTATCTAACTGTGAAACTGATCCACATGACATATAAAGAGATCGTAGGCAAACTGATTGAATACGTTCCAGCGTTCAAGCTAAAGGATTTTAACAATATCATCCGAATGAAAAGCCAGGAATACGCCATCGAGAGGGCTACCCGGTTATCCTATCAAATGCGGGACACATCCAAGGAGATTAATGTCCTGGGTGACAAGATATCGCAGCTCATGGATCAGTTCGAGGAGACGGGGAAGGCCATGACCATGCTGAGCAATGAGCTCCAGGAGATCAAGGAGAACCAGCACAGCAGGAACTCGTCCATGTCCTCGAGGATAGAGAGGCTCGAGACCACGCTTCAACAGATGGGTTATGGGGAGGCGGAAACAGCGGAGGAGGAACTTGGAGAGGGTGCCGAAGACGCGGGAGAAGTCAGAGAAGATACAGAGGCCCCGGCGGAACCCGAGGCGGAAACAGCGGAGGAGGGAGACTTTGGTGCAGGGGTCATTGAGCTGACTGACGAAGGGGATGATGAAAGCGAGCATATGGAGCCGGAGGAAGGGGTACTTGAGACCGAATCCATGGAAGGAGTGCTGGAGCTCGGCCCGGAAACAGGCCAGGAGGAAGAGAGGGGGCCCGGATTGGATGAATTGAAGGCCGCTGTCTTAGATATGTTGGAAAAGGAAGGGGAGATGAGCACCACCAAACTGAAAAAAGCACTGAAAAAAGAGGACATGGAGGCCGAAACCATAAAACAAGCGTTCGATAATGCAGTAAGCGAATTAGAGGGGGAGGAGAGGATAGAGGTGGAGAAAAGGGGAAGGGGCAGTTACTTTTCGGTTGTGGGGGATAAGGATATTGAGGATGAAAAGGAAGAGGAGGGAACGGAGATTGAATTTTATGAAGAAATATTGGCTGCTCTGGAAGATGAAGAATGGATTAGCAAGACAAAGCTGCAAAAAGCCCTTAAGACGGCTGGCGTTGAGAGCGCGGCGATACGGGACGAATTCGACGATACCATTGCTAAGTTGTTAGAGAACGAAAATGTTGAAATGAAGAAGAAAGGAAGAGGTACGTATTATAGTAAAACCAAAAAAAAGGAGGTGTAAAGGAGATGTTAGACATTGCCCTTATATCGCTCATCAAGGATATGAGTGAGAAAGCGGGTATAGAAGGAGTGATCCAGTATTGGTTGAGAGTGGGTGAAAACCTAGCTGCCAGAATGGGGAAAGAGGCCTATATCGGATGGCCGTCATTTAACGTTGCCTTGAGGGAGGGGCGTACCGCCTATTCCATCGAGGGTAAGGTTATTGGCCTTACCGATCTGGCCATCACGGACGAGGACGGGGACGTTGTGGGATACGTGTATGCTATCAACGACTGCGTTTTCGAGGCCACCATACAGCGTATAATGGATTCCCTGGGCGAGATGCCAAAGGCGGACGACGAAGTGGCATATGAATACAACGAGACGGTGAGCAACACCGCTGTCTGCAACTTCTGCGTTATTCACCAGAAGTTCCGTGAGGAGATAGCAAAGAACCTGACCGTCGGTGACGCTACCCTCGAATGCTATCAATTGGCAGCTCGAGGCTTCTTGGGTGACACAAAGATAAACGAGGAGGCCCTCAACCGTATTGGAATAGATGTTGAATACATTAGAAGCCTTTTAAGGAACTATGCGTGCGTTTTTGCCCTGATATTAAAGGGAGCACGACTTAAAGGCAAGGAGGTGAAAGAATGAGAAGCACACACGAGGCCCTGGCAAAGGACAGCAATCCTTTTGTGGACGTTGCCGCATTCCTATTTCTCGAGGATATAGCGGACAAACAGGGAGAGGGAGGCATGGCGTCCTACCTGATATCATTGGCTTCTTCCTTGGCCAAGAGCATGCCGGAAGAAGAATACGATAGCTGGGACGATTTCCTGAATGCTTTCTCGAAATCCCAGTCCATACTTTCGGCCTTCGAAGAAGTGAACATGGAGACCAAGAACTGTGCCGTGACCGAACCATGCCCCTTTGAAAAGGGATTGAAGGAATACGCCAAGAGGATCGGGAAACTGTCACCTCAGCATTATAATGTTGCGGATTATTTCAATGCTACAGTACATCCCGGCGTCCTGAACACATGCTGTGTGATACATGAGACCTATAGGACATTTGCTGCCCAAAGGATCAAGGTGGGTAGTAAATCCATTAGATGCGCCCAGATATCCAATGCATTGGACGACGGTACCCATTCCAGGGTTCCTGACGAATGGCTCCCCCTTGTGCTTGAGAAGGCCGGGATCTCGATGACCAAGTTGAACATGCTGCAGCGGAACAACGCGTGTATGTGGATGATATATAGGGAAGAAGAAGCATACAAGTAGCGTTATTCCTGTTTGCGGCATGTCCATTTCCCAATCCGCGGGGCTCGATAGCCCTATTAGAGGTGCCCATATTGAGATTGATCTATAAGATTGCCAAAATCATATACATACAATTAGAGGACCCGGCGGAAGTGGATTACTTTAAGATTAAAGACCTGAGATTCTTTAGAAAGTTCGGTGTAACGGATTACAGAACGTTCTTTAAGATGTGGCTAAGGAGGTTTCCAAAGCCTGTTCTGATCGTTGCGGTATCTGGAAGGGAAATAGTGGGTTTTGTATATATTGAAGAATGGAAGGAGGGAATGGCCAAGGACGGTCAACCCGTTTATACCCTCAGGTCCATCGAGCTCACAGACGAGATGAAGAGAAAAAAGATCGGTGCCAATCTTGTTTACCTGTCTATGGCCATCGTCCCCGGACACATTATCACCAAACCAATAGACGAGCGGGCAGAAAGTTTCTTTGAATATATGGGTTTCAAAAGGCCTAAAAATGTAAAAAATCCACCCATTGACATGAGCCGAAAACAGGATCACTTCATCCTCACCGTCTATCGGAAAGAAGGCACGTTGAAGGAAAAGGGCATACCAAGGGCGGTACCTTCCATGTCTTCCATATTCAAGGTAAGGGTGGACACTGTAAAACAAGCCGAGGATATCACCTCAGAGCTGGAGAGACAGCTGGAGTTTTACTCCAGCCTTACCGAGGAAATGAAACTCGAAACGGCCCCAGGTCGCGCCAATGACGGATTACCTGCCAAAGAAAGCTCTGGACAGGAGGGGGGTAAGCCGACCAAATCCAATGGTAAAGATGCACTGGTACCAATTGCCTTGGTCTATTACAAGGGCCATTCCCTGCATTATCATAAGGAAAGCGGAAGCCTTGAATCCCCCAATCGAATAGAATCCGTTTATAAGCATTTAAAGGACAGGGAGAAAGTCTTCCAAAAGGATTGTGAATTGTTTACCGATTTCGAGCCCGCCTCCCCACATCAGCTGGAGATGTGCCATACGAAAAGCTATGTAAAGCGGATAAAACGGTACTGCGAGACCGGCGGCGGGGTAATGGGGCCCGACATATTCTTTACCCCCGAGACCTTCGAAGTTGCCTCTTACGCCGTTGGGGGGACCATAAAAGCAGTGGACCTTGTTGTAAAGGAAGGATACACTTATTCCCTTGCCCTGATCAGGCCGCCGGGACACCATGCCAGCGAGGATAAGTTCGGAGGCTTTTGCATCTTTAACAACTCTGCGATAGCGGCAAGGCACCTCATAAGGGAGACGGGAATGAAAAAGGTGGCTATAGTGGACTGGGATGCCCATGCCGCCAATGGCACCCAGGATATTTTCTATGACGACCCTCATGTGATGTTAGTATCCGTTCACCAGGATCCCGCCAATATCTATCCCCATTTGGGGTTTATCAGGGAGGTTGGGGAGGGGAAGGGCAAGGGTTATAATATCAACATCCCCATGCCAGTGCATTCCGGGGACAACGAGTATAAGCTTGTTGTGGAAGAGATCGTAATGCCTTTGTTAAGGTCGTATCAACCCGATTTCGTTATCGGAGTGAATGGATTCGATGCCTACTGGAACGAGCCCACGACGAAATTGAATTTAACCACTGAAGGATACCATACCATCGTAAGCTCGATATCCTCGGAATATAAAGGAAAATTCTCAATAATAATCGAGGGCGGCTACCACAAGAAGAACGGTCTCCTGGCCATGGTCATCTTGGAGGCCTTAAAGGGAAAAAAGAACTCTCGCAAAGAGCGCTTTGGCAGTGTTCTCCGTCCAGGTGAAAAGGACAGGATCAAGCTTGGAAAGGATGTCAGGATCATTCTCAACAAGGTAAAGAAGACCCTCAAACCATACATCAAATTCTAGAAAAAATAAAAGAAGAATATAAAAAAAAAAGAAAGGGCTATTCTCTTCTGACTATGATGGTTATCTCGTCCTCGCCACCCTTCTGGTAACCGGATTTTACGCCTTTAACCTTCAGTTCTCCCGTGGCCTGACCGCCAAGGAGGCCGACATCCACGTCTTGGAACCTGACTTCCCCTTGGTCGTCCGTTTCGTTGCTTAAGACCTGTGGGTTCAAGGTTGCTCCGGCACTGGTTACCGTAACTGTAACACCCTTTAACCTATTGTTATTGCTGTCCCTGGCAGTGATGGTTAAGGTCACCGTTCTGTTCACATCGTCGTCAAGGTTGTTGCTGGGGATTGGTATTACTGACGGAGTCGTATCCAGCTTTATGGTCTTGGGCCCACCTATCTGGCCCAGCCATACCATTATTATCCCAAGAGCAACCACCGTGATAATGACCACGATGAGGAGCTTGAGAGGCAGCCCTTCTATTCCTTGTTTGTTTCTTTTGAATGGCTTTTTCATATCATTAATCCCACTCACTTGGCATCACCAGTCAGGTCTATACACGTAAGGGTATATTTACTTTGCGCACTTATTTTTCGACAAATGGCGCTTGCAAGAACGACATATGACGTATTATGTTGTAGGTTCATCCAGTGAAAATTTTTGGGTAATTTTATATAGAAAGGCAATCATGATGGTCATACTATGTATATTCTGGGAATCAATGCCCTGGGTCCGGCCAATGCGGGCCACAATCCATCCGCCGCCCTGTTGAAGGACGGGAAGATCGTTGCTCTCGGGGAGGAGGAGCGATTCATCAGGGAGAAATATGCGGATGGCAAGTTCCCGTTCAGTTCGATAGGTTTTTGTTTGGAACAGACCGGTATAGGCCCGGAGGATATAGATAAAGTCGCTTGGTACTCCGACCCGATATTCGTGGCAAAGAAATGGGGCCATAACTGGGATAAAGATAAGATATTAAATTACAGGGGGCCGAACAAGGCGTATCGACTCCTAATTAGTATCATGGATATGGGATTACGACACACCACCATGGACCGGGTTGAAATAAGAACGAATGTAAAGACCCCGTATCAAAGATTGGCAGATATCGCAAGGGAATCCGGTGCCGAATCCATCCTTGATGATCTGGAGTTCGTGCATCATCATCTTGCTCATGCAGCATCCACCTACTATTTCTCGGGCTTCAACGA
>CAZUZU010000003.1:34515-36657 GCA_964624865.1 uncultured archaeon
CGCTGTGGTTACCTGGGACGGCGGCGGCGACGCTCTTGCGGCCCTCAATGCAAAAGGTGAGGCATTGAATCTCGAAATCATTGAGGAATTTCAAGGGAAGAAGATGAATCTTGGAGGGTTCTACAATGCGATCTCCTCCTACATTAATCTCGAACCCGGGATGACAATGGGCCTAGCATCCTATGGAAACTACGATGGAAAATATTTTTCACATTTGCTAAGGAAAAAGGGTTTGGATTGTCGTTCTATCATGCTGCCCTCTAAAGAATCGTATTTACGGAATGGTATTTACGTGGCCCATTCCCCCAAACTTATTAATAGGCTCGGCCCCAGACCGAAAAAACCCATTGATTTTCCAATCCCTCAAAGGTTTGCGGACATCGCCGCCGAGACCCAACACGTGCTGGAAAAAAAGGCCATGGAGATTCTGGATAATGCATTGGAAAAGACAGGAACGCCCAATCTGTGTTTGGCTGGCGGCGTTGCTCTTAATTCCGTGCTAAACGGAAAGATTGGGAGAAGAGATAACATTGAGAAGATATACGTGACCCCCAATCCGGGGGATGCGGGAACTGCGCTGGGTGCCGCGTTTGTAGCCCATGTAAGGCATGGAGGAAATATGCCAGAACCTATGGAGCACAGCTACTGGGGCCCTTCCTTTTCCAGCCATGAGATAAAAAATGTTTTGCATCAATGGAAACTTTCCTACGAGGAATACGGGGGCTCGGCGTCGGTGGTGGATGATGTTATGAAAGACATTTTAGACGGCAAGGTCGTGGGTTGGTTCCAAGGTCGGGCGGAGTGGGGGCCCAGGGCTCTGGGTCATAGGAGTATCTTGGCCGATCCCCGTGAAAAGAAGATGGCTGATATCGTGAACAACAGGGTGAAGAAAAGACAGCCCTGGAGACCGTTTGCCCCCACCATCCTTAACGAGCATGCCGAGGACTGGCTGGTCGACACCTTCTATTCCCCTTTTATGTCATTCACCTTTGAGGTCAGACCTGAAAAGAAAGAAATGTGTGGTGCCGTAGTCCACGTGGACGGAACCACCAGGCCTCAAACTTTGCGGAGGGAGATCGAGCCGGTTTATTATGACCTTATCCAGGGGTTCTATGATAAAACCGGCGTTCCCATGCTCTTGAATACCTCTTTCAATAAAAGAGGTGACCCGATTGTGAACTCTCCGGAAGACGCTCTGCAAACATACTTCACCTCCGGCATGGATGTGCTGGTCATGGAGAACATCGTGTTGAGGAAAAAGGGATAGAATGGAGCTTTCGTTGATAATTCCAGCTTATAATGAGGAAACCAGGATAGAAGGAACGGTTGTTAATTATATAAACAATCTAAAGAAAAGATATGATACATTTGAAATATTGATAATAATAAATAACTGTACGGATGAAACACTGGATATCGTTCGGGGCCTGAAGAATAGATATCCGAAGTTGGTAAGGTATAGAAACTACAAGAAAGTAATGGGGAAGGGCGGTGCTATCATCGAAGGTATGAGATTAGGTAAGGGTAGCAAAGTAGGATTCGTTGATGCCGACGATGCATTTGATATATCTGGAATAATGAGATTGATTGAAATGCTTGATTCACATGATTGTGTGATCGCGTCCAAATGGAAGGGTAAAAGTTTTTCCGAAGTGAATGAGCCGTTCACCAGAAAGATTTTTAGCAGGATGTGGAATTTTTTTGTCAAGACAATACTCGGATTGGATTTTAAAGATACCCAGGCTGGCGCAAAGTTCTTTTCACGGGTTGTGATACAAAAAATCGGATATGATTTTATATGCAAGAACTTTGCTTTCGACGTTGAACTGCTCAAAAAGATAAAAGACAATAATATCGAAATCAGTGAAATATATGTGCCAAGCAAATATCTTAAAGGAAGTTCCTTCAAAACGATATATTCGTTCAGAATGTTTATTGATCTGATAAAGATACGGAGAGGACGTGATTGAAATACGTATGTCTGACCTTTGACATTGAGAAATTTGATCTTCCGCTTCAATATCAAAGAGATGTTGATCCGGAAAAGATGTTCGACATTAGCTACGAGGGTACCCTTAAGGTCATAGACCCGACTTTATAAGAAGTGGTAGAGCTATAGGTCAATTTTTCCTGGGGTCTAAC
>CAZUZU010000004.1:0-33558 GCA_964624865.1 uncultured archaeon
GTGACGTCGCATTGGACCCAGGTATTATTCTCGGCATCCCACCAGTACATCCTCATGTCCTCCTCGCTCATGCCGTCCGGCTCCCCCTCGTCGTAGTGGATTGATATATTAGCCCATTTCAGCTCTGCCCCGGGGTCGCTCAGGGTGTACTCCATGTACTTACCTATTGATTTCAGGTTCTCCTCTTCGGAAGGAGGTTGGTTCGCGCCCTGGTTTTGGTCGAAACGTGGTATTTACTGCAAATACGTTAACTATGATTAACATAAATCATGAAAGTTCGTTAGTTGCAGTTAACATAAATTTAATATATGCTCGAGCGTATATATGCATTCATGGATGTTAAAGACCTGGTCGACATGAACCCCTGGTGGGACATTGGCGATGTGCCCTTAAAACTGAGGAAGAAGTCCAGTCGGGAGATATATGACGAACTTGTAGAACTTATGGAAACGAGGCAAATCGTCTCATTGGTGGGATTGAGGAGAACGGGAAAGTCCACCCTGATGTATCAGCTCATCCACCATCTTATCAGTTCCGGCGTGCCAGCCAGGAACATATTCTATTTCAGCTTCGATATAGCCTTCGAGGGGTTGAAGGAGCTGATCAACACCTATTTCGACACCGTTCCGGGAGCTGGCGAGGGGAGAACATACGTTTTTCTGGACGAGATACAGAAGCTGAACGATTGGACGAACAAGATTAAGATCCTGTACGATTCGAATCCCGATAACAAGTTCGTGATCTCAGGCAGCGCCTCTTTGGAGATCGCCCAAAAAGGCGGCGAATCGCTCGCAGGAAGGATTCTTAAGATAAGGCTTGCTCCGCTTGAATTCCGGGAATATCTCTCGTTTTCAAATGATCAGGGAAGATTGGAAGGGAACGACCTCGAAGATATCTATAAGAGATATCGCATCCACGAAAGAGTGTATCTTCAAACCTTCAAGGACGCCGTGTTAAGAGGCGGGCTTATCGAGACTATCGATATGAGGCCGAACACATTGAAATACTACATGAACTCGAGCATAATCGACAATGTTTTGTTAAAAGACATACCGAACAGATACACGATAGAGAACCCTGCAATGTTGAGGGAGATCGTACGTGCGATCTCGCTGAACCCCGGAATGTTGATAAACTTTGACCGACTTGCCAGTTCATTTAACATCTCAAGACAGACCATGTCCAAATATTTTGCATACCTTGAGGACAGCTTTTTGATCCACACGGCATATAACTATTCCGGGAGTTTTATTGCCTCGGCCAGGAAACTTAAAAAGGCTTATTTGGCCCATCCATCCATAGCAATGGCGTTCATAGAGGACGATGTCCCGCCCGACCTGTTGGGAAGGTATGTGGAAAATTATTTGTTGGTACATGGAAAAAATGAATTTTTCTACAGGCGGAACAATAATGAGATTGACATGGTTCAAAGGTACGGACGCAAACCGATTCCGATAGAGATAAAATATACGAGTGACGTGGGGAACCGGACACTGAAGGTCGTCAATTCATTTGTTAAAAGATATAAATCCCCATTTGGTATAGTTCTGACGAGAGAAATTTTTGAGAGGAAAGGAAACATACTATTGATCCCAAACCCTTTGTTCCTCCTACTTAACAACCCTCTCGAGATCATACATGACTATATGGGCAATTCCGTACAAAGGGGCGACTAAACAAGAGTTTGGGGACGAGTTCTTGACAAGGGTTGTTGAATGGGCTTAGGGCCAGTGCCTCGCCTTCATTGAAGGATGTCGATCCAAGGTTCATCAAAACACATAAGGCGGCAGGTATATTATGATTATGTCATAGGACGAGAACAACAAGGCCATATGCAAACATCGACATGGTTTGATACCTGTCAAATATATCCCTATGTAATCTATCTTATTACCTTTCTCCATCCCCGTCATTGGTACAACAATAGAACAATAACTATAAACCCTTTTTGTTTTGGCCTCTGCGAACCCATGGAGAGTTGCATCTGGACATATCAGAAGTACTCTAAAACATGGAAGGCCGCGGTCGAGACGAGCGTGCTTAAGCGCGTACCAAACCAATAATATAACACGCGACTACAACCACTACATGGTTTAGGCCAAAAATTCATATCGTTGATATTATCCTCATCATTTTCGGCTAAGACCAAAGGAGAGACCAAACCAATAACAAACCGCCTTGGGTCGCAGGCCGTGGCCCGTCCAATGATAAATCAGAGAATAAGGGCCGCGGCCAAGACGAGCGTGCTTAAGCGCGTACCTAAACCAATGATATAACACGCGAGTAAGACCAACGAGCATAGTGAGTTGGTCGCAGGCCGTGGCCCGTCCAATGATAAATCAGAGAATAAGGGCCGCGGCCGAGATTTGAACCCGGGCTAAGGGATCCACAGTCCCTAATGCTAACCAGACTACACTACCGCGGCCATGTGGTGTAAGACCACTTAATAAACGTTCAATATAAAAACGTATTGGCTATTGCTACAAAACATTGCCTTGGCACGGAGTGATCAAAAACATTAGACAATAATTTTATATGCATGGATTATTTGGTTAAAGTTATGAGTGCAGGGCGCGATCCCAGGACGGGTCAGCCTTACGGCAGGCCTCCCTATCAACCCGACTATCAACCCTATCATCCTTATCAACCCTACACCCCCCAGCCCTATCGGCCCCCCGGCACGCCCGAGGACCGGTATTCCTGGGAGATGAACCCCATGGACTACCCCAGGTTCATTAGATGGTCCTACAAGATAATGAACTCTTCCAAGACCGGGTGGTACCGGAAGATATCCCGGATCGTGTCCGTGCTGCTGTTAATAACCATAGCAGTCAACATCTCCTTCATGGCAATGATGCTCTATGCGGCAAACACCAACACCCTGGGAAGGGAATCCACCATCGAGGGTATGATCAGGGACGAGAACGAGCTGCCCGTGGAGGGCGCGGTGATAAGAACCGATTGGAACGATCAACGCTACGTGTCCGACGGGGGAGGGAATTTCAGGATAGAAGACGCACCCAGCGGCGCCCACACGCTTTACATAGAATCCCCCAACGCCTCCGCAAATGACGTGGAGTACAGCCAGATATTTCTTCCGGGCTACAATCACATCCAGGTCATTATGCCATCCAAGGACATGGAGATGGTATACCGCGGCGAGAACAACCTGCTGCTCTATCCCTACAGTATGATGGTGATAATTATCGTGTTCCTGTTGGTGAACCTCGGTGCCTTGGCATACGCCAGGAGGTTCAAGGGCTACGCCCTGGCCATATCCTCGTTCCTTACCCTTCCCTTCTCACTCCTGCTCACCCTTCTCGGACTTCAGGAATCCTTCGGCTTCTTCCTGTTCACCAACCCCCTTCTTATCTTTGCATCGGCAACCTCGGTGGTCCTGCCCTTCATCGGCCTCATATACCTGTTCCACAACAGGGAGCTTTTCCTTATCCACGAGGGGGAATCCGATGTCTCGGAAGAATAGGGTAATTCTAATCGGTATAGACGGCGCCTCCCTTCCCGTGACCAGGAGATACCTTGAGCATCTGCCCAACATCAAACGGATTATCAACAAAGGGCATGCCAGGACCATGCTTTCCCCCATGCCCATAACCCCTGCGGCATGGACCTCCATAGCCACCGGCACCGATCCAACGGAGCACGGGGTGGTGGACTTCGTGTACATGAAACCCGGGCATGAGGTGGGCCTGGTGAACCGCACTTTGAGAAAGAGGTCGGCAATATGGAACACCCTATCCGAGAAGGGCTACAAATGCATAATTATCAACTACCCCATCACCTATCCGCCTGAGAAGATCAACGGATTAATGGTCTCCGGCTTTCTGACCCCGGACACGGGATCCGATTTCGTACACCCTAAAAGCAAGAAAGAAAAGATAATGTCCTATTGCAAGGAATACCGCATCTTCATTAGAGAACCCTTTACCGGGGACGGGAAAAAATTCGTCCGGGACATCATCGAAGTGGACTCCAGTAAGGGAGACATCGCCCTAAGGTCAATGGACGACATGGATTGGGACTTCCTCGCCCTGGCTTTCATGGGACTTGACCATGTCCAGCACATGTTCTGGCACCAGATAGATAAGAGGCATCCGAGACACGAACCCGCAAAAGAGGACCCTATCCTTAAGGTATACAAGAACATCGACGCCTACCTGGGAAAAATAATGCTCAAGGCCCCGGACGCCCCGGTGGTCATTGTTTCGGACCACGGCTTCGGACCACTCCATTACTATGTGGACATGAACAGGTTCCTAGGCAGGAGGGGATACCTCAAGTATCCGTTCTCCCTTTTCAAGAAACAGCAGGGGTGGGAGGACATCGATTGGAATAAGACCAAGGCCTACAGCCTGGGCTATCTCTCCCCGGTGAGCCTGAACCGAGAGGGGATAAAAGATGAGGGAAAAACCCAGGGGTTTATAGTCAAGGACCTACGAACATCCGGCATCCCGAAAAAGGCACGCCGATACTGGACAAGGTGCACAGGCCTGAGGATGTTGGCTCAGGCCCTTACCGAAAAAGGCTGCCCGACCTGATGGCCCAGTTCGACAACTTCAGGATAATCGGCAAGGGCTACAGCCACGAGGATATCAAGGGAGTGGCCCAGGAGGGCAGGGATATCATCTATCCGTCCAGGGAGACCGGGACCCACGCGCCCAACGGTATTTTCATGGCCACGGATGATAATAAAGCAACGGTGGAAACGGTGAACGACGTTGCCCCTCACATCCTCTCATTGTTCGGGCTCTGATTTCTTTTTCCCCCTCCATAACGTGACTATCACGGACAAAACTACGACCCCTGCGATCATCCCGCCGATTATCCTTACGTTCTCATCGAACGCCTCCACTATGTAGGCGGAAAATCTGGCGATCAAGAACACCCCTACCAGCGCACCGGCACATACCGAGAGAAACACCCTCCTTTTCTCCATGCCGAGCATCCGACCTATGATGGAGGCGGTAAGCCCTCCGGAGCCTTCGAAGGGCACCATCACGAAGAGCGCTATGCCGGCATAGGACAATTTCTTCAGCCAATCTTTTTTCACTATGACCCCCCTCCCTCTCTCGGCAAGGGCTTCCAGCTTGGGACCTATGAAGGGGATCCTCAGCACGTGATCGTAGTTCCACATCACGAGCAATGCCAGTATCACGTCCACCATGGCTATTGAAACCACGACCACAGGCCACGGCACGTAATTAGCTATGGCGAACGGGATCATGCTCTCCTTGCCGAGAGGCGGGAACAGATAACCTCCCATGGCGGCCAGCATGGTAACCAGCTGATCGTAGGGAAGCGCCATATACAGAATGAACACGTAGACTACGGCGACAAGAAAGGGTACGATCGCCTTGGCTACCTTCAAAAAGAACTCCTCATTCCTCATCTTTCTTCCCGTTCTTTTTAGCCTGCCTCTTCTTGTTCCAGTGGTATATGTATACCAGGGCCAGGATGAAAATGAATACCGCCGCGGCGGAAAGGCCTTTGATGAAATCCTGCTGGAACATAACCTTTACATAGCTCGCACCCAGGGCTATGGCAAAGGTGCCAATGAAGGCTCCGAGGGTAATGGCTGCCAGCACCTTCTGTTTTGTCATTCCCAGCATCCGGCCCACAATTGATCCGCCTATACCCCCGCTTCCTTGAAGGGGGAACATAACGAACAGCATGATACCCACAAAGGACAGTTTCTCTATGTAAGGCCTCTGCTCAAAGAATCTTCTGCCCCCTTTCATGAACTTCTCGATCCACTTTCCCAGCAAAGGAACCTTCAACGCAATGTCGAAGTTCCAGGCCATGAAAAGGCCGGCGTCGAAATCCATGAACGCCATTGACGTGGCTACAAGCCACCAGGGGAGACCGGCAGCTATCCCCAGGGGGATCACGCTCTCCTTACCAGCGGGAGGTATCAGGTAAGCCGTCATAAAGGTCAAGAGCTTCAGCATGTCGTCCCAGGTAAGCACCAGGAAAAGAAAAACGGCGTACAAGCCGGCCAGAACAAAGGGTATGGTAATCTTCAGGGCTCTGTCCATTTTGGCGTTGAAGTATATCTTCTCCTCTAACCAATGGTCCGGCCTTTCCATGGTAAGGAATAATCATATCGCATATTTCTTATTTACTATCCTAGAAAATTGTGAAAAAATGTTCATTATTCGTCAACGTTAATCTCGGTCCCCACCCCGCATTCCCTGTAAGCCTCGGGGAATCTCTTTCTTATCTCCTCCTTGTACACGGTGCAGTGGCAGGCCATTAGCATGGTTATCCCCTCCAAGGCATCGAATTCCTTGGAATCGTGGTACCCTCCTACCAAGGCCTTCACCTTCCCGTATCTCCTTGCGATCTTCACCGCGTTCGCCACCCCGTAGTGTGAACAGCCCGTGAAAAGCACACACCCTTCGTAGACCTTCACTATCAGGGCGTGCTCCCTGCTGTTCCCGATCTCACCTGTGGATATTATCCCGGGGTACATCTCCATGGGATTATGGGCAATGCCCACCGTTGGGGCGCTTTTTCCCATCTCCGCCTTCATGTGTCTTGATATGGAGGAGGGCACGTATACCGTTAGGTCCGGATGTCGTTTTAAAACGGAGGGGATCCCGCCTGCATGGTCCCAGTGTCCGTGAGAGATGAAGAGGATGTCTAATGAACCCGGGTCCACACCCAATTTATCCATGTTCGCCTCCAATATGTCGAAGTTCCATCCCGTGTCGAACAGTATCCTATGACCCTGGGCCTCTACGTAGCATGAAAAGCCCCAACCCGTTTCCAAACCGGACTTTACTGCCTGGTTGTCGTACAAAACCAAAGCTCTCATCCTATCACGGCTCAAGTTATACAACGGATTGTATTTATTATTTTTCTAATTGTTTATAAATTAAAAACAAATCCGTTAGCATTATTAACTACCCCTCCATTTTGGACCAGGAAAAAGGAGGCATGTCCTTGGTAAAAGACAAAGAGACCCTGTCCGCATCCGAAAAGGCGCTTTTAAAGGCCCTGCTGGAACTCAAGGAAAAAGGCGAGGAACAGTGCACGCCCAGGCATGTCCTGAACACCAACGTAGGGCATGAGTGGAAGGGCAGGACAGAGGTGATGAACTCAGCGTCCTGGCTAAAGACAAAGGGCCTGGTAAAACTCAGGGAAGACATCGAGACATACGTTACTTTGGACAAGGAGGGAAAGAAATACGCCAGGGACGGGCTTCCCGAAAAGGAACTTGCCTCCCTTATAGAGGGGGGAGAGACCGGGATAAAGGACATCATTTCCAATGGATCCATGGCCAAAGGCAGCATGAACATCGCCATGGCAAACCTGAGACCCCTGGGCCTTAAGGTGATCAAGGGAAACCTGGAGCTCGAGGACGAGGGAAGGGCAAAGAAAGGCATCCGGGCCAGAGAAAAAGCCCTAAGCTATCTTGAAGAGAAAAAAGAGGTCCCGATTGGGGAAATGGACAGGGAAGTGCTTGAGAACCTCAAGGGTAGGTCCAAGGTGATCAAGACAAGGGAACGGACCCAGCGGATAATCTCCCTTACCGATAAGGGGGAAAAAATCGGCGGGGGCATAGAAGATATAGAGGAAGAGACCGGCCAATTGACCCCCCGGATAATCCAGAGCGGGGATTGGAAAAAGGGAATGAGGCCCTACGATATCAACACCTTTGCCCCCAGGACCCTGGCGGCGAGAACCCATCCCCTGAGCGATCTCACGGACCAGATAAAGGAGGTTTTCTTGTCCATGGGCTTCGAGGAGATCGGGGGCAAATACGTAAGAAGCGCCTTCTGGAACATGGACGTGCTGTTCATTCCCCAGGACCACCCGGCAAGGGACCTCCAAGACACGTTATACGTGGAAAACCCGGGGGAAATAGAGCCGGAAAGAGAATACCTGCCAAAGATCAAGGCGGTGCACGAGAACGGAGGGGATACCGGGTCCAAGGGATGGGAGTATCAATGGGACGAGGCCAAAGCTAGAAAAGCACTGTTAAGAACGCACACCACTGTTGAGACCATCAGAAAGGTCGCTGAGAGAAAGCAGCCTCCGGTAAAGGTCTTCTCCGTGGACAGGGTCTTCAGGAACGAGGCCATCGACTCCACCCACTTACCCGAGTTCCACCAGATCGAGGGTATCATAATGGAAAAGAACGCATCGTTCTCCCTGCTCATAGGCATATTGAAGGAATTCTACAACAAGATAGGTTTCCCCGATATAAGGGTCAGACCGGCCTATTTCCCGTACACCGAGCCCAGCCTGGAGGTGGAGGCGATGTTCAAGGGCTCGTGGATGGAGCTGGGAGGGGCCGGAATATTCAGGCCCGAAGTCACCGCCCCCTTCGGCGTGGAATATCCGGTATTGGCCTGGGGCCTGGGCCTGGAAAGGCTCGCCCTTGCCCTGTACGACCTGAACGATATCCGGGACCTCTACATGAGCGACCTGGACTGGCTGAGGGGCAGGGAAATGCATTTCCTGGGTTGATCACCTTTTAAAATATATCCAGAGCAAAGCTAAGACCGCTATCAAAAAGAATACGGCTGCAAGCTCCAGGGTGTAATCCCCTGTCCAATCATCTTCTTTCCCCCCGTCTCCCCTCTTCTCCATTTCAAGGGCTATGGTGGTGGTATTGCCATCCGGTTTTATGCCAGCATTGAAGTGGATCGTTTCGTAGCCTTCCTTCTCCACCCACCCGGGTATGTCCAAGCCCGCTGCTCCGGGATCCATGTCGAACTCGGCATAGCCCATTTCATTTGTATAGCCGCAATACTGCGTTCCGTTGTATCTCAGGGTGACCTTGGCACCTTCCAAAGGCTCGCCCCGGCCATCCGTTACAACCCCCACCCTTACTTTGAAGTCCTCTCCCGCTGCGAAAAAAGAATAAAAACAGGGTGTACAAAAAAGAACGAATAATGTTAACAAACTATAAACATAATACTCCTTTCCCCGAATCATATCTAATACCTCAACAACGCCCCTATCCCTCCTATGCTCTGCAGGAAAGGGTTGTCCCTGACGAACTCTATCTCCGCGCCGGTCCTTTCAGCGAACTCTATTATCTCCTCCACCACGTCAACAGTTGATATGGGGCCGCCGCAATAAGGACACTTACCCTCCTTGTTGTCTCCTTTCTCCACCACCTGGCAGTTCTCGCAGATCCAACCCTTGGCAGACACGGCCCTGTCCAGTAAAAGGACCGAGACACGGCCGTCCCTTGCAGCGGCGGTGACCTCCTCCAATCCGTACAAGCCACCCTGGCCCTTGTAGACCGCCGCCTTCAGGGCCTCGGTATGGGCCAAGCCCCTCCTGGCCTCGTCCTCTTCCGATTTGCTCTCCCCGATCTCCAGGGCCCTGTGGACGCCTGAATCCATATCCGCGTCCACCAGGCTGATCACCTCCTTTTTTAGATCCTGGGGCAGGTTATCCATCAACTCCTTCTTGGCGTTCCCGGGGCCTGCAATAATTATACCCCGCCAGTATTCGTCCTTGTCCCTGAACGCCTCTCTCATATCCTCCGCAACCCTTACCATGAAGGCGTGTATGGCACCGTCCCTGAGCCTCTGGAACCTCATCTGGCTCTGGCCCCCTTTCTTATGCTTGTTCATCAGGTCTATGCAGTATTTCTTCTTGTCCTTAACCATCTGCGTGGATATGGTATATATCCGAACACATTCATGATCTATGAACACCACACCGTAATCGTACCAGTCGTCCCTCAGAAGAGCCAGCGGCTTGATGTAAGGGGAGGTGTCCAACACCACCAGCCCGTTCATCTCCAGGGGCAAACGGTAGGAGCGTAGGTAATCCTCCTTGGCGGAGGCGAAGATTATCCTGGACAGCTCGCCGCGGGCCGGTCCGTTCTTTATCTCCTTATAGACCATATCCATGGTATCGAGGAAATTCTTCTCCAGTTCGCTCTTCTTGATCACTTTTAGAATGTCCTTCCGCCTCTGCTCCAGATAGCCTTTCTGGTACTTGCCCACGTTCTTCAGTATGGGGAGGAAAACCGATACGTAGACATCCTTCTCATCATAGGTTTCGGAAAGCTCCCTTATATCTATGTCGTCAAATGCGTTCAGTCCGTACATATTCATCCCTCACAGTATGGGGAACAGGTTGTCTATCTCCCACTTGGTGACCTGGGATCTGTAGTCTTCCCATTCCCTGGTCTTGATGTGTATGTAGTGCTCGAAGATATGGTCCCCCAATATCTTTTTGACCAGGGGGCTCTTCCTCATGTGTTCCATGGAGGCCCCCATGTCCTCGGGCAGCGCCTTGATGTCCATTTCTTCCAGTTCCTTGCGGGTAAGCTTGAACACATCCACCTTTTCCAGGGGTTCCCCCGGGTCTATCTTCTTTTCGATGCCTTCAAGCCCCGCACCCAGCATTACCGCGAACTGTAAATAAGGATTGCCCGCCGGGTCGGGGCTGCGGTACTCCGCCCTGGTGGCCTTGCCCCTTGCCGCCGGAACACGAACCAGGACGGAGCGGTTCATGTTGGCCCAGGTGATATAGACCGGGGCCTCGTACCCGGGTACCAACCTTTTATAAGAATTGACGGAGGAGGCCAGTATTCCGGTTATTTCCCGGGAATGTTCAAGCAGCCCGCCTATATAGTACAGGGCCTCCTGGCTCAGCTCCCACTCCCCCTCGAGATCGTGGAATAAGTTCCTTCCTTCGGGGGTCATCAGGCTCTGGTTGATATGCATTCCGCTCCCGCATATGCCGTGGATGGGCTTGGGCATGAAGGTGGCATAGAGGTCGTGTATCTGGGCAATGCTCTTTATGGCCATCTTCAGGGTTGCGACACCGTCTGCCATGTCCAGGGCCTCCATGTACCTGGGATCTATCTCATGCTGGCTTCCCGCCACCTCGTGATGTGTGGCCTCCACCCTGTAACCAAGCCTCTGGATGTTGTCCACCATTGTCTTCTTGACTTCCTCGGCCTTGTCAAAGGACTCGAAGTCGAAGTATCTGCCGGAATCAAATGGGATTGGCATGGGGTTGCCCTTCTCGTCCTGTTTGAACATGAAGAACTCCAGCTCCGGACCCATGTAGGGTATCCAACCCTTCTTTTTGGCCCTATCCACCTGTTTTTGAAGTATATACCTTGGGTCGCCTTCGAACCTTTTCTTCCTGCTCTTGTAGACGTCGCAGATGACCCTGGCCGTTTTCTTTTCGTTGCAGGACCAGGGCAGCACCCTGAAGGTTTCTATGTCCGGCACCGCCCTCATGTCGCTCTCGTCGATGGTTGCGTATCCGACGATGCTTGAACCGTCGAAATGCACCCCCGAATCCAGCACGGTCTCCATCTCGGAGGAGGGAATGAGTATGGATTTGGATATCCCCATGATATCCATGAACTGGATATGAACATACTTTACCTTCTCCTGCTTTATGATTTCCAGTATCCTTTCCTTACCGGTGTCCTTTTCCATTATTTCACCTCTTCATACAAAGGCCTTCCTCTCTTGCTTCACAACGTTCAAAGCCATGTGGGTGTTTGTTCGTTCAACGTGATCCATGGCCACCAACTCCTTGACAAAGTCGTTCAGTTCCCCTCTGCTGCGGAACCTTGCGATCACTATGGAATCCCAGTCCCCGGTAACGTCGAATATCTCGAAAACCCGGGGATTGTCAGCGATCCTGTTCTGGACATCCATCAGCTTTCCGTGGGAGATCCTTAGGGTTATTACCGCCAAAAGGTCGTAGCCGAGCTTCTCCTGGTCCACCACCGGGATATAACCTTTTATTGTCTCCTCTTCCTCCATCTTCTTTATGCGGTTGGAGACGGTGGACAGGGAGACGTCCAGCTCCCTTGCTATCTCCCTGAGGCTCTTTCTTGCATTTTCGTTCAGGCAGCGGATCAATTCCATGTCAAGATCGTCCATGAACAAAACTAAAACACGTTTTATTATATCAATGTTTCGTTTTTTTAATTATTTTCAATACAATGCAACATTGAATGTAGAATAATTCGGTCAAATGACCATTTGTTCGCCGGGATCATAAAAAAGGAATACTATACGTTCAAGCTATAAAAACGTTTATATATAATAAACATAATATCCATGTACATGTATCCCGCGGAAATGGCCTACATGATGGGGACCCCGGAAAGGATATTCATCCTTCACGCCCTCATGGAGCAGGGCAGGGGGAAGGTAAGACCCCTCTCAAGGTCCGTAGGGGTGAGCGCCGGCCTGGTGTCCAGATATCTCAATTTCTTGTATGATATAGGTTTAGTTGACCGAAAGGGTAACGATTTCGTGGTCTTGGAAAAACCGGAGAACGAGGCGGTGAGGGGGCTGCTTGAGGAAGCCTTGGATATTGTATACGAAAAATAAACAAATCTAAAAAAAACGAAGAGCTTCAGGAAGCCCTCTTCTTGTAATAACGAGTTATGTAGCCTGCGATCTTGTTCCTCAGATGAAGGGTCGGGACATCGGTGAGTTCCTGGACCTTGACCTTGTTGTGTTCGAACTCCGAGTTGAACTGGTCGGGGAACCTGTCGATGAGCTCTATTGCGACTCGTTTGATGTAGACGGGCTTAACACTTCCCATATCGGGATTCACTCTCCTTTTTTTACTTAAGGGCTAATTGAGATAATTCCAAACGTATATAAATTTATTTGCCCCGGCATCACCATGTAGATAACGCACACTAACTCGAAATTTTAATATAGTAACATTGTTTAGGGGAAGCCGCTGAGAAAAAAGGTGAATTTATCCATGTCCGTAGCGGAGTGGCGTAAGAAGATAAAGAAATGGCTGGAAGAAGGCCTCGAATCCTCGGATTTCTTCACGAACATAGATTGGGAGGTCACAGAAAAAGAGAACAACCAGATACTGTTGGGCCACTCGGACATTCCTTACAACATATCAATGATCCTCGAGGATTCATTCCTCAGCCTCACCGTCTTTTCCGGTATAGAAACGGCGGTAGACGGGCCCGAAGACAGGCTGAAGGTCTACCGGAAGATGCTTATAGCAAACGACGAGCTCAAGCTGGTCAAGCTGGTGCTGGGGGGAAGGAACGACGAGCTGGTCATTCGAACGGACCTGGACCTAGCCACCTTGGGGAAGGAGGAGTTCTACGACGCACTTCTCTCGGTCATCATCGGTGCGGAGAGATTGAAGAAGATCCTGGGCCTGGAGGACGGGGAGGAGAGCGAGGAACTCACCAAGGCACTGGTATCCCTGCTCAAGGAGATGGGCAAGGACAGCGTGATCGAGATGCTGGTCACCAAAGGCGGGATGAACAAGGAAGAGGCCGCGACCCTTGTGGAGAGCATCATCGAGGAGTACGGCCTTGAGCCGCCGGCATCCATGTACGGATAGAGGTTGGATTGACAATGGGAGGAAAAGTCAAGTCGTCTGCCTATCGGAAGCCGCCTACGCCCAAAGGTATAGAAGAGGTGGAAAAAGGCAGGCTGAACTGGTTCGACGATACCATGTTCGCCAACTTCAACACCGGTCTTTTGGAACAATACCTGGACGAAAAGAACAGGGAGGAGAGCTTCAATGTCTCCACCTGGACGCCGTGGAAGATCTGGGTGGCCATTGGCATCGGAACCCTTTTCGCATTGATCAACCAGTACGTCGGCCTGAAGGTGGGCATGATAATCGCCGGCTCCTGGTACATCGTTTATCTCGCCGGCCTGGCAATGAAATGGTCTCCGTCGGAGATCAACATAACGTCAACCGCATCCAACGGTGCGGCCATGATATGCACGGGCTTCGTTTTTACATTTCCTGCCATTTATCTTCTTGCAGCCAGCGGAAGCCTGGGAGAAGAGTTCATTAACCCAAAGACAGGGATCCCGGAGGTGCCCATCGCCATTTTGGGCGCCACTCTAATGGCAACCATACTCAGCGGTCTTTTGGGAATCATGTACTTTATTGTATTCCGGCGTATATGGTTGGTCCAGGACCCTCTGCCCATGCCCGGCTTCGAGGCCACCGTGAAACTGCTGGACATGGCCAATTCCCTAACCTCGGGCGGCATGGCCCAGGCCAAGCGCTCGGTCAAACTGGCGGCGCTTTGGATAGGGGGGACCATGACCTTCACCTTCCTGCGGGATTTCCCCATAATGCCCAACAACATGCCGGAGATGTTCGGCGGGGAGTTCAAGAACCCCGACACAGGAACCTACGAGTGGGTGCCGGACGAAAGGATCGCACCCATGGACTACTTCTTCGGGGGTAAATATTACGATCACGGCGATATCCACCAGCCTTACTCCGACGCAAAGTACACCCACTTGACCGTGACCCTTATTCCCATACAGTTCGGCATCGGATGGTTCATGAAGTTCAAAACGGCGCTTCTCATCTTCATGGGAACCGCCTTTGCCTGGTTCGTTGTGATACCCTTAGCGGTTACTTCCAACGTGCCGGTTTTCGACCCTGAGGCCTCCAAACAGCTGGGTACAACCATGATATATGTAGCGTCCTACCAGGAAGGCGGCATACCGGCCGCCTGGAAGGCCTACGACCTCGCCCGGATGATGGCAATCGGCGTTATACTGGGCGGAGGCTTCACCGCACTTATCAAGATGGCCCCTGTCTTTCTTTCCGTTACCAAGGACCTCAGGGCCTCCAAGGGCGGCAAGGGAGGGGACGGCAGGGGGAGCCACATAGCTGGAAAGGGATGGTACGAGTGGCCCGGGGCCCACATAGCGATAATGGCGGTGATCACCGTTATCGGGGTGTGGATCTTTTTCTCCCTGGGATTTGCCAGCTACGGTAATTACGTGGTCCATTCCCTGATATTCGCCATATTACTGGTGGCAACGACGTTCTTCCTGGGAGCCATTGCTGTAAAGGTGATGGGTGAAACGGGAACCGAGCCGGTAAGCGCCACTTCCTTCATCGTTCTATTCCTATTACTCGGGGTTTTCCTGCTCATGGGCACACCCACCAATATCGCTCTTGTCATGGCCCTTGTGGGAACAACGGTGTTCGGCGGGGCCATCTCCATGTCAGGCGACATCGTGCTGGATTTCAAGAACGGCCTGTACTGCGGCAACCGGCCCTACCACCTTGTCAAGGGACTGAGCACGGGGCTGATATTCGGGGCTATTGTTTCCGCGGTCTCAGCTGTTATTCTATCCGTCGGCCTTGCGGTGGGCAGATTAAAGCTCACCGCGCCCCAGGCCCATGCATTCGAGCTTATAGCAAAGACCATAATATCCGGGCAGGTCAATGCACCGGTCCTGATCCTGGGCATCGTTCTCGGCGTCATTCTCGAACTGCTTATCGGCATGGGCACGGCATTCGGCCTGGGGATGTACCTGCCCCTGGGCATCCAGATACCCATGCTCATCGGCGGGGCTTCCAGAGACGTATGGGAAAAGTATATAATGGAACCAAAGGCTAAGAGGTTTAACTGGGACGAGAGCAGGAAGACACTGGCCCTACTGGACACCTACATGATGGCCACGGGTCTCATGGTAGGGGAAGCCCTTATGGGCACTATTGTCGCTATCTGGCTCGTTCTGCCCCTATTAACAGGAGGATAAGGTGATGACAAAATGATAGAACAGGAAGACACGTATGACTTTTCGGCAACCACTTTCTCGCCGGACGGAAGGCTGTATCAGGTGGAATATGCCAGGGAAGCGGTGAAGAGCGGTACCCCAGCTCTTTGCCTTCAGTTCGACAAGGGCATACTTTTCATGACCATAAAGAAGAAGTACGGCTACCTCGTGGACGAGAGCAGGAAGATAAGGAAATTGATGAAGATATCGAACAGGATAGGCGTGGCCACCACGGGTTTGGTGGCGGACGGCCGGGTACTGCTGGATTACGGGATGAGATTGGCCGCGAACCACAGGATCAGCTACGATCAGGACATAAGCGTAAGCGAGATCGCCTCGGAGATAGGGAACATCATGCAGCTCTACACCCAGTTCTCGGGTATGCGCTCATTCGGCGTGGTGCTGATAGTGGCAGGCATAGAAAGAAGGAAATCCAAGGAGCAGGCCCTGATTTTCGAAATAGACCCCAGCGGGGCCGTGCTGCCTCACTATGCCGTTGCAATCGGTATGGAAAAGGGAGCCATGATGGACGTGCTGGGGAAGGACTACGCCAGGGATGCCGGCCTTAAGGATAACCTTGTCCTGGGGGGCCAAGCACTTTCCCAGGCGGATGAAAACATACCGAAGGGGCCGGAGATGTCGGAGATGATAGACATCGCCACCGTTACCTATGACGAAGGATATAGGGAACTGTCCAAGAATGACTTGGAAAGATTTAAATGGAAATAAACAATGAAGGTATGATACAAAGGAGGTTATCTGGATGACCGGAATTGAAGACAAGATGAAAACTGGCACCACCACCATCGGACTGGTGTTCAAGGATGGTGTGCTGCTCGCCTCGGAAAGAAGGGCCACCATGGGCACACTGATCGCTCACAAGACAACACAAAAGGTGTTCAAGATCGACGATCACCTAGGCATGACCACCGCGGGTCTGGTGGGGGACGCTCAACTGCTGTCCCGTTACCTGTCGGCGGAGGCCGAGCTCTACAAGTTGAAGAGGGACGAGGAGATGAGTGTAAAGGCCGCTGCCACCTTAATGTCAAATATACTTTCCAGCAATAGATACGTACCTTACTGGGTACAGCTCCTCTTGGGAGGCTACGACGGAGAAGGGGGTCACGTCTACTCCCTGGATCCCGCCGGCGGATCGATTCCCGACGTCTACGTTACCACCGGCTCAGGCTCGCCCTACTCCTACGGTGTTCTGGAGGACAACTACAAGGAGAACATGAAGAAGAACGATGCTATCGGCCTTGCCGTGCGCTGTCTGCACGCCTCCATGTCCAGGGACGCTGCATCCGGGAACGGGATGGACATCGTTACCATTAGCGAGAAGGACGGCTGGGAACCAGTGGATCAAAAGGACGTGGAGAAGCGCTGGAATAAGTTAAAGAAATAGCCTCAGAATTTCTCCAGTATCTTTCCTATCAGCCTTTTATAATCTCCCGATTCTACTTCATCAAGTTGATTTAGTATCTTTCTCAGTATGAGCTCCGGGGTGGAGTGGGCCTTGTGACCTATCTTCGGGGTACGGTCCACCAACAAATTATATTCCGGGTCCAGACCCCGGGCGTCTATGCCGTCCACCCTGACCTTGGTATATCTTCTAACCTCGTCGGCCATGTGGGTCACCAGCAGGGCTACGGATCGGCTGTTCCTCAACTCGTCGATGAAAGCGGCGATGATCTTTGCACTGGCGTCCAACTCGGTCATTGCCTCGATCTCGTCCGCCAGCAGAAGAACCTTTTCCCTCGAAGTGCAAAGAGGCAGGAATTCCTGTAAGAATGATTCAAAGGCGCCGGCGCCCAGTGTTTTCGAATGCTCGTAAACCACCAGTGCGTCAACCCACTCGATCTCGGCCTTCGAAGCGGGGACAGACAGCCCCATTCTGGCCAGGATATACGTCTGGGCCAGGGCCTCGAGAAGGGTGGTCTTTCCCCCCGAATTTGCTCCGGTAAGCAGCGCCACCCGATCTTCCCCGCCCAAGTGATAATCGACGCGTTCCAGCCCCGGCTCGCGGATCAGGCCCAGGTGGGCAAGGCCTTGAACCTCGATGCCCCTGACCGAGAACGCGGGCCTAGAAAGCTCCTTGTCCTTGCAAAACCGGGCCAGGGTAAAGGGGAAATCCGTGCGAATGGTCTCCATTATCTCCTCCTCGACATCGGGCATCATCTCCTCCAATGCCCTTGCCTGGTCCCTCAACCGGTAATAGTTCTCGATATTCTTTGTTACAAGGTAACGGCCGTAGTTCTCCGACAAACCCCGGGGATCCAGTTGAAAGGGGTAACTGTTGCCTATTGGGAAGGGGTTGAGCAGTTCGGCAGGCAATTCTTCCTTCAAATTCGTCACTTCCCTGGCCCTTGCCTCCGAGGCGGCCTGGTCCAATCTCTCGCTTCCCCCGCCCTTGACGGCCTTGAGAAGCTCGGTCCCTTCCAATTGTACGTTCTGGAGGCTCTCTTCCACCCTTGCGTTCATGTCCTCGCATGCCTGCTGAAGCATCGAGTTGACCGCCTCCTCGGACATGGGTCTCTCTTCTCCCGCCCCCGCCATTATCTCCACTGCCTTTGAGCATACGGATCCCTTGTCCATCAGTTCCCTTACCAGGGCGCAATCCTTTACCTTGGAAAGATTCTTTCTTAATAATCCGATGATGTATTCCGGGACTATGTCAGAGACGGTAAGAGAACTGGTATAGGGGACCGTGATGACATTATCCATGCCGCTTACGTCCACCCTTCCCCGGCTCTGGAGATAGACTACGGTGAGGGCCGAACCAAGTGCCGCTTCATCCACTGAACACAGGGGGACCATATCCTCCAAGCCCATATCCCTGAGATGCTCCAGCTCCTCTTCACCGTCAACCATCACTGCCGTCTCCGAAAGGTATATCTTTGCGTCCCGGGAAAAAGGACTTAAAGTCCTCATGCCCTCCTCTATCCCCGATTGTTTTATGGGCCCCAGCTCGGACCACTCCTCCCTGCCCCGTGCAACGAGATCCTGCATTGCGTCCACGTCGTGCCTGGAAGCCAGCGGGGCCAGGGCCTTGACCCTTCTCCTTGAGTAAGGGGTTCGGGCATACTCCGTCATATCGGACTTGATGGACGAAAAGAGCTGTTTTGCCCGGTGGGTGGCAAGGAAATCCCGGCTCCTTTCGATGCCGTGATAGCCGTAGAGTATATCATGTGCCCTGCGCTGCTTTATGCCCGCCCTCCGGGCCAACTCGCCGATGTCCCAATGCTCCAGCATATCCCCTAGTTCGCCCGGGTTAAGGGCCTCAAGTTTCTCCAGGGTCTTCGACCCCACCCCCTCGATCCCGGCAAGTGTCTCAAGAACAGACCGTTGCATGTTCTAGGCATGAGCTCGGTGTATAATAGGGTTTTTGCTCGAAGTCCTTACCCGCAAGCATAAACCTTAAATCGGATATTTAATCTATGGTGAACTATGAACCCCGGGGCCCTGCTCAGGTTGATGATGATCTCTTTCCTGATCACCTCCCTCTTCGGGTACTCAACCGCATTGATATGCTCGGCCGACACCCAGGCAGACGAGGTGACGGAATTCGCCACCGGTACCACGGGACACCGCCTGGTGCTCAAAGACAGGAGCAACACCACATACATGCGGGTCCCGGATGGGAAATGGGCGGAAAAGGCAAGTCTTGTGGTGGAATCCACCATCCCCCAGGTGGTTGACCGCTACAAGGTGGGGGGAAGATGCCTGGACATAATCACGGCAGATATGGATCGGGACGGGCAGGCGGACGTCGCGGCCATCAACGAGGAAGGGGAGGTGGTGATTTTCCTTAATGACGGCGGGTTGCTGCAAGAAGTTTCCCGCACTTCATTCAGATACGGGCTGACAGATATCGATTCCTTAGACATAAACGGGGACGGGGCGCCGGACCTGGTGGTGGCCAACAAAAAATTTTCGGAGGTCTACGTGCTTCTCAACAAGGGGGTGGAAATGGTTGAGGGGGAGCTGGTGCCAAGGCTTGAAAAAGCGGCGACCCTGGCCTCCGGGAACTTCTCCCAGGCGGTAATTGCCCGGGACCTGGACGGGGACGGGAACATCGACATTGCCACTGCGAACAAGAACGAGGCTACCGTAAGCGTTTTCAAGGGTCTGGGACCGGGAGACTACACCAGGGTGGCGGACATACCCGTTGCGGGACATCCCATGGATATAGACGCCGGAGACATCAACGGGGACGGAAAGGCGGACCTGATACTGGTCTCCGCCTCAGGGAACGTTCTCACTGTGCTGGAGAACAAGGGCTCCCTTTCCTTTGATATCTACCGAACCTGGAAAGTGGGAGGATACCCGGTCAACGTCCTGGCCCGTGACATGGACGGGGACGGGAACGTAGATATGATCGCCCTCAACGAGGCCACGGCAAACATCACATACGTGTCGAACCAGGGAGAGGGGGAGTTCGAGACGCGATCATACGGCGTGCTGGCCTTTCCTCAGGGCATCACCACGGCGGATATCGATAATGACGGACAGCCGGACATACTGGTCTCCTCCAGGGATACGAACTCGGTCTTCACGCTGATGAATACGGGTCAGGGCAGGTTCCGGAACGGTACCTACTTTTCAGTAGGGGACGAACCTCGCTCCGTGGCGGCTGCCGACATGGACGGGGACGGGGATATGGATGTGATAAGCGGTGACAGCAGGGGAAGGGGTTTCACAGTGGCTTACAATCACGGGGACGGGATATTCTCCGATTACTTCCAGTTCCATGTCGGGGACAGTCCCAGGGGCATGGCCATGGACGATATCGACGGGGACGGGGATATTGACGTGCTGACAGCGAACTACTACGGTTCCTCCATCTCGATTTTATACAATGACGGGGAAGGCCACTTTCCAGATAGGGCGGACGTGAAGGCCGGCATAGAGCCCTTTGCCATATGCACAGGGGACTTCAACAACGACGGAAAACGGGATATTGCGGTTGCGGACGAGGCCAGGTTCAACATATCGGTGCTCCTAAATCACGACGGGTTCACAAATTACACTATTTACAAGACGGGAGGATATCCCTTTCACATAGCTGCCGCCGACCTTGACGGGGATGGACTTACAGACGTGGTGACCTCCAACTTCAGGGCCGGGACCGTATCGGTGTTCATCAGCAGGGGGGACGGCACCTTTGAGCCCCACGTGGATTACGAGCTGTTGAACATGTCAATGTTCATAGTCCTGCATGATATCGACCTTGACGGGGACCTCGACATAGTGGCGGCGGTAATGGGGCTACCCCAGGACCCCATAAATTACGTATCGATACTCTACAACAACGGCAAGGGTGTTTTTGAAGAGCGAGTGGATGCCATTGCCGGTACCGCGCCCTCAGCTCTTTGCATGCTCGATTACAACGGGGACGGGTTCGACGATATTATGGTCACAAACGGTTTCGGGGATTCGCTTACGGTCATCCGCAACAACGAGGGAACCGGCTTTACGACAATGAAGGAATTCGGGGTCGGCTCCACTCCCTTCGGCGTATCCCCTTACGACTGGAACGGGGACGGGAACATGGACCTTTTGGTCACTAATCTGAACGACAGCTCGGTGAGTATCCTGGAAAACAAAGGGGGAGGAGAATTCCCTGAGGTCGAAAGGTTCACAACGGACTATCAGCCGTACTTCGTTTACGCCGAAGACTTTGACGGGGACGGGGCCAAAGAGATAGCAACGGTCAACAAGGGCGTGGACTCCATCGCCTTCTTTCCCGATGTCTCTCCGCCGAAGAAAGGAGAACTAAAGGTGGGGGCCACAACCTACGAGATAGAATTCAAGGACGGGAAATACGTAACCCCGGACCTTGCCAACGCGATCAACGATTACATAATCCAGGAGAGGAACAGGACGATTCCGGTGACAGTAAGCACTCCCTATGACGGGATAGTGGTAACCCGGGCCTTGAGCCTCAGTGTTTCCTCCGACAAACCCGGGGTCGTAGGGTGCGATTCCCAGCCCGACGTCTACTGGGAAGCGGCAATAGTGATCTTCGCATTGGCCCTTCTATCCTATTTATACCGGAGAGTTAAAAGAAATGACAGACGAGGATGAACTTATCAAAGCGGCGCTGGAGGCCATGGCCAACGCCTACGCGCCCTACTCGGGTATAAAGGTAGGTGCGGCGGTACTTGCCCAAGGAAAGATATTCAAGGGATGCAATGTGGAGAACTCCTCCTACGGTCTCACCATGTGCGCTGAAAGGAACGCCGTGGCCCAGGCAGTGGTCAACGGCCGCCCGGAGATAGAAGCGATAGCGCTGACATCCTCGAAGGACATCATAATATCCCCCTGCGGAGCCTGCAGACAGGTGCTTTCAGAGTTCAATCCCGAGGCCAGGGTCCTGATATGCGACTCCGGGGGCAAGGTCCTGAAAGAGACCTTGGTTAAGTGCCTTCTTCCCCACGCCTTCAAGCTCAATCCTCGATGATTTTAGCTATGGTCTCGAATATGATCTGAATCTCGTCCTCGCCGTCCCCCGAGTCCCAGGTGGCCATCACCTCGGCGTGTTTTACCGTTTCCAGAACGCCTTTTTTCCAATAGTGATCTATCAGAGGCTTGGTTTGGCTGTGATACACCTCCAGCCTGTTCCTTACCGAGGTCTCGTTATCGTCGTCCCTTTGATAAAGCTCGCCGCCGCACTTATCGCAGATACCTTCCTGCTCGGGGGGTTGGAACAGCACATTGTAAATGGCACCGCATTCCCTGCAAAGCCGCCTCGAGGTCAGCCGTTTGACCAGGGTCTCGTCGTCCACCTCCAGGTTCAAGACCAGATCCAGGGGCATGTTCACCTTGTCAAGTATCTTATCAAGGGCCTCGGCCTGCCTGACGGTCCTGGGAAAGCCGTCCAGTATGAAGCCTTCGGAAAGGTCGCCCGCATCCATCCTTTCATCCACGATCTGTATAACCACCTTGTCGTGAACCAGCTCTCCCTTGTCCATATAAACCTTTGCCGTTTTACCCACCGGGGTTTCGTTCCGGACCGCTTCCCTGAACATGTCTCCTGTGGAAACGTGGGTATGGCCGAACTTCTCCGCGATCCTCTTTGCCTGGGTACCCTTGCCCGCGCCAGGCGGTCCCAGGAACACTATGTATTTCTTCATATGGTTCACCGGTGATACCTTAACGGGAACCCGGAATTAAGGCTTTTGCACCAGGATCTGTAAACTATATATCCCATACCTTCTTATCATGCTCCAATGCAAGAAAGGGAGCTGTTGGAAAGGATATGCGTGCCTAGAAGGTTGGGTTCGCACGACCACGATAAAGTGGGTCGATATATCTCCAATCGGATGTCCTCCCTTGGATACAAGGTGGAAAAAGAGGGATTTGGAATAAGGGCCGGGTTCACCCAGGCCACCCGGGCACTTGCCCTGGTTCTCTCCATTGCCCTAATCACCTCCCTGCTTGCCCTTTCCCCCTTACCCCTGTTGTCCCTTGTAATTCTATTGCTCACCCCCATCCTAATAATCTCCGTCATATCGTCTCGAAGCATATATTCCCGGCTCGCTCTTACCCCGGAGAAGGAGGGGTTGAAGGGAACGAACATAGTTGCGTCCAAAGGGAAGGGAAGACCCCTGGTCCTGTCCGCACATTACGATTCCAAATCGCAAAGCATGGGCCTGTGGTCCAGAATAACTATGTTCGTCCTACTTGCCCTTTTCTACCTCTCGGGCATATCTGTAATACTCCTGTTCTTACTTATTCCCGGCTGGCCCTCTCCATCTAACATATTTCTAGCCTACATCTTCCTAACAACGGCCCTTGTCCTTGCCCTGGGTGCGGCATTGGGAAAGGACGGAAATAAAAGTCCGGGGGCCTACGACAACGGTATATCGGTTGTGAGCCTGATGCTGCTGGCAAAGCGTTTTTCCGCCCAGGATACAGAGGGAAGAAGGCTTATCTTCCTGTTCACTGACGGCGAGGAAATGGGGATCCTGGGAGCGCTGCATTACAGCCGCACACACGATCTCTCCCGGGCCGACATAATCAACCTGGACATACCCTTCGATGCCAAGGGGAGGATATACGTGAACAAGGGCGTCATAATACCGCCTTTCCGCACCTCGCAGCAGCTAAACGACATCATAGGCGCGGCAGGTTCCAGGCTGGGTCTAAAGATCAGAGAATCCCTGGTTCCGGTGGGGGCCATGGCCGACCACCTTATATTGGGAAAAAATGCTGCCCGATGCACCTCCTTTCTCGGCCACACGCCGTTCGTTCACACTCCCGGGGACAGATCGGAAAGAGTGGACACGGAACATTTTACCAGTTTCACGGAGCTGCTTGAGCCAGTGGTCAAAGAAATTCTACGGTCATGAAAAGAACCCTGACGATCAGGGCAAGCAAGGTGGCGAAACCCACGTTGAAAAGGACGGCATAGGTGGTGTACTTCGAGCCGAACTCCTTCTGCATTATGGCCAGGGTGGAAAGGCAGGGCACATAGAAGGTTATGAAGGTCACGTAGGTGAATATCTGGCCTGCGTCGAGTTTATCCGTTATTTCGGAGATATTGGTGCCGGAAACGCCCAGCGCGTTAAGGGTCATCAACAGGGCCAGCTCCTTCCTGAAAATCCCGAAGATGAGGGTAAAGCCAAGAACGACGGGCAGGCCGAGGACCATCACTGTGAACGGTGACAGGGCCGAGTTGATGGCTCCGCTGAGACCGTAGGCCTCCATGTAGGCCAGTATGACGCTGCCGATTATTATGATGGGCCAGGCCATCAACGCGAACTCGTAGACTATGAAGTAGGTCTTCTTCCTCACCGTGCGGAAGGAGGGGATCTTGAGGTCGGGCATGTCCATGATCAGGCCGTAGCCCTTGCCGTGGATCAGTTTGGAGATAATACCGCCTGCCAGGGCAATGGCCACGATGTTCACTATGTAAAAGACCAGTGCGATCAAGGGCCCGAATATCCCGGCTATCAACGCCAGTATGATCACGCTTCTGGCACTGCAAGGTATCATTGGAGTGAGGAAGGCCAGTTTTATTCGGTCCCTTTCGTCTTCCATTATCCTGGTAGCCATGATCGCGGGGACCGTGCACCCGTATCCAAGCAAGAAAGGACCCGCCGCCTTGCCGTGCAGTCCGAACAGGTGGAATATCCTATCCAATATGTAGGCGGCCCTGGCCATGTAACCTACGTCCTCCAACAGGCCGAGGATGAACATCAAGGGGATCATATAAGGAATTACGATGCCTACGCCGCCTATTACGCCCTCCCACAGGCCGCGCAGGGCGATCATATGCCATTCCTCGCCGGAGAGATGGAGAGAGCCTACAGCTTCGAGAGGCTCCACTATCAATGTGGATAGAAAATCGCCGACCAGGAAGGCCGTACCCAGCATGGCAAGGAAAACCAGAAAGAGGAAGAAAAAGCCGATGACAGGGTGAAGGAGCTGCCTGTCAACCCTTTCCCTCCAGGTGCCGTGGCCCGGGCGGGTAACCTTGGCGGTTGCCTCGAATATCTCCATTGCCTTCTTGTGCCTCTGCCCCGAGATGATCTCCGCGGCATCCTCGCCGTGCCTGTTTTCTATCTTACACCTGATCTCGTCCGCTTTATCCCGGGCCGGACCGGGGTCGGCTATCTTCTCCAGGTACCAGATGGCCGCGCTCCTTGATCCAAGCACCTTTTCCAACTTGCGTATGCAGCGCTGCACGTCCCTTTCATATTTGGGAAGGGCGGGTATGCAGGCCTTGTCCTTCGCCACGTGGAACAGGTTGTCCACTCCGATTCCTCTATGGCCTATGGTCTCCACTACGGGGACGCCGAGCAGTTTGGAAAGAGCGTCCTTGTCGATATCCACACCCTTTCTCTCCGCCTCATCTATCATGTTGAGACAAACCACAGTGGGCAGCCTTATCTCGGCCAGCTCCATGGTGAACTCGAGGTTTCTGGAAAGGACAGAGGCGTCTATGATATTTATGACTATATCAACGTCCTCCTCCAGCAAATAATCCATGGCCACCTTTTCCGCCCTGTCCCCAGTGTAAAAGGAATATATGCCGGGAAGGTCCACGATCCTCACCCTGCGCCCGTGATGGTAGACTATCGTTTCGGTGTAGGATACCGTCGTTCCGGGAAAGTTGCCTGTATTGACCTTGAATCCGGCAATGGCATTGAATATGGTGCTCTTTCCGCAGTTAGGCTGGCCCACCAGGGCAATTGTAAGAATATCATCGGACTGTGCATCCTCCCCCGGGTCAACCATAAAAATCACTCGACCAGTATCTTGTTCGCCATGCCCCAACCTATGGCAATTCTGTTACCCAGGGCGGCGTGCTCTATCACCATGGGACCGTTCGCTATCTTGGAAACCACCTTTACCTTATCCCCCACATGGACCCCAAGGCCGGCCATCCTCATCCTTATACCCCTTCCTCCCCTTACCTGCCTGACCTCAACGGTCTCGTTCCTCTCGCACACTGACAGCGGTTTCATCACGTATCACTTTTTTAGGTTTGCCTAATTTTAGATATGTCGCCCGATATATTTAAACATTTTCGTCAATGATGGGTATTCTGGATTCACCCGCTTTGACCGATGTCCTCATCACGGTAAACAATAAACACAAACCTTTTTTAATCTAGATATGTTTTGTGTATATCCCTACGATAAGGATATAGTAATATCTGCAGGGTGGGATATCATGTCCGGCAAAAAAGGTTTTCTGATAACGGTGATCATCTGCTCGCTGATGTTCAGCGGTCTCTCCATTATACAAGTTGGTCTTTCCGGAGACGTTCGCTTTACAGATAACCATGGCGAGGAGATGGAAAAGACCGGCAATGAACCGGGATTTGGACCAGATAATAGAGCGGCCAGCGTCTCAATGGGCCCCTATCTCAATTCCCTGCTGGCCACAGGGGTCACCGTTTGCTTCGTGACCGATACCGCGGTGGCGGCAAGCGTGGAATACGGGCCCACCGCGGCCTACGGCTATACGGCCTCCGAGTCCGCTGCCCTGGCCAATCACCAGATCAGCCTGAGCGGACTCCAGCCCGACACAACCTACCATTACCGTATCAGCTACGGCAATTATTCTTCGTCCGATTATTCGTTCACCACCGCCCAGGGATACATACACCCCTACGATTTCCTGGTCTACGGCGACACCAGGACCAATCACACCGCTCACCAAATGGTGGTAAACCAGGCAATGAACTACGGGGGGGATTTCCTAATGAACACGGGAGACCTGGTAAGCGACGGGGAAAACCCCGCCGACTGGCCCCCCTTCTTCGAGGACATCCAACCGTACGCGCAGAACCACTCCTACTGGCCCTGCCTGGGAAACCACGAAAACGACGCGGCGCTGTATTACCAGTACTTTTCCCTGCCTGGGAACGAGAAATGGTACTCCTTTGACTACGGGCAGACCCACTTCATCGTGCTGGACTCCAACAATTATTTGAACTACATGCAGGGTAGCGAGCAGTACAATTGGCTCAAATCCGATCTACAGGCAAATCAGCAGGACTGGAAGTTCATCTTCGTGATGTTACATCACCCGCCCTACAGCGGTTCCAACCGAGACCCTAACTACGACGTGAGGAACACACTGTGCCCTCTCTTCGAGCAGTACGGCGTGGACGTGGTGTTCAACGGCCACGACCATTACTACTGCCATTCCTATGCAAACGGCATACACTACGTTGTCTCAGGGGGAGGGGGGGCGCCGCTGTACGACCCGAAGGAGAACGGGGAGACCGAGCACATGGTCTACGCCGAGAAGACCTACCAGTTCGTTCAGATATCGGTGGACAACGGCTACTGCACCCTGCGGGCCGTCAGGGCGGAGGACGGCAGCGAGATGGAGAACTTTACCATCGAGGTGCAGAACAAGGCGCCGGGGACACCGAACATATGGGCCCTGGACACCCCATTTGACAACGGGGGTTCCATTAACGTAGAGTGGACAGCGAACGTTGACGACGGGGGGGGAGAGAACGACGTGCAGAACTATTACCTGTACCGCATGGACAGCGTGGGGCAGCAGTGGTCCCTGCTTGCCACTCTGGAACCAGGCACCGAGAAATACACAGATACGGACGTGGAACATAATGTCAGCTACTACTACACCATGGTGGTCACCGACGGGGTATATTCCGTTCCCGGAAATGTGGTCGGGCCGATAAGCCCGGTGGACGACACGCCTCCCGAGCCCCCGACGGGCCTGGTCGCGGAGGACGTTAAGGACGACAACGGGGGAACCGTCAGGGTGTCGTGGCAGAAATCGCCTGCCCATGACGTTAACTCGTATTACGTCTACAGGAACACCCAGAACACGGGATTCACCAATGAGACCCTGGTGGGCATAGTGCCCTACACGGCAACCCAATATACAGACGTGGGATTGAACAACCAGGTGCCCTATTATTACACGGTGAAGGCATGGGACGGGACCCATTTCTCTGACAAATCCAATGTATACGGGCCGGTAGTGGCCAAATGGGACGGGGCGCCAAGACCGCCCACCGCGTTCTCGGCAAAGGACGTGGAGGACGACGACGGAGGGGTGTTGGAGCTGTCCTGGACCCTTTCCCTTGACGACGGGCAGGGCGACGACGACGTGGTGGAATACCACATGTACAGGAGGAGGGAGGGGACATCCTTCGGTCTGGAGCCCAACATAACGGTGGACAGCGGGACATACGAGCACCTCGACTCCTATGTGGAAAATGATATCGATTATTACTATTACATCGTATCCTTTGACGGGCACCTGGAATCCAGGGAATGGAACGAGATAGGACCGGTAAGGCCAATAAACAACCACATACCCGCACTGGTGAAAGGGCTCTCCTCGTCCAATGTCCGGGACTTGTCCCTGAAACTCAGCTGGGACGCGAACCTGGAGCCTTACGTCGAGGGATACAAATTATACGTCAACGCCAGCCCAGTTATGGACAACATATACTTCGGAGAATACACCGGCGAATACCAGTGGCTGAACAACGTGGAGCAGACCGTGTCCAGTACTATATCGGAAACCGTGACCGGGCTTCGACCTTCCATCACCTACTGCTTCAAGGTGGTCTCCTACAGCGAGAGCGGGGCCCAGGCGGATTTCGATGATTCTCCCACCATAAAGGTCACCACACTGAATCCCCCCAATATAGATTCCGTGGAGATAACCCCGGATCCGGTGTATGCCGAGGCCTCGACCCCGGTCAAGATAGAGGTTGCGGTAAAGGACCTGGACGGGGCCACGGACGTATCCTCCGTTCATCTGGACCTGAGCTCCCTCGGCCGGGGCACCACCCAGATGTTCGACGACTCGACCCACGGTGATTCCAGCGCTCTGGACGGGACCTACACATATGAGTTCGAGCTGCCTGAGGACATAGAGGCGGGCGTATATTCCATGGAGATAACCGCCCTGGATAAAACACAGTTGGAAAGGAGCGCCGCGTATCCTCTTGAGGTGATGGAGAAGGTGATCAATAACGCGCCCTTTATCGAATCAGAGGTGCCCGATCCGGAAAGGATCATAACAATGGGCCTCGGAGACAACAAGAGCTTCAAGGTGGTTGCCGAGGACGGGGACGACGACCCCCTTACCTACGTGTGGTCGGCAAATAACGATATCGTGGGGAGCAATGCCTCATCGTTTACCTTCCAGCCCTCGGAGGCAAGGGAGTACGCGATAAAGGTCAAGATCAAGGACGGTCATAATCCTCCCGTAGAGATCATATGGTCTGTGAGCGTGGTCTCCGACGAGAAACCGGAGGAAGAAGAGGAAGTGGTGGAGAAGAAGGACGAGGGTTGGGACTATACCTCGGCGGCACTGGCAGCCGCCGCAGTGATAATCATACTGTTCGTTGTTCTGATAATATTCAAGTACGGGGGAAAGGGTCCGGACGGGGAGGCGGCTGAGATCGTGAGACCGGAAGAACGGGGCGGAAGGCCGCCCGGGAAATAACGTTAATAACGTTCAGCCTTAGAAGTAGAACAGGGCCATGAGCTCGAACATCAACCCGCCCACAAAGAACAACAGGGCGTAACCGATTGTGATCGACACCAGGAAGGCTATCTTGGGAGTGACCCATACCTCTTCGATGCCCATTTTTTTCAGTTTGAGTATATTATCTTCTATCTCCTCGTCCTTCATCTTCCTGGGCATCACCGATGTTTTTAACTCCCCGTTGTCTACATACTGCATGGACCAGACGAAACTGTCCTTTATTTTGTCCACCTTCATCCTGTAACCTAGGAAACCGTACAAAGAGAAAACGCCGGTGGAAAGATTGTAGACAATGAGGACAAGGGGAAGGAATACGGTTATCAGGGCCGCGTTTACCATCACGCTGAAGGAAGGGGTGAGTATCAAACCCATCTGGGGCACCTCGCCTATGAAAAATGAGGTGCCGGGCGCATGATAAACCAGGGAGGGATAGGCAGGTAGCAGCAGAGAGATTGACATCAGGGCCTTGGCGTCGCCGCCACCGTGGACCAGATTGACCCGGTAGAACAGGTAGAAGAGCCAGATCATCCAAACAGGGCTCAGGGTGAGCATCATCTCTTAACCGGGGCCGGTGGTCCAGAGGACATATGCGGGGATAGCGAAGGTCAGGGCCAGGACGGTTATCCAGAGCCAGTTGATCCCCTGCTTCACCTCGTAGACGTCAATATTTTTCCTACCGTCCTTGGCCTCGATGTCCAATCTATAGGTCTTGGGGCCGTCGGGGACGAGCCATTTATCGCCCCGGTTCTCGAACTTTGCGCCCTTGCCCAAGATAATATCATTATCCTCGAAGCCCTTCCTCCATCCCCTATCCACGGGCCCTTTTCTTATAGGCCTGGTCCCAGGATACCCCATGGAGAAAAGGTAGAGATCACCCACCAGCCACTCGCACTGCAGAAAGAATAGAAACAGGAGATAGGGGGCAAGGGCTCCCAGAAAATAGACCCATTCCGCACCTGTCAGGGCCAGCTGTGCCATGTAAATAACGAAGCCAACGCCTCCGATAACATGCCAGTGCCAGTTCTCGGCCGTCCTGGTCTTCAGGTCGGAGTAGGAGGCGTGCAACAGTATCGCCAGGCCGACCAGCAGCCTTGCCACGTCAAGTTCGAAGCCCTGCATTGAGCCACCCCGTTACCATTTCCTCTTGAGATAGAAGTAATAGGCGAAATATAGGAAGAATACCGGCCATATCATGGTGATGCCGAAGCCCGCAAGGGTCTCCTGCAGCGCGGGCAGGGACTGGTTATCCAGATAGTAGATGTAGAAGTTGCTTATCGTATCCGTAATACCGAAGGCGGCGAAGATCAGGGACAATAGGCCTAGCGCCCTGGTGCTTCTCGCAGCCGACATCCTCTGCTCGCTCTCCAGATAGGTCTTTAACAGCTCCAGGGAATTGTGCATGCTGGATTCCGAGTTAAGCAGGGACTGCTTCTTTTGATCGATGGTTCCGTGTATGTTCTCCATATCGGTGTCTATTGCGATCTTGAGGGAATAGACCTCGGCCCCTTCCAGGTCGGTCATGTCGTGGATGTTCGCGGTGGCATTGTTTATCTCGCTGCGAAGGACCGAGATATAAGATAGAATTGAATTCACGTCGTAGATGTGGTCGGTTATCTTTGCGAAGTAAACAGCGGCGTCCTTGAGGGTGTCCTCTTCAGATGTCTCGGACTCTGAATGCAGTATCTTGAACACCTCCTTCCTCATGGCCAGGGCCTTCTTCATTGCCCAGGAAACATCCTTGCCTAGTTTTTTCTCGCAGCTGGAGTGGGTCTTGTCGGCCTTCAGCCACCTGGACAGCATGTTGCAGGTCAGGGTCACGGCTGTGAACAGGGAGCGGCTGTAGTCTATATTTCCCTCGCTTTCACCTTCCTCCTCCATGGTGGTGGACAAAATTAGCATGAAATCCTGTCTCGGGGTTGAAAACCGGAATATCTCTGTCTTCGGCGTGGTGGAAAAGTAGCCACAGGCCACACCGGTCTCGGTGCTGCCGAACTCGTTGACCAGGGCCTCTATCCTGGTCTCCATCTGGATGCTCTCCAGGCCTTTGACGGCCTCGCCTATGCCTTTGCCCAGTATATTGACCTCGCTCTCTCTCCAGTAGCCCTCGGGCGCGCCGCAGACCATGAAATCCGCCACGTCCACCAGCGCCTTCTCCTGGCCCTTGACTATGCGGCTGGAGTCCTGGCTGAGCTTGGAGAACGAGCTCTTGATCTCCGAAACACCTATCTCCTTCCAACCCCTGCCCTTGCCTATGCCCCTCCTTATGAGCAGTATGTAGAAGCGAGAATCCATTATAAGCTCCCCCTCCAGGATGTCCTCCTCCCCTGCGAGGTCGTCCTTGTCGAATATGAGGGCCCTTATGGCCTCGGGGTTGTACAACCGGTACTGAGCAGCTATCTTCCCTCACCTCTCTCAATTACTAATGCGGATTCAGTATATTATTTTATTGGCTCGTCCAATAAAGGCATCTCCGCCCACCCCTCCCAAACGTATATATATGGTATGATTATCTTATGGCTTGGACAGTGATACAACTTGGGCTCCGTGTTTAGCAAGAGTGACGAGCGCTTCGACGCCGAACACAAGGCGATGGACAAGTACAAGGGCTCGAAGATGAACGCCGTGAGGTTCGTCTACTCCCTCCATAGATTGAAGAAGTCCATAAGAGAGAACGAAGGGGACATATCCCTCTACTTCCACGACGACGCGGACGGGCTCTGCGGCTCCCTACTCCTCTATGTGCTTCTGCAAAAGATGGACATACCCACGGACCCCGCAAGGTTCAAGACCACCACCCACGTGGAGATGAGGAACATAGAGAGTTCCGACGCGGGTTACGAGCTTTTCGTGGACATCCAGCCCAAGACCATCAAGAGGATGCAGTTCGTGATAGACCATCACCGGCTAATAGACGAGAACTTCAAGTACCGGCTGCCGGCCATGGAATTCGCCGAGCAGACCTTCATCCTCTGGCCCGAGAACGAGCTTGAGGACCTCATGCTCCCCATCTCGTCCAGCCTTCTCTGCGGCTACGTGCTTTACGTGTTCGAGAGACTGAAGGAACTGGGGATAGAGGACTACGTATCCTTCGACAAGTTCCTTGCCGAAATGGACATGAGCAAGCTTGACGAGGTGAAGAACATATTCGATTACACCCACGATATGCTTTGGGGCAGGGACCCCCTGGTCAGGGCCCTGGTCCTTATCGGCCTGGTGTCCGACAATCTGTGGCTGCTCTCCCACAAGGGGGGGGAATACGTGGCGGACTGGCTGAAGCACTACGATATCAACGTGGACGAGTTCGTTAAGGAGAGCATGGCCGTATCCCTGCTGTTGAGCGAGAAGGAGAGCCGGGACATCGTGGTTGACATGTTCATGAACATGGCGTCGCGTGACTCACAGGAGGACGCCTTTAAATCACTGGCTGAATCCCTTGCCTCCATAGCTCCAATGAGCAACTCCCTGTACGACTTCGCATCCCTGGTGGTGGACCAAACGGCCAGGGCCCTGTTGTACATGGGCGAATCCATTGAGGAGGAGATACTGGCCATAGAGGACCGTATCAAGAAGAACCAGGCCACACTGGAACAGTACTACAAAACCATGCCCCCCCAGATGCGCAGCTCAAGGGACCTGACCGTGAGCCTGATGGACCAGGCGGACAAGAAGGACGGGAAGTGGAAGAGGATAGAGTTCTTTGCAAAGGAGATAAAACGCCTGGAAAACAACCTCTCCATCGAAAGGAGGAGGTTGGAGGTACTCAGGGAAAAGAGAGACACCATCCACTCGGCAGAGCTCAAGGGCGTGGTGGTTTTCCTGCCAAAACAGCGCTGCGATCAGGTAAAGGGCATACTCTCCTCTCTTCTGTATTACCTTGGACGAAAAAATATAGTGATCGAGGAGGACGAAAACAGTGCCGCCTGGGGCTCTCGCGGATTGTCCCGGGAGCAGCTGTTCGAAGAGCTTACCTCCTTCGAGCTGGACATAAAGAAACTGGACTATCATC
>CAZUZU010000005.1:0-1975 GCA_964624865.1 uncultured archaeon
ATGGCCATTATTTCTTGAGATTTATTCAATCCAAGAAAAAATTGATTTCATGGGGATGTACTATGATCGCGGTCATACTGATGACGGTCATATTGCAAGAAAAATAATCGTGCCCCGCAAGGCAGGACTTTTGTGTTTATATGTGAGATGTAAGGAGGTTGAAGGGGTAATTATGAAACAAAGGCGCATCCATCCGACAAAACTATATATACAACGCAATTTTTATCATAGAGCATGAGGTCCATTGGCCGTTTGGCAGTTGTCGGCATTGTGGCATTATTTTTTTTGTCTCTTGGCAGCCGGCCCGCCCTTGGTCAATCGGGCGATATGTTCGCGGAATCCACCGATGCGGCCGGGGACGTGATGTCCGCCGACGGCGTCACCCTCGAGCTGGACAACCTCGACATCTCCCTTGTCAATGCAAGTTTCAGCCTTTCTACCGGCACAATAACAGGGGTCGTTGTGCGCGTTGAGTTCGTGGACGCGCCTGTCTTTGCCGCTGGCTACCAATACGCGGTGAGGGTGGGCAACCGTACTGCGATCATCGAGGGGAATACAACCCTGGGCGACGCCTCCGCGACCGTCTCAGACAATTCTATCAGAGTAACATTCAACAACGTGACAGCGCCGCAAACACAGTTCAACACAGCGGTCTTTGTAAACGCAATGTACCTCTCTCCCTCTGGTACCGCTTACTTTGACACAGTACTGATCATCGAGGAGGACGAAGGGCCCGAGGTGGTGGTGAAGGAAAAGGTGAAGAGAGTTTATCCGGACCCCTGGAACATATTCGGCGTCACCGCCGCTATCACATTCTCGTCCCTTCTTTTCATAGAGGGGCTGGGGGTTACCTTCTTGGCCTCGAGGAAGGAAAGACGGACCGGGCTGGCCATGCTCGCCGCCTCGCTGACAGCCCTGGCAGCAATAACATATGTACTATTCTTTTCGGCTCAAAAGACCCTGCTGGGCATGTTCCAATGGGACGAGGTGCCGATACTACAGACAACTGTGACCCTTATATCCGGGCTTATAGGCGCATTGGCCGCCGTAATCATTCTCCTGGCCTACATAGTCAGAGTGCAGAGCCGCTAATAACACTTTTTAAAAAATATTGCATCTCTATGTTTATTTATTCCCCTCTTCCTCATTTTCGCCCTTTTTTTCGGCTTCGTTACCCTCTTCTCCCTTTTCCCGCCCCTCTTCCTTTTCTTCCTCCCCCTTTTCCTCTGCTTTATCTCCTTTTTTACTTCCTTTGTCCTGTGTAGCGATGAGCTTGGACAGGTCGGTACCGGTGGCCTTTTCCACGGCCTTGAGGAATCTGGTTTTCCTTTCCTTGAGCCTGGTGACGTGATCCTTCATCTGTTTAAGTAGGGCCTTGAGCTCCTTGTCTGAGACAGCGCCCCTCTTTTCCACGGCCTCTTCCCTCTCCTTTAATTCCTTTTCCTTGGCCTCCAGGTCTTCCTCCACCTTCTCCATATCTTTGATGACGGCCAATAATTCCTTCTGGGAAAGCTGCTTTTTTTCCGACTTGTCCTTGATATCCGATAGGCTGGCTTTTTCCGGAGGCATGTTATGTTTGCCCGTTCGCTTTTATGACGTGCATAACTTTTGCATTTAAAAGAATATTGGTTTTTAGCCCAGGATACACAAATATCTTATATATCATCTCTATCATTCATGGCCCAGAATGAAGAATCGAGATAAGGAATGGAGCGAACCTGAGATAAAGGTCCATTACAGGGACCGCTACAGGTACGATCCCGTGGACCAGTACCGGAACGGAAATCGTTTCGAGAAGCTGTGGTTCGAGCAGAGGATAAGGGCCATAGGCAAGATCATTCAAAAAACCCGTTATCGCTCCGATAACGAGGCGGCGGAGCCCGGCGGATATTGGTTTATCGACATAGGCTCGGGCACGTCGGCGATAGGGGGGGAAATATCCAAGAGGTTCGTGGTAACCAACACCCTGGCCATT
>CAZUZU010000005.1:1985-8082 GCA_964624865.1 uncultured archaeon
TGGTGCGTGGATAAGGCCTGCGAGTACCACAAGGGGCAGGGCAGGATGCATTTCGCGGTGGGGGATGCTTTCCATCTGCCTGTGAGATCCGAAACGGCGAGCGTGGTGCTGCTCACCGAGGTCATAGAGCATGTCAAGGATTACAGCTTTATATTGAACGAGTGCAAGAGGATATTGGAATCCAACGGCACCCTCATTATCACCGTTCCCAACAAATATCATCCCATCTGGCACCTGTCCTTCCTGAGAAAGATGTTCAGCTCAGGCTATCGGAAGGGCAAAGGCAGGTTCGAACCGTTCCACCGCTCCTTTACCTACAAGGAGCTGAACAGGGCGGCGGAGGCCACGGGATTTCGGCGCGAGGGCCACCGGTTCGCGGGGCTGGGAATAACCCTGATGGCATACTACAGGGCACCCTAAGGTGATGGGATGGTTAGGGTGGGTGTAATCGGTGCGGGCTTGACTGGGCTGTCAACCGCCTACACCATCCAGCACATGTGTCCCAAGGCCCGCGCTTCTGTGATAGAGAGGGACGATCAGGTGGGAGGACTGGCAAAGACCCTTAACCTGGAGAGGGCAAGGGCGGACCTCGGCCCTCACCGTTTTCATACCAAGAACAAAGAGGTCATGGATCATGTTCTTTCACTGGTGCCAGACATGTTGTCCCAGAGGCGCGTATCCCATATCTACATGGAAGGCAAGATGTTCAAGTACCCGCTGGAAGGCGTGAACCTCATGGCGCTCATGCCCCCCCACGTCTCCCTGGCCATATTCGTGGATTACATGAAGGCGGTGGTATCTCGGGAGAGGGGTAAGGACAAAAATTTTCGGGAATGGGTGGTCTCCCGTTTTGGCCGGAAGATATTCGACATATACTTCGGACCCTACACGGAGAAGGTTTGGGGCCTGGATTGTACCCGTATATCCGCCGACTGGGCGGATCAAAGGATAAAGCTTCTCAACCTGAAGGAGGCCGTCGTAGGCATGCTGTCTCCCAAGTCCAAGGCCCATGAAAAACTGGTGTCCGAGTTCCGCTATCCGAGAGGAGGCATAGGGAGTATATCAAGGACACTGGCCGGGGCAATAAAGGCCGCCGGGGGCAGGATTTACACCTCAGCGCCGGTGACCCGCGTCTCCACCTCGCCCGAGCTTGCCGTGGAGCGGTCGGGGCAAAGGGAAGAGGTGGATTTCTTGGTCAACACCGCTCCCCCGGCTGCGCTGCTGGGCGCCCTCGACCCCCCTCCCCCTTCCCAAATCCTGTCCGCAGCCTTTGGGCTGCGCTTCCGGGCCCTGGTGTTCGTTTACCTGGTTTTAAAAAGAAAGAGGCTGGCCCGCGACCACTGGATATACTTTCCCCAGCATGACGTGATGTTCAATCGGGTCAGCGAGGTGAAGAACTTCTCTCCGGGCCTGGTGCCCGAGGACAAGACGGTGGTGTGCGCCGAGGTGACCTGTAACAAAGGGGACGAGGTCTGGAGCATGGAGGATATTTCGGCAAAGGTGGCGGCCCAGATGGAGGAGGTGGGCCTGGTCCGCTCCGACGAGGTATTAGATAGCTTCGTGCACCGCGAGCCGGAGGCCTATCCTGTTTATGATTTGGAGTATAAGGAGAATCTGGACACGGTTATAGGCTACCTTGACGGCCTGAACGGAATAGCCAGCGTAGGCCGGAACGGCATGTTCCTGTACAACAACATGGACCACGCCATCGCCATGGGCCGGGCGGCGGGAAGGGCAGTGGCAGAATTCGTCAAGGGCAAAATCGGGTCCGCGGAGGCATCAAGAAAGGCTGCGGCCCGGGCCGTCGCAGTGCTTGGACAGGATTACCTTGGTTAGACGCGATCTCATGGGCCTCCGTCCTCTGTATGCCCTATTACTCGACAATGATCCAGTGGTCCGGTCCTCCCCCGTCCCCCGGTTCCATGCCAAATATATTATCCTCGCAAGGATCCGACCTTTGTTCTTCCCGTCTATCTAATCCTGATTCGGGACCGTAGTATCCATTGCTATGAATCCCGGCCCCATAAGAATAGTAATCATCCGGCCCAAAGGGATGACCCCCTTCCCGGTAAGGCTCGCCGTATTGATAAAGGGCTCCAAGGTCGGGGTCCATATATGCTTCGCTCTCTTTTTCCTGACATGTCCTCACTTGGTTTCCGGGACCATAGTCGTTACCCCCCTCTCGCTCTGTTGGGGGAAGCCGGCGTACACTGTAGCCATATATACTCTCCTCCTTGGAACAATCGTCCTGATCCGTACCGGTTAGCAGCCCTTCCTCCGCCCCACCCTCTTGGTCCGGCTCGAAAAGGTTGCCCAACCGCTTCCACACTTTCTTTCTTTCCGAATAGAATCGAGTTGTCAGCAGAAATACGACGATTGCCGCCAGCAGAATGAGATACCCGGGCCATGATCCCCCATCGCTTCCTTTCTGCTCTTTTTCCGCACCCTCGCTCCCGCCTTCCTCCCAGGCCAGGGTATGATCTTGGGAGTAGATCACGTATTCCTCGTTTCCCATGTAGGCGGTGCTAAGTATAACTCGTATCTCTACGTCCTCCCGATATGGATAAGGAACATTCACTGTTAGGTTGATCCCTTCCCATTCTTCGGCGCTGGAAAATAAATGGTAGCTCCGGTTCCAGTTAGGGAGCGAACTGCAAAACACGGTAAGTATGGCCCTGGGACCGAGGTTTCGGGCATTGAAACCGATATGCGCCATTACATGATTGGCGCCCCATTCCTTGGAAACCTCGATCTTGGACACTTCGGGAACCCTGGGTAGAACCCTGATATTCAGTATCTTTTCCACCTTGATATCCCTCTTGACCACGGTGACGGTACAGTTGTAGTTCCCTGGATCAAGGTACCTGTGGGCGAACCCGCTGCCCTTGTATTCCCCGGTGCCATCACCCGGATCCCACTCTATTTCAAGGCCGCCCGGGTTTTCCATATCCACCTCAAGCTCCAGATATTCTCCATCCAAAATCAGATATATATCGCCCTCCTCCCGCAACGATTCCAGACCTGCTTGGCCCACCCCTTCACTCACCGTTCTTCCCATCACCCTTATGTCCTGTTGGTCCATTCCAATCGCTATCTCCCGTTGGTAAGAAACGGAGCTCATACCGTCGGTGGCCTCCACTTTCAGCAGCCAGTAATCGCCGAATTCCGTTGCCTTTGCAGGAAGGAAGGACATGTCCCGGTAAGCGCTCTGCGGAATGAAGGCCCCGTACCTGTCCAGACTCCAGCTGTAAACAAGCTCCACCCCGTCCCCGTCTTTGTCCTCGGCCTTCACCAAAACGCCTATGTTGTCATCGACCCGGGCCTCCTGGGGAATTATCTCCACGCTTTGGATAACGGGCCGATGGTTCACCAGGGTGAAGGAACGGATCGCCGCCTGGGAAACGGTTCCCAGAGCTGTCGCCGCATACATGGTTACGTAGTAATCCGCAAGAAAGATGCCGTTTTGGTCCTTTTCCCGCTCGTATTCCAGGTTAAAGGGGGGTTGATAGGTGTTGTCATAGGTCACGTGATCTTTCAGCACGTCGTACATGCCGGGCTCGGTACCGATGCTCAGATGATATTCCAACGGCTCCTCTTCGGGCAGTGAATCGCAGCTCCAGGCGATAACCGGCCTGGGGTCATGCGTGGTGGTGGGCCCGATCATCACCGGGGGTTGGGGCGGAGGCATCGGGGTGACCGTCAATTCGATAGCGGCACATTCGGACCAGGTATCATACTCGTCCTTGGCGCTAAAGGATATGACATGCTCTCCCTTGGAGAGGGTGGTGGTAATAATTGCATCGTGACCTATTTCGCCGTCCAGACTCGATTCCCAGTGGTAATCCGTGATTTGGTCCCCGTCGGGGTCGGAGGCGGTGCCTTTGAGTGTAACATTGAACCCCGCAACGGGGCCGGGGTCGGAAACGGAGTCGATGCTGACCACTGGCGCGGAGTTGGTGGTGAAGCTCCACGTAGAAGACCAGGTAGAACCGTCGATATCGTCCGCCCTTACCGCCCAGTAGTAGGTGGTGCCCCGCTCAACGGCTATGCTCTTCGATGTAACCGTCCCCACGTTGGCGTTGAACACGTTGCAGTAGGCGGAGTTGCAATTCTGTGGACTGGAGGTGCCTACGTGAAGCAAATAGTTGGTGATGCTGACATGGTCCGCCCTGGTCTCGCCCCTGTAAGCCCCCTGGCCGGTCCACTGCAGGGTTACCGTGGTATCGGTTATGTCTTTCGCCCCGTCCTGGGGATGGACCGGGAGCGGCGGGTAAGGCGGCGAGTAGTATGTTCGGCTGGCCCCCGCCTCGGTCGCCAATCCGCGAAATCCTGCCAGCATCAACATCGCCATCATCGCTATAACCATGCCCGCCTCGGCCCTTGCCAACCACTGCGTGCGCCTCAAATCATCCCCGTCAATGACCTTGTTTCCCGAGGTATTTAAAGACCTTTACTATATATGAAAATCATTTTTTCATAAATGGCCCCGGCCCTGACCATCAATTTAAAATAGCATACTCGCTACACCAGGGCATGGGCCACGATGATCCCTCCCTGTCCGCGGGCCCGTCGGCAAGGACAAGGAAGGGCCTGGACACCCTTACGGGTGAGCCCAAGAAGGCCATAACCAAGCTGGCCTATCCCATGATAGTGGCCATGTCGGTTAACACGGTCTATAACGTGGTGGACGCTATATGGGTCTCCGGCATCAAGGACGGTCTCACCGCCGTTGGGTTTTTCTACCCCTTTTTCTTCATGGCCATGGGCCTTGCCAACGGCCTGGGCTTGGGTGGTGGCTCGGCCATATCCAGGCGGATCGGGGCCAAAGATAAAGCAGGTGCGGACAGCGTGGCGATCCACACCATAATGCTCATGTTCCTGTTGGCTGCCTGCTTTTCCATCCCCCTGTTCTTTCTCGCCCCCCAGATATTCATGGCAGTGGGTGCGGGCGACACCCTCTCCGTCACCCTGTCCTACGCCCGCATAATGTTCGCCGGTTCCTTCTTCGTGATATTCTCTTACGTGGCCAACGCCCTTCTCAGGGCGGAGGGGGACGCCAGCCGTGCCATGTACGCCATGATGCTGGGCGCCGGCCTGAACATAGTGCTGGACCCGATATTCATCTATACCCTGGGCCTTGGAGTGCCGGGTGCGGCCATGGCCACCGTCCTGTCCATGGCCGTAACCACCTTCCTCCTTTCCAATTGGCTCTTTCGCCGCAAGGACACCTACGTTTCCTTCAGGTTCAAAGGTTTCAGGTTCCGCAGGCCGGTGCTCAAGGATATCTTCAAGGTGGGTCTCCCCGCCTCCGTCATGCACCTGTCCATGTCCATGATGATGCTCGTCATGAACGTTATCATAGTCGGCGTGGCAGGGACCGACGGGGTGGCCGTCTACAGCGTTGGCTGGCGCATATCCATGATCGCGATACTCCCCCTCCTAGGAATAGCAACCGCCGTGGTGTCGGTTACCGGAGCCGCCTTCGGCGCCAAGGATACGAGGAAGTTAAAGACCGCATTTATGTACGCGGTGAAGATGGGCCTTGGCATCGAGATACTAGTTTCCCTCTTGGTCTATGTATTCGCGCCCCAGATAACCATGGCCTTCACCTGGTCCGAGGACTCGGCCCACCTCGCCCCACACATAGTGGTCTTTCTCCGGATATCCGTCCTCTTCTATCCCGGGGTGGCCTTTGGCATGTTCTCCTCCTCCGCCTTCCAGGGCACTGGAAAGGGTATAAACGCCCTTTTGGTCACCCTGCTTCGAACAGTGATATTGATACCTCCCATTTCCTACGCCTTCGCCAATTACCTCGGCTTGGGCCTGGTGGGTGTGTGGTGGGGCCTTGTAACGGGTTCCACGCTGGGCAGTATCACAGCTTTTTCCTGGGCCAGGTTGTACGTCAATGGGCTGAACCGGAAGGCGGGGGAAGACGGTCAAGAATATTCATAACCTTTTTTTACCCATCCTTCTTATTGCATTATCATGGCCACGGTGTCCGCCAGGGACTTATGGCGTTACTACGATTCTTTTCCCGCCCTCTGCGGCGTGTCCTTCAACATCCGCGACGGGGAGACATTCGGTATTCTTGGTGAGA
>CAZUZU010000005.1:8092-29725 GCA_964624865.1 uncultured archaeon
GGAAGAGCACCCTGCTCCAGATAATCGCCACCCTGCTCAACCCAAGCCGCGGCCGGGTTTCTGTCAACGGTCACGATACCGTAGCCGAGAAGGAGAAGGTAAAATCCATGATAGGTTACCTTCCCGAGATGCCTTCCATATACGAGCGGCTCACAGGCCGGGAGTTCCTCCGATTCCTGTGCTCCCTCCGAAATATAGAGGAGGGGGAAGTGGAAGACAAAATAGAGAACCTGGCGGATATATTCGAGTTCACCGATCGCTTGGACGATTTCACAGGCGCCTATTCAAAGGGCATAAGGCAGAAGGTCGCCATTGCAGGGGCAATGATCCACCGCCCGCCATTGCTGGTCCTGGACGAGCCCTTTTCAGGCCTGGACCCCTATATCATCTCCCGCTTGAAGGACGCCCTCCGTCACTACGTCCAAAATGGCGCCACGGTGATCGTGTCCACTCACATAGCAAAGTTCGCGGAGGAGTTATGCCACAGGATAATGTTCGTGCACAAAGCTCACCTATTGGACCTTAGGCCGCTGGCCGATATCATCGGTCATTACGATGCGGACAGCCTGGAGAACGCGTTCCTCACAGCTGTGCAGGAGGCGAGGAGAGATGTGGGAAAGAACCGGTGTGATAATAAGTTATGAGCTCCGGAACTCCTCCCGGAAGCTTGCGGATAACGTTAAGGCCCACCCGCTGTTCACAGTGTTCTTCATCTTCATATTCCTGTGCGCCATTGCCTTCTCCGTTGTCCTGGGGTGGCGCATATATATCCTGACCCAAGAAGGATACGATTTCTATTTCGAACACGGGACCCTCGCCACGGTCTACGGCGTCCTGATCATGGGTAAGGCGGGCACCTCGGTGTACAATCGCACCCTGAGGAGAAAGGACAACGTATGGTTCATGTCCTCTGCCAGCCCAGCCGAGCCCATAGCCGCCATGGTGGTGCTCGAGGTCATATCAGTGGCCCTGCTGATCCTCTTCGGCATGGGCATCGTTCTTTTGTTCATTTTCGGCCTCGGCTTCCACTTCCTCCCCCCTGTCGGGTGGCTGGCGGAAGGCCTGCTCATCGGCCTAAACGCGATCCTGGCATCCTTCTTCGTTCCCATATACCTGAACGTGCAGGCCAGGTTTAAAAGGTATCTTCTTATCGTCCTATCATGGGGCTACATGTCAGCGTTCTTTGGAACGGTAAGGTATCTCTCTTCCTCCCCCTATTATTTCTCGTCCCTCCTCATTTACCTGTGTGCTGCTGCGCTCCTCCTTGGCTATTCGGTGCGTTATTATCGCGAGGCATGGGCCGCCTTGGCCTCCAAGTCCTCTGCCCCGAGGCTCCTGGGCGGTTCCCTGCTCCAGCGCCTCTCCTCCTCGAGATCGGTCTTTACCTCCATGGTGGTCAAGGAGCTGAGGACCACGTTCAGGGAAAGGGACGCCCTTACCACCCAGGCCATGTCCGTGTTCCTGGCAGGGGCCCTTGTTTACCTTTTCTACAATCCCGAGTTCCTGTTGGTGGAGGGTATATCCAGCCCCACCCTGGTTTTCGCAGCCAGCATAGTGGTCACCATGTTCATCGCCCTGGAGCTTCAGTGCAATCTAATGGGCGCCGAGTCGCTGGGTATGGAAGGCAGCCGCTTCTACGTGTACAAGACCACCCCGGTTTCGGGACAAAAGATAATATCCGCCAAGGTCACAGCCCTGTTGATGATATCCATTCCCCTCTCTATGCTGATAGTGCTTCCCGTCGCCCTGCTGGCCGGCATGCCCCCCTCGCTGATAATCACCCTTTCCGTGCTTGCGGTGGCCCTGGCCCTTGGCCTTTCGGCCGTGGGCATATATTTCGGTACCAGGTATCCCAACTTTGCCGAAGGGGAGGGAGGCTCTCCGGACCTGGTGACCCTTCTCACGATTTCCTTCATGGGAATGTTCGCCACTGTGCCCATAGCGGGGGCCATATCCGGGGCGTATTATCTGCTCGGCCCTCCCGCCGTGCTCGTGGCCCTGGACGTGACGGGGTGGTGTATGGCGGCCCTGATAAGTTCGGTGGAGGTCAGCGGCAGGGCCATCGATCGAATAGAGGGCAGCGCATACCTGTAAGTTGAATGTTCTTACAATATCTTACTTCTCCACTGCGAAATGCCCTTTGATCAGGTTGTCCCTGAGCTTTTCCAGATACAGGGGGTCCTTTTCGTATTCCTCCCTTATCTGGCCCAGCACGGCGAGGTTGCGGCCGGCGGGCACGTATTTCGGGTTCTTGGCAACCGCCCCTTCCAAAAGCCGCTGCCCTTCATCAAAATTGGCTTCGAGGATATGACATAGTGCCAACTGGGTCATTATCCTGGGATTTTCAGGGTCCATGTCCAGCGCTTCTTGTAATATGGAAAGCGCTTCCTCCATCCTCTGTTCCCGGATGAGCTGAAGGCCCCGGGCGTAATTCCTTTCCATCTCTATGTATCTTTCCAACGTCAGGTCCGGCCTGTCCTTTATCATGTCCCTGATCATCTTCCCCAGATGGTCGAGGATCTCATCCGCCTCCCACTTTAATTCCGGCCCGAGTTTGCCTTGTGATGCCTTTTCTATCAAATAGTAGGCGAAACCAAGGTATCCCTGTTCCATGTATATCGTGCCTAGATGAAAGGAAGCCGCCGCACACTCCGGGTCCACGTCCAAGGCCGCCCGGAAATGCTCTCTGGCCCCCTCCATGTCCCCTTCCTTCTCGGCAATATATCCCAGCTGGGTGTGCAGTTCCTTGAGCCGCACTTCCTCCAGCTCATTCTCCGCCAGGGACCCAAGTATCCCCTTTGCGTCCTCCAGCCTGAACATCTCGACCAACAGGCCGGCGTATTCCATTTTTTCGTCCCTGGTCAATCTCTCCTTTCCTGCCAGGGCCCGGTACCTCTTTGCCTTTCTTTCCGCCCGCATCAGGAAATCGTCGATGTCCCTGGCTATGTCCTCTGAGCCTTTATCCTTGACCAGGGTGAATATGCGCTCCGAGACCGCTATCAGGGTCTTGGATTCCGCCAGGGAGTACCTCATTTGGTCGATCATCTCCTTCCTGTGCTTGAGTTCCTCGTCAGGTGCTATACCTGGCAGGTATCGGAGCATGTCAAGGCTGCTCTCTTCCTTCTCCACCTCTTCCCTCCAAAGGCGTGATTCCTTGTACACGGCTATTCCCAGCATCCGTGATATGCTCTCGTCGCCCAGCCCTTCAAGCTCTTCCAGTCTCAGGTACACCAGTTCCAGGAAGAGCTTGGCCAGCAGCGCCCTGCTGACGTACCTCTCGCTCAAAGAGGGATAGTTGCGGAGCGAAAGGAACCTCCTGAAATTCGCTCTGAACCAGTCCGCCATTTTTTGCCTTCCCCCTCCCTCTTTCGATACCCTTTCCAAGCAGCCGGAGAAACGCCTGGATCGGGCGTCCTCTATAAAGGGTATGAAAACGCTCTCCCTGTCCTCCGCATCCCCGAACAATCGTTGGGCCAGTTCATCTCTGGATTCAGCGTATCTCTGATCATCTATTTCCGTGTCCGTCATGGTCGCTGTCTCCTTACCGGCGGGCCGGTATTTATGCTTTGTCATGTTGACAAGGCCTGTGCCGAGGCCCATGCTTTTTCCCGGTCCGGAACCCTGATGTAATCGGTCCGATGTATTCTTGTTGCAATATTGCACCGTTGTATAACAAAATGTAAAACCTTTTGAGCGGCTGGCCCGTAAACTTTATTTATACGTGGAATGTGCACTGTCCAGGGAGAGTGAGATAATGCCTAAGTGGGATTCAATGTCAAAAAAGGAAGCTAAGAAATTACAGGATAGGAAGTTAAGGGCGTTCATAAGGTACCAGGTGTATCCTTACAGCCCGTATTACAAGAGATTGTTCAAGGAGCTCGGCCTGGACCAGTTCTCCATCCAGAAGGTCGAGCACCTGGAAAAGCTGCCCATAACGCGCAAGGAGGACATAGCGCCCACCGCGGAGAACAAGAAGAAGCCCATGGACCTCATACTTCAGCCGGACGAGGGCCTGGTAAAAAAGTTCATGCCCAAGAGCAAGTTAATTCCAAAGCTTATATTCAAGGGCAAGCAGGGCCTGAAGGACTGGCTTAAATGGGAGTACATGCCTGTGAAGCTGACCTTTACAACGGGCAGGAGCGCTGCCCCCACCATGTTCACCTACACCCGGTACGACCTCCAAATTTTGGCGGAGAAGTTCTCCAGGCTGGCCCAGACCGCTGTTGGCGACGCGAAGTTCGAGAGATGCGTGGACGTATTTCCCTATGCCCCTCATCTCGCCTTTTTGGGCGGCTGGTACGCCATGGAGCAGCTCGGGGTCCTCACCCTTCACACAGGAGGGGGAAAGATCATGGGCACCCAGAAGATAATAGAGGCCATCGAGGGCCTTAAACCGGACACCATACTTACAATACCGGGTTACGGCTACTACATGATGAGGAAGGCGGCGGAGCAGGGTCGTGACTTCTCATCTATAAAAGTGGTGGTCACAGGTGCCGAAAAGGTCCCCCCTGCCATGAAAAAGAAGATGATCGACCTGCTGGAGAGCATGGGGGCCAAGGACCCCAAGATAATGGTGTTGTACGGCATGACCGAGGCAAGGGCGGGCTGGGCGGAGTGCACCTGCCTGGGCCAGGAGGGCTACCACGCCTTCCCCGACATGGGAATAGTCCAGTGTATCGACCCCAAGACCGGCGAGGTGGTGGGGGAGGGTGAGAAGGGCGAGTTCGTCTACACCCCGATGGAAGGCAGGGGAAGCGTCATCCTCCGCTACGGCACCGGCGACATGGCGGTTGACGGCATCGTGTGGGAGAAATGTCCTGCGTGCGGCAGGAACGTGCCAAGAATATCTTCCGACATAAGAAGGGTTAGCCAGATCAAGGAGTTCGCCCTCACCAAGGTCAAGGGAACCCTCGTGGACCTTAACGCATTTGTTGCCATATGCGGCGATTTCCCCGGCATAGACGAGTGGCAGGCGGAGATAAGGAAGCGCAACGACGATCCCTTCGACCTGGACGAGTTCTACATACACGTCGCTCCCAAGAAGGGAGTGGACTTCGAGGAGCTAAAGAAGAGGATGATGGAACGGATATTCAAGGAGACGGAGGTAAAACCAACAGACATCCGTTACTGCGAGCACAAGGAACTGGTGGAGATGCTTGGCCTGGAGACAGCGCTGAAGGAGAAACGAGTGGCGGACAACAGGCCCGAGCTCACCAAATTATAGGGGCGATCACATGAAGAAGAGCATAAGAATAAAGGCCAGCGGCCACGTGGTGGAAAGGAAGATAATCGAGAAACTCATAGACGCGGTGTTGAAGTCCGAAGGCGGCGATCTTCGTGACCTTCACGTGTCGATCCCGACCATCGCGGGCGGGGTGGGTGAGAAATGGACATCCTTCATCTCCTTTTACCTGATACACGAAAAGGAGAAACTCCACGGTCTATACGACAAGATAATTGGCCTGCTGGAGCAGAACGGTTTCGTCCTGCTGGAAGAGGCGGACGAGAACCACACATGGTGAGGTGAAACAATGAAGAGCATATATCTGAAGATCAGCGGGCACATAGTGGAGAAGGGCGTCATACTGGCGGCCCAGGAGCTAATAAAGGAATACGAGAACACGGATATCAGGGAGATCAAGTTGTACATCCCTTCCCTGAAGGCGGGCCTTGACGAAAGAGCGCCCTCCACCATCTCCTTCTACCTGACAGCGCCGGAGGAAACCATAGAGGAGGTCCACGACGTGGTCATAAAGCTGCTGAAAGAGAGCGATATCATGGTGATCCACTGCGAGCACTGCGAGGACAAGAAAAGCGAGTGGTGAAAGGATAGATTTATTTATCTCCGCCCTTATCCACGATCGATGGAATTCCCCGCTCGTTTATACCTTGCATGTGGCCCGGGCGATAGTTTGACGGCTGCCAAGGTCCACCATATTAGTATTCAAGATACCATATCGGGACTTTGTGTCAGGTACCATGTAGGGGGTTCTTATCCGTGATCGACATGGTGGCCAGCCGGCTGGGCACGGTTATCGCGGTGATACTTATCGTGTCCCTTGCCTTCACCATGTACCACGTGCAGGAATCGGCCATGCTGGAGGAAAGGGAGGAGCGCGACCTGGACAATTTTGCTGCCTGGCTCGACGAAGTTGCCGGTGTCAGGGCCGAGTTCAGCAAGACATTTTCCATGTACCACGGCAAGGGCTGCGACTACGTGGTCTACGAAGATTACGACGGGCAGTCCGTCACCGTGTATCAGACCTCGCTGCTCTCTTCCACTTCCCACGGCTCTTTCACCTCGGGATGCAACCCCGTCCATCTGTTCAATCCATGCAACACCTCCAGGGCCTCAAGGGATTTCCTTGCCGTACTTGACCCCATGTTCGAAACACTTGAGCTGGTCCAATCTTCCGTATATGTGGTGGAGCGCAGGGCATTCAATATCGACGGGGATCTGGAATACCACACCTTCGTCTACGATCGGGGCACGGTGGCGGCGGCGAACTGGCTGGGTTCGACGGCGGCCGACATAAACGATATGGCCTGCCCCAGCCAGCTGGAGATACTGGCAGGCAGGATCAACCTCTCCCGTTCCTTCGTCCCGGACCAAAAGGTAACAGTGACCTCAGGATACCTGCTGACCAGAACAGAGGCGGGCGGGGCCGCCGCCCGGGTCAACATAGGCCACCTGTGGCCCCCCTCGGAGATGAACAAGCTGCAGCAACCCTTAGAGCAGGAGGACCTCGATTCATTGGACGACGTAGACCCGGCGACGGAAGGCATCCAGCATGCCTGGCTCGAAGTGGCACCGGGCCAAGAGATATGTGTGGAGAGGGTGAAGATATCGATACTGGCCGAAACTGGGAATCATGTGGTTCAAACGGAAGAGATAGTCGAACGGCCCGACCTGTTCGTTTTCTTGGAATAAATATAAAAAATTTAGAAATCCCACAGGGTGGGCTGCCTGTTCTTTGCCACGTCAATGAACACATCGCTTTGTCCCATGAACCTATTGGCGCCGAGGCTGAGCTTGTTGTCCAGGTAAGACACGGCTGTATCCAGTTCGTCGAACTCCCGATATGGTCCGGCCATGGCGTTGCGCACGTTCTCCCTGACATTGAACACGCCCAGGGGCACGTAGCCCCGGTAAGCCTCCCTGAGTATCACCGCCCCGGCCTGTATCTTCTCCCTTTCCATGGCCTCAAGCACCCCCATCTTGCCGGAGTAGTAGCATCCGCCCACCCTGGAGTAGCCCCTCTTTCCGGGGTTCCTCTCGTAATCCGAGAAAAGTACTTCCTCCCCTCCCATTACGTGAAGGAACGCCTCCATCCACTCGTACTGCCAGGCTGTTGGCGTGAGCAGAACGGCGTAATAGTTGTGGAGGCTGGAGAACTCGTAGACCCTGGGCCTTCCGATGGGCTCGTATCGCCTTACCTTTTCAAGCATAGATTTACCGATGGCAGAGTCGCAGGCTGTGATTGACCAACGGGTGGGAACCATCCTTCTTCTCTGCTTGGAGCCCAAGGTGCCGGCTGAGAACGCCTTCTGGATGCTCGAAAAGGGCACGCCGCTGCGGTGGAGATGGCAGACCGCGTCAGCGGCCTTCCAATCCCAGTCGTAGAACGCCTTTTCCAGGTTTCGGTCCCATTTCGGATTTCCCAGCTCGAACCTATCCATCATCGCGCTGGGGCCGTAGGGCGCGTGATAGCCGCTGAAGCTCGCCCCCCTGGGCTCTTTGAGGAATCTGGCCTCGCTCTCCAGGGATCGGGAGGCAAGGGCAAGCTCCTGAAGTCTGGTAGCGAAGCTGTTGTCGACATCCGTGACCAGCAGGCGCCGCTTTCCCCTGACAAGGTTGAGCCTGTAGCCTATGATGTCCTCCTGGCTCCGGCCCCCAGGTATCCATGACTCCGGTCTGTCCCATTCCGCGATATCCCCGTGCCGAGGAGCGAGCATGGGTCCCGCGTACACCTTGGGGTAGTTCCAGCTCCCTATGAAGACAGAGGGCGGGGAGGCCCCGTCCAGGCTCTTGCCCACTCTTGCGGAGGGCATCCTCATCCCCGCGGTAAGCTTCTTCAGATAAGCGTTCTTGCTCAGGCTCATATTAATATGATTGTAAAGGGCATATATAAGTGAATGAACCGGGGGTAAGTGAATGTATGGTCCGGTTTGAATGAATGATAAGGTATATTGGGTGTCGATGTGGGTTACTTTGTGAATGATGGCCGGTTGTCCGACAATTAGGCCTCCTAAAAAGATATTAATCCTCGATCCAGGAGGGATAGGCCTTTCTAAATGCCTCCATGACCTCCTGGTGGGGGAAATCCGGATAGGTGCCGTGATCCCTTACGTAGTCGAAGTGGAGCCGCCCCTCTTTGTCCCTGGGGTGGAGCATTGCATCCCCCTTTCCCGAGAACTCCACTGGTAAAAAACCGAACTTCTCGCAGAGCTCGATGTTGAATATGGGGGCCGCTTTAATCCATCTCTCGTTCAGGTATATCTCAGTATAAGAATGGTAGATGAACATGTCGGTCTCGAGCTTCTCCATAAGGTCCGGGGGCACCTGGTGGTTCCTCAGGTCGGCGAAATGCAGCCTGGAGGGTATGTCTACCGCCCTGGAAAGTGCCGCCATCAGGATGGCCTTGGGAATGCAGAACCCGTATCCCCTGTCAAGGGTGGAGGATGCCTTGTAGTATTCGGGCCGAGGCGGGTCCTCCTCCACTTGGTATCTTACACCGTCCCTAACGAAGTAGAAAATGGCCTTTGCTTTTTCCTTATCGTTCTTGCAGGTCTCGGTAAGTTCCCGACCCTTGTCCTTGACCTCGGCCCTGTCCCAGTCGATGTAGGAGGTTGGCTTAAGATAGTAATCTTTGTCCATGCCAGCTCGTCTTCCGCATGGTCCAGGACGGTATTAAACCTTGTCTATATCATAGAGGTAATTATTAATATGTGAATAAACATTCATTATCAGGGGAGAAATATGATTAACGGCCATAAACCAAAGGTTCTCAAGAAGAAGGTGGTCCTTCTGGGGGACAGTGCCGTGGGTAAGACCAGCATGGTCCGCAGATTCGTGGAGGATCGTTATGACGATAAGTACATATCCACCGTGGGCGCCAAGGTCTCCAAGAAATCCGTGCTTCTGGACACGGCGGAGGGAAGCAGGGAGATCATAATGATGATATGGGACGTAATTGGAACCAAAGGCTACGTCACCGCCCAGTCCGCGCAAATCGCCAACTGCGAATGCGCCCTCCTGGTCCACGACCTGACCAGACCAGAGACCTTCGACTCCCTGTTAACATACTGGATACCCCTGATGTACAAGATCCGCAAGGGAAGCATGCCCCCCCTGATGCTGGCTGGCAACAAGGCCGACCTGGTATCGGTCAGCGCCGTTCCGGACGAGAGGGAGATATTCCCCAAGATCGTAGCTCACAACACCAGCGGGCAGATACTGTCTGAGATAATGCCCCATCCCATTGGCTGGAGGCCCACCAGCGCCCGCACCGGGATCAACGTGGAGGACTGCTTCCAGGTTATGGCCTGGATGATATTCCGGCCAAAGGAGATGCCCCAGGACGCGCCCGAACTGGAAGAGGAGGCCGGCGGCATGGTCTGGACCTCCGAACTGGACACCCTCCTCTCTTTATGCGACCTGATAGTCACCGAGTTCCCCTTGCTGGGCAAGAGGGAGGACGCCAACTTCATCCTGGAAAGAAGCTTTGCCAAGGAGGGATTTGACAAGGACGATCCCAGCGCCGAGGAACTCCGGGTGATCATCGACATGATAACCCAGAAGGCAATAGAGGACGGTTTCAATCCCGAGGCGGTGGAAGAGCACAAGGAGAAGTGGCTAAACATACTGGAGGATATCGAGGCCGGCGACATGGACAAGGTAAGGGCCTCCATGTCGCTACGGTAGTCATTGTAAGGACTTGTTGATGCTGGATAGGTGGATATTGTATACTAATAATGAATACTCCAATTTTTTTATGCCGGTAGCTGTCATAATTCCCTCCAAGAAATTATTAATATTATGTTCTCCATTACAATGAATAATGCCCTCTGGAGATAAAATAAAAGTGCTGAAGAAGAAGGTGGTCCTTCTGGGGGACAGTGCCGTGGGTAAGGCCAGCATGGTCCGCAGATTCGTGGAGGATCGTTATGACGATAAGTACATATCCACCGTGGGCGCCAAGGTCTCCAAGAAACCGATGTTCATACATATCGACGGAGAGCTGGTTGAGACAATAATACTACTTTGGGACGTCATAGGTTCCCAGGGCTACACCTCCACCCAGGCAAAGCACATAGCGGGTGCCGACTGCGCTTTCCTTGTCCATGATCTATCCCGGCCTGCCACGCTAAAGGGTCTGATGAATTACTGGACACCTCTGCTGCACAAGGTCACCGAGGGCTCACCTCCTCCCTTGATGATCGCTGGCAACAAATCAGACCTGGTGGACAAGGAGAAGATACCCACGGACAGGCAGGTGTTAAAGGAGCTGCTTATGTCGAAAAGTAGCTCTGCCGTGTTAAAACGCATCATGCCCCACCCGATCGGATGGAAGCCCGCTTCGGCAAAGACCGGGGAGAACGTGGAGGAATGTTTCTTTGTCATGATCTGGATGATGTACCGGGCCCACTGGAAATCGGGTGACGGCTTGGATTCTATAATGCAGGAGCTTGGCGAGCTGAAGGCGGAGGATATCGTATGGGGCGTGGAACGAAATACCTGTCTGTCTCTGGCCGACCTGATAGTGGCCGAGCTGCCCGAGCTTGGGCCAAGGGAAGAGGCGTTGGACATCCTGCAGGCTTGTTTCGCCCAGCCGGATTTCGACAAGGACAATCCCAGCCCCGAGGCAATGGCCGAGTTGATAGAATGCGTGGCAACAGGGGCAAGGGACCGGGGTTTCGACGCTAGGATCATTGACCATGCCAGGAAGAGATGGCTATCCATACTCGGGGTGATTACGGAAAACGAAGGCAAGGGATGACATTTATAGTGATGGCTAAATATACTGCATCGATTAGAAATCTGCTATTCATGTGGATTTCGACATAATAAAAAGAAGATATGAGGTAAGCAATGTCGATATATTGGAAGAGAATGGCTTTGATCGTCGTTATTGTTCTACTGCTTCTTTCCACTGCGGAAGTCTTAGATGCGGAAATAAGCAAATCCGCAACAATTCAAAGTACTGGCTACCCGTCCCACAGCATTAAATCCGGGCATAGACAGAGTTATGAGAACAATACGTTTTCTCTCGAGTATACCGGTTATGAAGAATATTCATATTTTACGAAACATCCTTTAAAGGCGAAGATATCATACAATAATAAGTCTATTCAAATAGAGACAACCACCACAATAGATTACATAACAAAGAAGGAGATAAAGCACCTATCATTTAATAGTATAGAATCATCTAAAATCTTCGAACGGATTGGAACCTTTTCTCGTACAATTTATAATAGTACGATTGCGTGTGATGTTTATCGTTCTCAAAATGGATCAATAATTTCAACTTTGAATAATTCATATTATTTGCTTGAAAGATATAAGGCTGATGGATTCTTTTGGACAGAATTCAGGATAACGAGGGAGAGCTTGAATAAATTGTATTTGAATCTTACCTCGGTCGATGGTTTGGAAGAGTGGGAACCACCTAAGCCATGGTACAAGGAGGAAAGAACGATCAATGAGAGCAGATATCTTCGGAAGTATCACGATATAGCGCAGAGATTAGGCGATTTCGAACGTTTTACAATTGGAAAAGAGGTCTACTTAAGATCGCCGGAAGGGAAGGAATTTCTCGTGGATGAGAAGATACTGTCCGATATTGCTGAATATATTAGAGGTAAGTTCAAAAATAAAACGGACAGGCTAATTGCAGCCATGATGTTCGTTACCCAGTTCAGTTTGGTCGCTCATCCAATGAGTCCGTTGGATTACCAACATACGGATGATGAAGCCGGGGCGGTGAAGATAATCCGGAAGGGTTATGGAATGTGCAGCCAAATGGCATGCGTTCTGGCCCACCTACTCTATCGAATGGGATTCGAAGATGTTTATTATTATGGCGTGGAGAATGTTCATACATTATTATTGGTCGATTACGGAAAAGGAAAGGTGCCCCTGGACCCGTACTACGGTATGTTTTATCTCAACCAAGAGGGAGAATTGGCCTCTCTTGAGGAGATCAAGAAAAACCCCGAGCTGGCGAAGAGCCAGTATTATGATTTTTCCTATTTATTCAAGACCGATGCTATTGTTATAAAAATAATGTTCGAGGATATGTATCCCCCTTACCATATTGCATTTCTTTTCGGCCTCTGGATAGCGTTTTCTGTTCTATCCTTGATCTTTGTAACTTATATTCTACAAAGGTCTAGAGGCGGAAGGGGGGCCCTTTACTGTAGCATATCGATAGGGACAATGGTGTTATTGTCATGGCTCTTGTTTTATCCCTTACAGGTCCTGACATATCCCAGACTCATATACTTTGTCCTCGATATCACAACGGCGTCATTACTTTCCGTTCTAGCCGGTATTGCCCTATGGATTTTACTTATATCAAAATATTCATGAGAAAAGTAACAAGCAACAGAATATATAATGTTAAGATTTACATCCCTAATACTTTACCTTTATTTCCACTCTCTTCACTTCAGCTTCTTCTCAGTTGTTTTCCTTGCCTTTTCCAGGTACCTGTATATTTTGTTCTTTTGGCTCCTGGAGAGATTGGAACACTCCGCCTCCGACTTGAGCTTGTCCAGATAGGTGCAGAAATCCTTTATGTATTTTCCAGCGTCCTGGACCTTGATACCCTTGTCCTTGAACTCCCTCATGATGTTGCGGTCCCGCTTGCTCTTTATGACACCGTGCACCACCACGTCGTTCCTGCCCAGCTCACCGAAATGCTCCTCGAACTTGGCCACCGTGCCCTTCCGGTCGTATCTGAGGTTGAAGGGCTCGAATATGTCGTGCTTGCTCGTGGTCTGGTTCAGTATGAACGGTAGGAGATGCTGGAACTCCCTGGGAAGCCTGCCGAAGAACAGGAGTCGGTTGTGGTGGGAGGGCGTGCCCCTCTTGTCGCTGAACAGCTCGTAGAACTGCTCCAGCTTTTTCGGCGGCAGCACGTTAAGCTGCCTTATGTTGTGTGGGAACAGCATGGAGGGCTCCTGGGACGTGATGTAGGCTATGTTCCCGGCCATGCCCACCTGGGGATAGTACTCGTCCCCGTTGGTTATGCCGAACACAGGGGTCTTGTTTAGATGGAAGCGTGAGGACTCGTCCAGCTCGTTCAGGAACTGGTTCCACCAGAAAACGAAGGGGTAGCCCCCGTCCACGTAGGAGAACACCCGGTAGTCCTTGATCTTCGAGTCGGTAAGGGTCCGGGAGGTGTGCTGCATGTCCGCCACCGCCATGCGGAAACCGTAGGCCTTGACGTAGGATTCCATCCAGTAAGGTGAGCTCTCGTACCTTTTCAGGTACTCGATGTGCTCCACCAGCTTCTTGGTTTCCTTTCCCTTCTTGTGCTCCTTGAGCAGCTCCTTCCTCTGCTTGTTGAGCCTGCTCTGCTCCAGCATGGTAAAATGCCTCAGCACCTTGATCTGCTCCTCCGTGGCGAAGTAGTAGCAGTCAACATCGAAGGTGGGGTCCGCAAGCACGGTCTTCACGTAGCGCATCTTCTGGTCCTTGCCCAGGCTGTTCAGGTAGTTCTTGGAAACCGATATGTTGTTGAAGTGCAGTATATTATACAGATAGGGCTTGAGAATGCAGGATATGTCCATACCCACCCTCACGAACCTGAGGTCAGTGCCGATGTTACCGCTCTCGTCAAAGCCGTCTATCTCTATCTCCATGATAGCCGGTAAAGAGGAATTGGTTTATTAATGCTTTGCGTGTCTAACGGTTTGGAATTATCACAACAGTTATTATGCTCCGTCCCAATCACCCGTTATGAAGGACCAGAGGGTGGGCATAACCACCACCGTTCCCGTGGAGGTTATCTTCGCTTCCGGCCTCAGGCCGGTGGACCTCAACAACCTGTTCATGTCCGAGGCCGACCCCCGATCCCTGGTGGAAGAGGCCGAGGTCATGGGCTATCCCCGCAATCTGTGCTCCTGGATCAAGGGCCTGTACGCGGCCTGTCTGGACAAGGATATTTCCCGGGTGGTGGGCGTGGTCCGGGGCGACTGCTCGAACACCGAGGGACTGGTGGAGAGCCTCCAGGTACGGGGCGTGGACGTTTACCCGTTCCAGTACCCCTACCGCCCCGACCTAAAGGAGGTGGGAACCTCGATAAATAATATGATGGATCATTTCGGGCCGGGGGAAGGGGAAGTGGCCGGGGTACTTCCAAAGATAGAGGAGGCCAGGAAACTTGCCTGGGACCTGGACGAGATGTGCTGGAAGGAAGGCAAGGTCAGTGGCAGGGAGGACCACCTCGCCCTTATCTCAACCAGCGATTTTCTATCCGACGTCTATGAATACATATCATGGGCCCGCGACCTCAAGGCCAGGGCCGCTGAGAGGGAGAGCAGCGGCGGGATTCGCATAGGCTATGTGGGCATACCCCCTATAGTGCCCGAGATATACGATCATCTGGCCGCCCACGGGGCCAGGATGGTTTACAACGAGGTGCAGCACCAGTTCTCGTTACCCTACCCCGATGCCGGCTGGAAGGAGCGCTATGCCCTCTATACCTATCCCTACGACGTGTTCGGCCGCATTGATTTCATCAAGAAGGAGATAAGAAAGAGGGGCATCGAGGGGCTGGTCCATTACGTGCAGAGCTTCTGCCACCACCAGATAGACGACGTGCTGTTGAGGCAGGAAACGGACCTCCCTGTCCTCACCCTGGAGCAGGACAGCCCCGGTGCCCTGGACGAGAGGACCAAGATCCGCATAGAATCATTCCTCGACGTGTTAATGTAGGTGATATCATTGACTAGATACGTAGGTATTGATGTCGGAAGTACATATACCAAGATCGCTACCGTTGAAGGGGATGAATTAAAGCTTGGAGCCCTGGTGCCCACCCTTGATTTTCTCCGCTCCTTTCCGGAATTCGGCGACGGTATGGTGGTATCCACCGGATACGGCAGGGGGAGGGGGGAAGCCGACCTCTCTATCCCCGAGATCAGGGCGCACGTCATTGGCGCCAGGCACCTCACCGGCCTGGATGACTTCACCCTGCTGGACATAGGGGGGCAGGATTTCAAGGTAACCCGGGTGGTGGAGGGAGCGATCCAGGATTTTGCCATGAACGACAAGTGTGCAGCGGGCACAGGCCGCTTCCTTGAGAAGATGTCCGCTCAGCTGGACATGAGCATCGAGGACATAGGTCGTCACTGGAAAAATCCCTGCCGCATATCCGCTGTTTGCGCCGTGTTCGCGGAGAGCGAGGTGGCGGAGAGGGTTATCGGGGGGAAGGATATGGGTTCCGTTGCCGCCGGCATCAACTGGAGCATGTACCGCAGGATAAGGCCGGTGATCAAAAGGCTCTATCGGCCACCACTTGTGCTTTCCGGTGGCTTGTGCACCCTTCCCGCCCTGTCCGCCATCCTCAAGGCAGAGGGCTTCGATCCCTGCCCGCTGGAGAACGGACAGTATGCCGGCGCGGCGGGATGCGCCTACAAGGCCAGGCAGGAGGGGAAGAGGGGTAAGGAAAGGTAAAAATCCGGAAGAAAATATAAATGCGGTAAGAAAGGGCATAACAAAGGGCAAGAAGGGAAGACAAAAATCGGGAGGGTGGTGCTGGAAACGAGGAAAAGGGAGAGCCCGACTCTGGCCCGATATATCCTATAGGGCAAATATTAATAACCTAATCCAAATATAATTCTCCGATGTCTTCCAAGAGGTACAAGGATTACAGATTCTACGCATTCATAGCTTTGAATCTCATAGCGTCTACACTGGACATAGATATTTTTCAGAAAGGGCTCAGGGAAAAGCTTGCCCCCCTCCTCCACTCACAGGAAGGGGTGAGCAAGAGCGCAATAATGCACGAGATCCGGTCCAATCACAACATGACCAACAAGGTGGTGACATACCTGAAGGACGAGGAACTGGTTTCCGTGGAAAAAGTGGGAGGTGAATACCGTATCAAGGTCACTGTTGAAGGCATATCCTACCTTCGGGAGTATTCCCGACTCTACGTCTCTCTATTCAGCAGCGAGATCGCCGAGTTGTATAAATACCGCCCCGCTCCATCCTGGGTCAAGGAGAATTGATCAGGGCAGCAGGGGTATGATCTCGTATCTTCTGTCGCATTCCACCACCACCTGGAGCTTAAGCTGGCTCTCCTTCCCACCTGCGGGAATTGTGTGAACCTTCTCTGTTAGGTATGTATAAAGATCGTCGGAGAGCCCGTCGTATGTTCCGGGAGCCCGGTACAACAGGATGATCTGGTCCGGAGGAAAATCAGAACCCGGGTGGGCTGCCGCCTTCTGCACCCTGACCAGGTCGGCCATGCTCGGCTTCCCCCCTCCCTTCCAGACAAGGGCCAGGTATTTGCCGGGGCCAAGGAATTTCGGCCTGCGCACCGCCGCCAGAGGCCAGCTCATACCCCCGTAGTTCATGCCCCTTATCACCTCAGCCCCCTTGCCCAGTTGCTCCTTTATAACTGGATCCCCCTTTCTGAGATACCTTTCGAACCTTTCCACTAGATTTTTACCCTCCGGTACCTTGGGAAGCGGGTCGATCTCCCTTACCCTGCTTATCACCTTGAAGTTGGTGTGAAAGTCGTCCAGAAAGTTCTTGGTGAACACGACCAATCTTAGAAGAATGAGTCCGCAGATTATGAGTGCCAGGGATATGGCCGCTCCCGCGGTGTTGCCTTGGGCCAGGGTGGATATGAAGAGGACCAGTAAAAGGAGGAGGGTTAGCCCCACGAATAGGTAGGCGTAATATTTGATGTAACGTATCTTCTCGTAATTGGCCGACATCTCGTCCGCCAGATCGAACAGTGCTGAGGCAGGATTATCGGCCGGAGTTCTTTTCTCTGCCATAACGGGAATTATTTGTCATTCATTCTATATAAATATGTATGGAAGATTCTTACTGAGCTTTTATTCACCTCTTTATATATCGTTAACCTACATATTACCTCATGGAGGCGATAAGAGATGAACGGAAAAGACATGAAATGGATACTGCCTTTGGCCCTTGTTACAGTGATAATACTGTCTATTATCGGTATTGCCACCCTGCAGGGACCGGAGGAGGAAGAGGAAGGCCCTTACACAATGAAAGTGGGGCCGTTTACGGATGAGAACGGAAACCCCCTGGAGGGCGTGATAATCACCCTCAAGGGAGAAGATGGAGACAGGGTGGATTCGGAGGTCACCGACAACAAAGGGTACGCAGCCTTCGAGTTCAGGGAACAGATAGATGCCGGTGGTTACACATTGGTCATAGACAAGGACGGTTACCAGGCCCTGGAAATGAACGTGTCCCTGGGCTACCAGGCGGATAAGATACGGGTCCAAGGACTGAACCCCGAGGGCGTGAAGCTCGACCCCGTTGAACTGCCGCCCGTTGAACTGTCGGTAGGCCCGATCTCAGGGCCCGGCGGGCTGCTTGATGGCGCCGAGGTATCATTGAAGAGGGCCGGCACCGTAATCAGAACCTTGACAACCGATGCGGACGGGATGGTGAATTTCGTTTTTGATGAACCGCCTGAGACCGGAGAATATGTATTGAACATCACAAAGAAAGGTTTCGTGGGTGTTGAAAATACGATCGACATCGAATACGTGGAGGAAACGAACAACGTCAACGTCAACGGTGTTACCAAGAACATTGTGATGGAAAAATTAACGCCGCCAACCCCTCCGGGGCCGAAGCAGGACCCGGACTACTACAAGGAACTGGATGGCTACCAGGCGGTGAAAGACAGTGACGAGATACCGGTTGATTTGGAGAAGAAGATGGACCCCAACGGCGACGGCATCCCCGAGTTCCAGTCCGAGATAGAGGATACCGCGGTGCGGGACATCGACGTTTCCGACAGGCTGGTAACCGACGGCCAGGGCAATCCACAATACAGTCCCGAGATAAACAGCTACGAACCCATGGACCCGGAGCCCTATCTGGAGGATAAGACCAGGGGGGCCAATACCGGTGAGGGCGGTGTAAACCTGACCGATTACGAGGATTTCCTGAGCCAGGGCGAGATGTTCGACAACGGCACCGACAAGATCCTCCGGCACGACGAAGAGGACCTGGTGAATCCCGCGGAAAATGCGGGCGGTTTCTCGTCCGAGGTCGCTGACGTCACGGTGATGATCGAGGAGAACCTTGCACTGGGATTCGTCAACGGCACCAATATGACGGACGAGAACGGCGACGGTGACATCGACCATATAGTAATGTGGTGGATTGCATACTACGAAGAGGACCGGAACGGTGACAACGTCACTGACCTGAAGAAGGCGGCTGTTCGAGCCTTCGAGGTCTGGGACAACAACTCCAACGGATACCACAACCCCATCACCGATCAATTGGAAAACTACGAGTACTCCAAAGGAATGCAGGCGGGAATGGTGGCATACGACAACAACTCGGACGGACACTTCGAGGACGTGGCTTATGCCGTGGTAAAGGCCGAGGAGGCGAAGATCGACGACAACCTCACCGAGAGCTATTCCAAGATGGCCATATATTGGAACCACACCGTTGATACGGACAACGACACCTATTACGAGCTCCAAAGGGCTGCTTTGTATGTTGAGGAGAAGTACGACAACAATTCCAACGGCCACTACGAGCTACAGCGGGAGTTCGCAGGGGGCTACGAGGCCGTGGACAACAACTCCAACGGCAAGCTGGAGAAGGCCTTCATGGTCTGGGGCGGTCACGAGGCTAAGGACGAGAACGACGACGGCGTCGAGGACCGGAACCGCACCCTGATGTGGATATACAGGGCCGTGGATGAGAACGAGGACAATAACCCGGAGGAGCAGTACCTGCTTGTCCATGCCACCGAATCCTGGGACAACAACACCAACGGCCATTTCGAGGACAAGAGCGAGCTGATCGCCGGGTTAAAGGTCCTGGACGAGGATTCCGACACCAATCCGGAGGAACAGGCCGCGATCCTGGCCCTGGGAAAGGAATGGGATACGAATGACGACGGGGTTGTAGATTCCAACGCCTCTGTAGGTCACATATATATCTGGGAGGATACCAACGACGATTCCATACCAGAGCACCAGCATGCGGTGTTCTACTTCTCACAGAACTTCGACAACAACACCAACGGACACTTCGAGACCCAGAGGGAGCTGATCGTGGGCTTCAGCGTCGACGATCCCGACAGCGACGGGACTGAGAACGAGGTCTTTGCCCTTCAATACGGCGTTGAAAAGGCCGACAGCCAGGATACCGGAGACCTTGATCACTTCGAATCCTTTGCCCACATGCTCCGTCTAACGGATGCGGACGGCGACGGCAACCCGGAGGAGAAGCACGCCATATTCGGCTACGAGCGAAAGTGGGACAACAACACAGACGGGAAGTTCGAGGCCGTGGACCAATTCATGGCCGCCTACGAAGGCCTGGACCCAGATGACGACGGAAGTCCGAACGAGGAGACCTTCCTGATCATCGTTAACCACACTGTTGATAGCAACGGCGACGGTAACCCCGAGACCTGTGAACACGGCATCATGGCCTCACACACGGAATACGACGCCAGCGGCAACGTGACCTACGCCCGCCACGTGCTCGTGCACCACGCGGCCTACGACAACAACTCCAACGGCTATTTCGAGCTGGAAAAGGCGATGATCGCCGGCCACGAGGGCTTCAACGGCACGGAGAACGGCAGCGGCAACATGACCTGGGAGGTCGAGCACGTCCAGATATACTATATGGAGAACAAGGACAGCGACGACGACGGTACCTGGGACGAGCACAACGAGGCGTCGGTGGAGTTCTAGGCCCGGCCGGCCACGTTCCAAAAACGGGGCCGCTTTGCGGCTCCGTTCTTCTTATTTATTTTCACTATTTTTCTAGGCCCGGTAAGAAAACCTTAATATATCTTTGAAATATGGGTACCTGGGGATGGCTGACCAGGCCCCCCAAGGCAGGGTCAGGCTGCCGCGGTGAAAAAATGGACTATGATAAAAAATCGATGGAAGAGAACCTGGAGAAGATAAACCAACTGCGGGCGCAGGGCGTCGATCCTTATCCTTATACCTTCGAGGTAAGCCACTGTATTTGCGATCTCGAGCCGGGGGAGGAAGTAACGGTTGCGGGCCGGCTGTTGGACGTTGAAAGGGGAGAGAACGAGCTTACCGGGCTTCTGCTGGATTCCACGGCCGAGACAAAGTTTGTAATGGCCGGGGACGATGTGCGGGGGGTGGGCGGCGACACCGTTGAGCTGCTGAACCTGGGGGACATCGTAGGTCTCAAAGGCGGGGTGGACAAGGACGGCACCGTGATCGCCTCGGAACTGACTCTTCTTGTTAAGATAATAATCCCGCCCCTGCGGATGAAGGACACCGAAGACAGGATAGAGTTCAGGCACCTCGACCTGATATTCAATCCCAAGCTCAGGCAGGTGTGCAGGCAGCGAATGCGCATCATGCGATATATAAGGGATTTCTTCAATACCAGGGATTACCTGGAGGTGGACATCCCCATACTGCACCCCTATTACGGCGGTGCGGACGAGGAGCCCCTGAAGACCCGGTATCAAGTCCTGGGCCAGAGACTATACCTCGCCACGTCTCCAGAGCTGTATCTCAAGAGGCTCATGGTGGGCGGATTCGAGAAGGTCTACTCCATCTCGAAGAGCTTCAGGGAGGATCCCATAGACTCCACCCATCACCCGGAATTCACCACCATAGAGTACTACCAGGCGTATTCCGATTACAAGGACATGATGGCATTGACCGAGGACCTGGTTGAGGGTCTTGCCCGGGAGATCACCGGTGACACAAGGGTGGAGTACGGCGGCCGGGTTATAGATTTCAAGACCCCTTGGAAACGGGTACCCTTCAACACCGTCATGATGGAGAAGGCCGGGCTGGATCCCAGCGGTGTGGACGACGATACCTTGAGGCGGGCGCTGAGAGACAACGACTTCCTTGACGACACCGAGGACAGAAAGCTAACCCGATTCGAGCTCATCATGGAGATATTCGAGAGCATGGTGGAACCCAAGCTTATCCAGCCAACATTCGTCACGGACTGGCCCAAGGATTCCACACCACCGTGCTACGCGGTATGCATGTGCAAGACCAGGAGGGGGGATCCCGACCTGCTGGAAAGGTTCGAGACATACGTGGGAGGAATGGAGCTGGCCAACGCCTATTCCGAGCTGAACGACGCGGTGATGCAGAAGGAGCTGTTCGAGAGCCGAAACCGCCAGGCAAGGGACCACGGTGAACCAGTGAAGTTCGACCCCTACTTCAACCACGCGTTGATGGTGGGAATGCCTCCCGCCGGAGGTGTGGGGGTGGGCATAGACCGCCTGGTCATGCTCTTGTCCAACAGTCCCGACATCAGGGATGTTATCGCGTTCCCAATGATCAACAGGGACTACATGTGATCAGGGGGCTGTGTGTAAAAAGTATTCACACCTTTTGTCGTCATTCATTCAGCAAAAG
>CAZUZU010000006.1:0-17338 GCA_964624865.1 uncultured archaeon
GGGTGTTATGCTACAATTCATCACTATCTTAAGCACCCTCCTCCCTTCCCCTGCACTACCTTTCTTTCCACCGATGCTGTGGTGTCACAGAGAAAGAAAGGTAGTGGGACCAAAGAAACCCCCATTCATCCACCTTCATGGTTCACAATGATGTTAGCCAGTGGACTCATTCCCCTCTCCCCAGGATTCGAACGGATTTCGGTTATGGATTGACTTAAAAACTCAATAATAATCACTTGTACTCTATATGCACCACGATCTCGAAGAAGTGGTTGCATCTCTTGAAGCCGCTGCCTCCCTTCTTCTCGGTGTCCAAGGGGTGGCACAGCTCGGTGGAGCCATAGTCCGTTTCCCGCACCGACACAAGCTCCCGGAGTATCGATTGTATGTCCAAGCCGCTTTGGTAGCAGTTGGGGTTGCTGCATTCCATCTTCGGTTTAACGTTTTTTTTCGAGAACCTGTGCTTGGGACCGATGAATTCCCCGTAGCGTTCCCTGACCTCCACCATGAGCTCTTCAATGTCGGGAAAAGCCTCCTCGAAGGTCACCTTCTCCCCTGTCATGAAAACGGGCTCGTCCCAGACCTTGTCAACCTCGCTCATGATTCCACTCTCTCGTGTGGGACGGGTATTGCCCTCACCTCATATAAACGTTCACGTATGCTGTCCTCTCAGTTGGGGACCGTGATGGCCAGGGAGAACGTCCCCTCCTCGTTCTTGAAACCGAACCTCATGTCGCCCCTTAACGCCCTCACCGATCCGATAAGCTCCATCAATCTCCTGTCCTCGCTTATTTCCCTGGGTATTTCTTCTCGTATTTCCTGCTCAAACTCGATCTTTACACTTCCTCCTGTCTTGCCGAAGCGGACCTTGATCCTCAAATCCGATGCCAGGTTCTTCAAGAATTCGACGGCCTTCCATAAAGTAAAGTAGATGTGGGCGGAGAGAATCTCTTCCCGAACGGAATCGTCTTGGAAAACGATCTCCAGCGTGTCGTCTTCAGAGAACATGAGCTTCATTCTTTGTGCCACCCGGGACACGGGCTCCCTGGTGGATAGCCGTCCCTTGGACTGTAGCTTGGCCATGCCACGTTCCAGGGTACCGGATATCCTTTCCGAAGAGTACCTTACCTGCTCCTTCCCCTTTCCCACCTCCCCTCTACCCGACCATACGAATAGAGGTGTCAATGGTGTGCTAATTTCGTGGGACAGGGTGGCGATGAACTCTTCCAGCCTGTTCTTCTCCACCTTCAATTCCCTTTCTTTCATACTTTTCATCCTGTTTATGTTCCTAAGCTCCTTGATAAAATCGTTAAGTGTCTTGGCCTCTTCTATATCGCCGCTTCTCTTATCTAATATCTTGAACCCTTGGCCAGAGGGCTTGATCCATAGGAAACTTGACGAGAGGATCATATTTTCCAGCCGGGACAACCGGGCCTTGCCGGGCAGGATCACCAATATCAATTCTCTGTTTAGAGATAATACCCTTAATTTCCCGATATATGATAGTACACTTACGAGCTGGGCGGGGGAGAATCCCATAAGTTCTTCCATTGTATTCCTCATACCGGTGATAAAGGCGATCCCTTTTTGATATCGCGGTATTATCTGGTCCAATGCGTTGAACATGTTCCTCAGTTCTTTCTCATTGTTCAGGGTAATGTTGATTCTTTCCATTTTTCCGGGCAGATCTATTTCCTCTCCTTCATTACCCCCGGTCTGGATCCGTATCTGGAGGCTCGTCGCCCCTTCGATCACCAGGTTCTTTTTTACCCACCTCCCCAGGTCATGGTTTTCGACCGCCCACCTGTCGAGATAGTATATCCTGCCGGTCTTCAGGCCCCTTTCCAACAGGTTGTGATATGTCTTCAAGTTCCCTTCCTCTACAATGGCGTTCTTTTTCCGGGCATATCCGAAGGTGAATATTATCATTCCTATGGGGGTGAACAAAAGCGTGGTGTCGATGGCCAGGACGGAGCCGAAGATCCGAAAGCTCGCCATGTAGATTATCTGTCCATGCAGGCCTATCCAGCCCATGGCCGCGGTGTAGGCGCACCTGTGCCTTACCACGTCCACCTTGGATTTTATTGACCCCACGGTGATCACCACAACGGCCGAGAGCATGTACAGGTAGGAAAGAACGGTGGCCGTCTGCCAAAGGGGTCCGTGCATCTCGTAATATGGTCCGTATCCTCTATTCCCTTCCATTATGCCCTGGGTAAAGAGATTGGGCGTGAAGGTGAGGGAAAATACGAACTGGTACAAGAAAGCGAAGTACAGGGGAAAGATCATGGCCCCGAATATCGCGTATCTCTTCCATTTTGCCATAAAAACCCCGGAAATGAAGGAAAAGCTGTTCACCGCGATATATAGATAGGATGCCACCACGGTGTAGACGAAGCCGTAGGACACTGCGTTGATAATAGTCCAATGTTCTATGTCATTGGTTGATACCTGGCCGAGCGTGCAAACGGACCAGCCAAGGTAAGATACGAACAGGGTAAGGTACCATTTGCCCAAGGAGGGCCTGCCCTTCCGGTAAAGGGCAAGGTAATAGATAATGGTGAACAGTACGATTATGGCGGAGGCAAGATATATCAAAAAGCTCTGATCAAGCATTATCAACGCCCTTCATGGTCGGCGGTCTCGATTAATCATCGGTTCTATGATAGCCGATCTCGCCCTTCATATGCCTCTTGACAATGTTCAGGTATTCTTGGGCATTGGTCTTGATACCGTCCATGTAATCCCCCTGCTTCACCACCTTGGCGGGCATTCCAAGGACCAGAGAGTTGGGGGGTATCTCGGTACCCGCGGTCACCACCGCCCCCGCACCCACGATGCTTCCCCTGCCCACCTTTGCCTTGTCCAATATGATGGCGCCCATGCCCACTATGCAGTAGTCCTCCACGGTTGCCGCGTGTATCACCGCGTTGTGCCCAACTGTGACGAAATCGCCTATGCGGGTGGGCGACCCCTCGTTGGTGTGAACGGTTACGTTATCTTGGATAGAGGTGGCCCTTCCCACGTATATCTTGTCCATGTCTCCCCTCAATACCGCCGACGGCCACACGCTGGCCTCCTCCTCGATCACCACTTCGCCCATTATGGTGCATCCCGGCGCTATGAACGCCTTGTCAGATATCTTTTGGCCCGTTTTCCGATCATTCATGTATTACTCCTCCTTTGGACTTTTTGAAAAAAGCGACGGTAGATGTATAAGATAGGAACCGTCCTTTTGTATGATTATGGGGCTGTTTTCCAAAAGGGCTTTGAGATTTATCTCGTAGACCCCCTTCTCCACGATGTTAACCACTGATGCCGACTCCTTTTCCCTGGTGCTGACCCTCAATTTTCTCTTTTTCGGTCTTCTCTTCGTTTCTTCCTCTTTCACTTCCCGTTCTTCCCCCGTTCCCACTTTTATCTGGTCGATCACGCCCCTTTCGGAGCTTTTCTTCAGCCTCTCGATCCTCTCCATCCTTTCCCTGTCCTCAGGCCTTACCTTTATCCACTCACCCTCCTCTGAAGGGGTGCCGTCCTCCCTGTATTTCTCTCTGGGCTCCTCCCTCAAAACCTCGCGAACAATGTCCTCCATCTTGTCCCCCGCCTCCTCGGCCTCTTCTGCCGCGGCCCGGAGCTCCTCCTGGGCCAAAGGCTCGCTGATATAGTAGAACTTCCTCCCCCCGCATTCTCCGCATCCGGTTAATATCTCCTGTGACCCGTTGGGGTAGACCTTCCCGCAAAGGACGCATTGATGTGGCATCGGCTCGACCTCGTTCAAATATATTCCGTACCTTATATTAAGCTTTACCATCGAGACCGGAGGATAGGATTCAAAATCAATATATATCAATGCCGTATTTAAGACCTAGTAGTATATTGCAAAGGAGGCGTAACAATGCTGAAAGACAAATCCATCGCCGTGATCCTTGCCGCTGGCGAGGGTTCCAGGCTCAGACCGTTCACCCATGAAACACCCAAGGGAATGCTGCCCGTTCTCAACCGCCCCATACTGGAGCATATCTTGATGGCCTTAAAGGACGCGGGCATCAAGAACGTGGTAATGGTGGTGGGCTACAAAAAGGACAGGATAAAATCGTACTTCAAGAACGGCGGCAAGTGGGGCCTATCCATAAAATACGCGAATCAAAGGAAGCAGCTGGGAACACTGCACGCCCTGAAGCAGTCCAAATCCAAGGCACAGTCCTATTCCAACATACTGGTCCTTCCGGGAGACAACCTGGTGGAGGGAACGGACATCTCGAACCTCCTGTCCAGCGGTGTCAACTCGGCCCTGATCACTGAGAGCGAGACCCCGTCCAAGTACGGGGTGTGCGTGCTGAAAAACAAGGTGCTGGAGGATATCATAGAAAAACCGGACGTGGCCGAACTCCCGTCCCTTCCCAACACCATATCCACGGGTATCTATTTCCTTGCCAAGGAGAAATATGATCAACTCGTCTCCCTGGTCTCCGACGGTGTCTACAAAATGACGGGAGGTATTGACGAGATGATCTCCGGAAACGACATAGAACTGTCAGCGGTCAAGTCCAAGACCTGGGTCGACATAGTATATCCCTGGGACATGGCGGCGGTCAACCTCGTTGCCCTTCGAAAGGTCGCCCCCTCCTCGGCAGGGACCGTGGAAAAGGGGGTGAACATAAGAGGCCGCGTGCTTATCGGTTCCGGCTCCCTTGCCCGAAGCGGTGCCTACCTGGAAGGACCGACGGTATGCGGCCGGGGCTGTGATATAGGCCCCGGTTCTTACATAGGTTCCTCGGTGATAGGGGACAATACCACCGTGGGATCAAACACTGTGGTCCGCTCCTCGGTTATTATGGAGGATACCTACATAGGCCCGGGCTGCACCATAGAGAACTCCGTTATAGGCCCGGGGGTCAGTGTAGGCTCCAACGTAAGTGTCTACCGGGGCCGCGGCGTGTACAACGTGAACGAGGAGTTCTTTCCCCTGGAGGATATAGGGTCGGTGGTGGGCCCCGACTCGAAAATCGGTGCCAACACAGTGATCTCTCCCGGCTCCATCCTGGGGGCGGACGTGGAGATCGCTCCACTCAAGCGTGTCAAGGGAAACCTTCCCGACGATGCCTTCATGGCATAGGGGAGAGCAAAGATGTGCGGTATTATCGGGTACTACGGCACGGGATTTCGACCCGGCATCTCAACCGGATTGAACATGCTTGGCCGCCTGGAATACCGGGGATACGACTCGGCGGGGTTTGCCTTCGTGAGCGGAAATTTGGAGGTGGTGAAAACCGAGGGGAGCATCGAACGATTGAGAAGGGAGCTGAACAAGCGCTCCAAGGCCTCGGTTAATGACAAGAGCATAGTGAGACTGATAGGCCATACCCGATGGGCCACCCACGGCGAGCCGAATCGGGCCAACGCACACCCCCATTCTGACTGCCAAGGCAACCTGGCAGTGGTCCACAACGGGATCATAGAGAACTTCAAGGACCTTAAGGAGAAGCTTAGTGACAAGGGCCACACCTTCCGCTCGGACACGGACAGCGAGGTGATAGCCCATCTGTTGGAAGATAACTTGGAGGGGAGGGGGCCTTGCCAAGCCTTTCAAAAAACGGTAAGGTCTCTCCGGGGCTCCTTTGCCCTGGTTGCCGTGATGAAAGGGGTGGAGCGGATATTTCTAGCGAGGCAGGAGAGTCCCCTGGTTGTTGGTTTGGGCGCTGAAGAGACCTTCATCGCCTCGGACCTGGCCGCCCTGGTCGAATACACCGACAAGGTAGTGTTCATGGAGGACGGGCAGTGCGGTTACGTAACACCTGGCGAGCTCACACTAAGCAACTTCGACGGCCGTAACGTGGAATATGCTGTCCAGAGAGTGGACATGGACGTCAAGGCGGCCGAGAAGGGCGGTTTCAAACATTACATGCTAAAGGAGATATTCGAGCAGCCCCAGGCCCTTCACGCCACCATAAGGGGAAGGCTCTCTCCCCCTTACCTTGAACTGGGCAAGAGCTACGACAACCTGGATTATGACGGGGTCAAGTTCATCGCCTGCGGAACGTCTCTGCATGCCGCCGTCTACGGCAAGTATTTCTTTACCCAGGCCCTGGGAATCGAGGCGGTGGTGGAGCACGCCTCGGAGTATCGTTACGGGGGTATAACCGCCCACAATCCACTGATAATCGGGGTGTCGCAGAGGGGGGAGACCGCCGATACACTGGCCGCGTTGAAGATAGCGAGAAGCAACGATCTCGGGACCATAGGGGTCACCAATGTCCTGGGAAGCTCCCTGACCCGCATCGTGGGCGACATTGTATATACCAATGCCGGTCCCGAGATAGGGGTGGCAGCGACAAAGACATTTACCACCCAGATAGCCGCCATAACCGTCCTTGGCCTGGCCCTGGGCAGGAAGAGGACAAGTCCAAGGGAGGAGAACAATATCGTTGCCGTGTTAAAGAAGCTGCCCAGGCTGGCCTCACGCACCCTGGAACATGCGGAGGAGATAAGAAGGCAGGCGGCTTTCCTGTCCAAATACAGAGATATCTTCTTCATAGGCCGCAATTACGGCTATCCGACCGCTCTGGAAGGGGCCTTGAAGCTTAAGGAGATATCCTACCTGCATGCCGAGGGATATCCTGCCGGCGAGCTTAAGCACGGGCCCCTGGCCCTGTTGGGCCCCGAAACCCCGGTGATCGCCCTGGTCAATGACGATCATACACGCGAGAAGATGATAGGCAACATAGGGGAGATCATAGCCCGGAAGGCCCCGGTGATCGCCCTGGCAAGGGAGGGAGACGATGACATACAAAGGTACGTTGACCGCGTCATAAAGGTGCCCGACTGCAATATTCTCGCCATGCCCCTGGTCTCGTCCATCGCTCTTCAGTTATTGGCCTACTACGCCGCTTTAAAACTGGGCCGGGAGATAGACAGGCCAAGGAATCTTGCCAAGAGCGTGACCGTTGAATAAAAATATTTATAAGTGGTGAATAAGTTGGTATCGGATACTCGCAGTATAGAGAGCGAGTGAAAAAAAAATAGAAACAAAGCAAGGGGGTAGACCAATGCCTACGGGGAAAGTAAAATGGTTCGACCCTAGGAAAGGTTACGGTTTCATCGAATGCGACGATGGAACCGGTGATGTTTTCGTCCATTACACAGGTATCAAGGGCGAGGGCTTTCGCACCCTTAATGAAGGCGAGGAAGTAACTTTCGAGATAGTTGAGGGAACTAAGGGCAACCAGGCGGTAGAAGTAGAGAGGAATGAATAGGGAACAGTTACCTTTTAACAAACCTATGATCTGGTCTGATCATGCTGGTCCCGCTCTATAATTTTTTTATATTATTTGAATATAGTCCAGTATAAAGAAAGAGTTATTAATAAATAGTTAATATGGGAGGCAGATAAGATGCCATCCAAGTTGTCAAACATATTCGGCTCCTTTTCCAAGGACTTCTGGATAGTGAATTCCCTGGAACTTTTCGAGAGGGGAGCTTACTACGGCATGATGTCGGTTCTCGGGGTGCACGTGGTGTTGAACCTGGGAATCGCGGAGAGCGTGTGGGGGGTCATCTACGCCTTCATGATCGCCCTCTTATATTTCGTGCCTCTTATATCGGCGGCTTTGGCTGAAAAGTACGGTTACAAGAAGGTCCTGATAGGGGCGTTCCTTCTAATGGTCGTAGGTTATTCCGGCATAGGATTCGCGAGCGAGATGTTCTCACTGCTTCTCGGGGTGGTGTTCATGGGTGTGGGTGCGGGTGCGTTCAAACCTATGATATCCGCCACCATAGCCCACACAACGGCGGAAGAAAAACGCAATCTCGCCTATTCCATATATTACTGGATGATCAATCTCGGCGCGTTTGCTTTTCCTCTGTTCATAGGCATTTTCCTTGGAGCAAGGGCCGCCTTCTACCTCATTTTCTTCATATCGGCCGTGTTCATAGGGGTTAACCTGGCCATAACATTGACCATGTACCGGACGCCCGTGGAGCCCAAGCCCGAGCTGAAGGTGGGCAAGGCCTTAACCAAGATAATACCCGCACTCACCGACAAGAAGTTCGTCATACTGCTCCTAATCTACTCCGGTTTCTGGTTCATTTTCGCTTTCAATCACACCTTCCTTCCCATATACATGGTCCAGTACGGGAAGATGCCCATCTGGTTCACCGTGCCTTTGCTGGCCACTATCAACCCGGGCACCATCATTACCTTGGGCCCGTTTTTGGGAAAGTTGGTGGAAAAATACGAATCGTTAAAGGTTATGATAACCGGAATCTTAATTTTCTGCGCCGGACTCGTGGTGGTTGCATACAGCACCCACCCCGTTATATTCGCATCCGGCATCATCATTTTTTCCATAGGGGAGTTCATTGTGCATCCGAATTTTATATCCTACGTGTCGAAAATCTGTCCCAAGGACAAGGTTGCCATCTACATGGCGTCCATCTTCATACCGGTGGCAATCGGGAATATCCTGGGCGGTGTTGTTCACGGGATATGGTACGAAAACTTTGCGGTGTTCGAGCACAGGCCCAAGATATACATCGCCAATGTCGCGGCCGTGGGCGCGGTCACCGCAATGGCGTTCATCCTCTATAATAGATGGCGTTTCATGTCCCTGGTGGAGGAGGGGAAGAAGGAGAAAAGGGAGGGCGGTTTCTTGGTCAAGCCTTATGCCCCGGTGCTGGCTCTGGTCCTTGCCCCGGTGCTGGTGATGGCCGGCTTTGCAGGTGGCAGCGACGCGTTCTACTTGGACCAGGACGACGGGGAGGATAGGGTCACCTATACCATGAACTCGGGCATGGTGGAGGGCATAAGCGGAAATGTGGCCGAGAACAGCCAGGAGAAGGCCACTGTAAATTTGGAGACAGACGGTCTCCTGGTAAACGTGACCTTTACTCTGACCTGGGAGGACGAGCCTGCGGCAGGACCCAGGTATTCGAACCGGCCCGACACACTTTCTTTGACAGTGATCTCGCCCGGCGGCGAGGAGAAACAGGGCGGACCGGCCGCCAATTCCCCGGGCGGGTCGGGAAGCATAAGCCTCGACTTTTCCATACCCAAAGACAACAGGACCAAGGGCGGGGACTGGGAAATAACGGTGTCCGCAGGGGACTGCGGGGACCAACAGCCCCTGGTGTCGGTTCTCGGGCTCCGGGACATAGCCGATGACGGCAACAGCTGGAGTATAGGGGTAGATTACGATTACCTTGAAAAATCGGAGGTCTAGGATCTGGAGCAGCGGACCCTGTTTTCCTTTAATACATCATGATGATATTGCTTGAGGATTTCTTTCCTAGGGCACTCTTCACGTTCTTACTCCCCCACAGCCCCTTTTTCTCTGTGTTGCGACCGATAATGGAAAGGTCCGGCTCCCTGTCCTCGATGATCTCCAGGGCGCTCTTGTCCAGGGGCCCCTCCACAATGGAGCACCGGGGCTTCAGGTGGGAATGGCTTTCCTCCCAGCCCTTGAGAAAGAGCTCCCCCTCTCTCAACGGCGGTATATTGGGCTTGCCACCCCCCTCGTCCACGATGTAGATCATTTCAATATTTGCCTTGTATTTCTTGGCCAGTGCGGCGGAGTACTGGGGCACCAGCTGGTTGCGGGCCAGGTTGGAGCATATGGCCAGGATGTTTTTTATCGGCGTCTTGTTCTTCTCTATCCAGATTGGCACCGAGCTTTGCTCGAATATCTCGTACTGCTGGAGGGTGCCGTGTTCGTATTCCATGAGTACCAGGTCCACGCCTTCGGCCTCTATCTCCCTTAGGATCTCCTCGGCCTGACGACCCCTTCTTACGATCTCTTTGACGTCCCCCGCTCTCAGGTCTATCTCGCAGCGCATCTTTTCCAGCAGGATGGTCGAAGTCCCTTTGGTCTGGGCGCTGGCCATCTTCTCCTCGATGGCTCGCCTCTGGCTCTTGGTCATTATGTATTCGGTGGAGCGGTCGATGTCTTCCAGGAGCTCCTCCCTCATAATGTACATTAGCACGACCTCGGAGCCGAACATCTCCCTCAGCTCTTTGGCCCTTTCTCCGGCCGTCAGCGGGCACACTTCCGATGTTATGGGTATCAATATCTTTTTGAACATCTTCTACCAGACCCCCAGTATCTTCCAGTATACTGCAACCACTGCGAAAAGTACGAAAAGACAGATGATATTGGCGGGGAGCCCGCACTTGATAAGGTCCTTTTGCGAAAAGTAGCCGGAAGTGTAGGCCAGCAGGTTTCCAGGGGTTGCCACCACGAACACGAAGGCGAGACCGCCGCTCAGTGCAATGGACAGTGAGGAGGCGAGGGCGCCCAGGCCGGCCACGGATTGGGATAACCCGAGGCCTATGGGCAGCATCACCGCCACGGCCACAGTATTGCTCAGGAACTCAGTGAGTATTATGGTGAGGGTGATCAGGAGAAAGATGATTATCATAGGTTCGGAGTTCGAGTGCTGTAATATTTGTGAGGCGAGCCATTCCGCCGCCCCTGTCTTGGTCAGGTTCACCCCCAGGGTTATCGCTCCCCCGTACAAAAGGATAACGCCCCAGGGAACCTTGCTCTCCACGTCCTCCCAGGTCAAGGTGCGGGTGAAGAAAAGAAGAACTGCGCCAATGATGCCGATAACGGCCAGGCCGATCTCGTTCGACAGCAGAACCCACATCACTATGGTGAATATCAAAACGGCGAAGGCTATCTTGGCCTTTGGCCCTAGTTCTTTTTCTTTATCGACCTGCTTTTCTATAGCTTGTTTCACACCTTTCATGTCCTTGAATTCAGGGGGAAAGATCCGCACCATGATCCACCAGACTATGGGGAGGGATATAAAGACAATGGGCACCGAATATATCATCCACTCCAGGAAGGATATCCTGATGTTGGCCGTTTCCTGCAGAAAGCCTATGGTCAGGGGGTTCCTCGCCCCCCCAACCAGGGTTCCCAGGCTGCCGATGGAGCACCCGTAGGTGACCCCTATCATAGTGGTCTTGCCGAAGTTGCTCGCCCTGGGCTGGACCTTCAGCTGGACCAGTATGAAAACGATGATCGGAACAAGAAGGGCGACAACGCCGTGCTCGGGCATGACGAAGGATATGAGCGCGCCGGTAAGCATGATGCCGAAAACGAATTTATTCGGGCTGGAACCGAATATCTTTAGCAGTTTGAGGGCCGCCCTCTTGTGCAGGCCGTACTTCTCTATGGCCGCGGCAAGTATGAACGCGCCGATTAAGAAAAAAACGGCCCTGTTGCCGAAGGACTTGAATGTCTCCGTCGCCGTGGAAACGCCGAACAAGGGCGGCATGACCATTACCAAAAGACCGGTTACGGCAAAGGGTATGACCTCCGTGATCCAGAGGGCGGCCGCAAAAATCAACATCCCCAGCATGAACTTACCGTCCTGGGTAAGCCCTGCCGGGGCAGGTAATACATAGGTGAGAACAAGGATCAATGCGGGCAGTAACAGCTTTAATATATCTCCCCTTCCCACCGTTTAGCACCGCCTATTCGGGCAGGTAGCCCTTTTTCCTCAGATAATCTATGACCTTCCGAGCGCTTTCATCCAGGGATTCCTTGTCCGTGTCCAGGGTTATTTCGGGGTTGGGAGGGTCCTCGTAGGGGTCGTCAACGCCGGTGAAGCCCTTTATCTCTCCGGCAAAGGCCTTGGCGTACATCCCCTTGACGTCCCTGTCGGCACATTCCTCCACCGGGCATCTGACAAAGACCTCCACGAAGTTCTTGGTCTCGCGCCTCGCATTGTCCCTTGCCTTTATGTAGGGGGACACGAATGAGGATAGGACGAACACGTCGTTCCTTGACAAGAGCTTGGCTACGAACGTCACCCGCTCTATGTTCATGTCCCTGTCCTCCTTTGAGAAACCGAGGTCCCTTGTTAATCCCTTTCTTACAATGTCTCCGTCCAATCTTTCGACGTATTTTATTCCCTGTTCGAGCAGCATCTCCGCAACTCTGTCTGCCACTGTGGTCTTTCCGCTGCACGGGAGTCCCGTGAACCATATGGTCGCTCCTTCTCCATCACACATTTTTTCACCTATTTCTCTTCTATATTTCGAAAGATGATATCAAGTACCATCTCTATACTTTCTTTCTTGCAGATTATGCCCACTACCTCGGGCTTTCCCCCTGCATTAACGCCCTTGTTCTTTAGGGTTTGTATTATACCGGGGATATCGAATTTTTTAACATTTTCCGGTCTTATCCGGAAGTAGACCTGGCCCATGTCGTGGAATTCCCTGTTCACCGCCACGGCTCCCCCGTATCCCATGTTCCAGGTGGCTTCCCTTGCTATCCTGGATATGATGTTGTACCCGCTTCGGAAATCTATCCTTGCAATGTTGTTATCTGGCTCAAGGGTGTCGAGCACCCTCTTGAGCTCCGTCTCGATGCTGTCCAGGTTGTTCTTCCATGGTTTATGGTTCAGCAGCTCTTTCGGCTCCTTGTTTAAAACCAGGGAGACCGCCTCCTCCACCCCTTTCTTGTCCATTGTTACGTAGTTGGAGTCCATCATCGCCACCAATTTTAGGGCGTCATCCGTTGAAAGACGGGCTTTGGACAGCAGGGTCCTCATCTTCTTCCCGTTCCTCTGGTCCAGGACTTTTATACCTCGGTCTCCCAACGCCCCCAGAACGGACAAGTGATCCCATCGGTCCAGGTATTCGGCAACGATCCAGGACGCCGCCGGGTACTCCTCTGCTGTGCGCCCTTCCGCCAGGGGGTTGATCTGTTGGATGTTTGGCGCTTTTAATTTCCTATGCACGTGATGGTCTATGAACACCACCTTGCCGGGAAGCTTCTCCACCTGGTCGGGCAGGTTGAGGTCCAGGACGTAGGTTTTTTCCCGGCCTCTGCATTGGTCCGTCATTCCTTGGTCTATGTCGAACACGCCTATTGGCGGGGAGGTATTGCTCCATTCCCCGCCGTTTTCCCCCTCCCTCCTCGCGATCATTGCCGCTGAGACTATTCCGTCGGTGTCCCAGTGATGGATTATGTGCACAGGCGGTTTGTTTTCATTGTCCATGTTCATCGCCCTCTTTATTGTATGATTGTCAGGTCCCCGCCTTTCTATTTGTTCCGGTAGAAGTCCATCAGTATCTCGGTGACCTCCGGGCGGGCGAACTCTTCCGGCAGCCTCTGCCCCCGGGACAGCATCTCCCTCACCTTGGTGCCCGAGAGGAAAACGAAGTCGTCCTTGCCGTGATCCGGGTAGTCCCTCATCATCACCACCTTGCCCAGCTTCCTGGAATAGGCGGTGTGGTCCGCCTCGTATATCTTGATCTTTAGCGCGCCTTCCGGGACCTCGTGCCTGAAGACGGCCTGGGCGTCGAACGGGCCGTAGTGGTCGCCGCAGCCCGCGTGGTCCCTTCCCACGATCAGGTGGGTGCAGCCCGCGTTCTGGCGAAATACCGCGTGGAGCACGGCCTCCCTCGGACCCGCGTACAACATGTCGAATCCGTAGCCCGTTATCAGCACGGTGTTGGGAGGGAAGTAGACGTCCACCATCTTCCTTATCGCAGCGTCCCTCACATGAGCCGGTATATCGCCCTTCTTAAGCTTGCCAAGGAGCATGTGGATCAGTATCCCGTCGGCACCCACCGCCTCCTTTGCCATCTTGCACAGGGCCTCGTGGGCTCGGTGCATGGGGTTGCGGGTCTGGAAGGCGACGACCTTCTCCCAGCCCATCTTGTTTATCTCGTCCCGAATCTGGTAGGCGGTGCGGAACGTCTCCGGAAAATCATCCTGGAAATACGAGAAGCTCAGCACCCGGATCGGGCCGGAGATCAGGTACCTGCCCACCGAGTTGAAGTTCCTAACCCCGGGGTGCTCGGCGTCCAGGGTGCGGAACACCTTCTCTGTTACGGCCTTCATCTCCTCCTCTGTGAATTCCTCGACGGCCTCCACGTCCTGGATTGCGATCACGGGGTTTCCCTCCACGTTGGGGTCCAGCAGTGCGATCCTTTCACCCTCCTTGATTGACCCGGGGTCCTTCACCATGTTCACAACGGGCACTGGCCACAAAAGACCTTCTTTGTAGGTCATGTTGTTTGCCACGCTCAGGGCGTCCTCCTTGTTCATGAACCCTGGCAATGGAGTGAAGTACCCCGAAGCCAGCATCACGGCGTTGGCCGCCGCGGCCGAGGATATCACCATGGACGGCAAGGCCTTTGCCTCTTCCTTTAATTTCCGTCTCTCCTTCTCGTCTCTTACGTAGAGTGGTTTCAGTTCCTTGCTTCCGTGCGGACTTATCATTTTATTACACACCTTTTAATATATTGTAATTATATATTATTAATCCAGGTAACCCAGCGCCCTCAACCGCTCCTTCACTTTTTCCTCCTCTTCCCTGCTGAAGGGCTGCTCCTTTTCCTCCTCCTCCAGGGAGGCCAGCACCTCGCGGAGCACGTAGGTCACGTAGTCGGACACCGAAGTAAAGCCCGTGCTCTTTATTCTCGTCTTGATCTTGGCGTATAGGTTCGTGGGGATGGACACCGTTGTGTATTTGCTCTTCTTTTTACCTTTTTTAGGACACATGCTATATCACCTCTCTTAATGCATTTTAATTAATATACATTAAGATATATTAAGTTTGCGGCGGGATGTTGCCGATAAGAAACCACTGCGCACCGGGATTGGAGAAGGCCTGTTATCTGCCCTCGGTATGTAGATCCACATAAACGACCGCAGATAATGTGCCTCAACCCATAAGGTCGTGTCTTCACCTGTGGATCAAATCGTAAACCTTGATTTTACGATAAAGTTAACGGTGCGTAAACCTGCCGTAAACCTTAAAACGGAAGAAAACATATATGATCTTATGAATGAAAATATATACAAACTCATAGGTCAAGGCGAGGGAAACGAGGTAGAATTCAAGAAAAACGAAAATTCCGTAGCGCAAAGTGTATGTGCCATGGCAAATTCAAACGGCGGTAACGTTCTGGTGGGAATTGACGACAACGGTAAAATCGTTGGTGTTGGAAAAAAAATAAAGGAAAGGATTGCCACGGCACTCCAGGCTCTTGTACCTTACCCGGAAGTCGCAATATCTTACAGCAAGGTGGAAGGAAAGGAGGTAATCGTTATTAAGATAAAAAAGAGTAAAAGCCTAGTGCATCTTGGAAAAAAGGCATTCATCAGGGTTGGCAGAAGTAATCGCGGACTGTATATTGAGGAGATGCTCGAAAGGGCGGTCGAACTTACCGATATCAAGTTCGATATACAGCCGTCCACCCTGCCAACCAACGTGATTGATAAAAAATACCTCAAGTGGTACCTCGATACAAGGAAGAAGACAAGGGGGATCCCGACCAGAGGGACCTTAAAAGAGAACATGAGAAAGACCAAGATCTGCGTACCGAGGAACGGACAATTATATCCTACCTATGGTGGAATTCTATTCTTTTCCCCGGACCCCGGCGACTACATACCCGGGGCAAGGGCCAGGATAATAGTGATGGATGGACACGAGACCGAGAGCGTGAGGGAACTGAGCGGGCCCGTGTGGAAGATCGCGGATGATGCATACAGTCAAGTTGTTGGTATGATCGAAACCGTTGAGGTCCGCACGGGGGTAAAGCGCAAGAAGGTACTCATATACCCCGAAGGGGCCATCAAGGAGGCGATAATAAACGCACTGGCGCACCGGAATTACATAATCGACGCTGATATTCGTATATTCGTCAGAGACGATGCGCTTATCGTCCGCAGTCCGGGAAGCTTTCCACCCTTGGTGGACATAAAAAACCCGGACCATTACCCCAGAAACCCGTTATTATGCCAGTTCCTTTACGACTGTGGCTATATCGAAAGATATGGATTTGGGATAATCCGAATACTCGAGGAGTGCCACGCCCACCCGTATTCCGACGTTAGGTTCGACGTGACTCCGTCCAAGGTGGATGTGGTGTTCTACAAGGAAAAACATGGGATCGACGAGATTGACAGAAAGATAATCGCCCTGGTCGGAGAGAGGGCAATGAGCAGCTCCGAGATCGGCGAGAAGGTGGGATTAAGCAAGGTCTCAGTGCTTAAAAGAATAAAGAAGTTGATGGGGATCGGCGAGGTAAAAAGGATTGGAAGGGGGGCGGCTACAAGGTATCATGGTGGACAATCAAATAAATAGATGTGTATGGCCCTCCTGACCGTAAATCCCGATTTTACGATGGGGTTAACGGCACGTAAACCAATCGTAAACGCCTGCGGCGTTCACTTATATTCGAGTTAGGCAAACTTGAAAGGATGCAATAACGGTGCTTCCTGTTAGAGTTTGTAAAAAATTGAAATAATCGAAAGACATATATAGCATATGATACCTATATGATACCAAGTGATAGCATGTCCACACAAGTAAATATAAGATTAGATGATAACCTGATAGATGAAATTGACTCCATTGCCAGAGTTCTTCACGTTTCGAGAACTGAATATCTTAGGATGAAAATTGCCCTTATTGTAAAAAATGATACAATAAATTTATCTGAAGCTATTGCACTTGAATATGCAAAAGGGCATATTACTGAAGAAGAATTGAGACATATGTTAGGAACGGATGCTGATGACGTAATATATATTGTAAAAAACATGAAAAGGGGGAAGAAATATATCAAAGACATGGTTGATAAGGGATTATTATGACCCTAAAGCTTGCCTTCGATACTTCTGCTTTGGTTTCATTAGGACATACAGATTTAATAGATATGATAATGGAAAATTATAGCATTATAATAACCGAGAAAATATTAACTGAATTGAAAGAGATAGCCAAATATAAAGATAAAGACGGAGAAGCTGCAAAGATCTGGATCCAAAATATTAATGATTTAAAAATAATGGATTGTAAGAGACAAAAGGCCGGTGAAGATGAATTATTTAATTTATGCATGAAAGAAAATATACCAATGGTAATAGACGATATTAAAGCAACAAAGAAGTTTGATGCAAAAATTGAATGGATATTCAGCGTTCATATTGTATTTCTACTATATTATAAAAAAATCATCTCAGAGGAAAAAGCAATCTTTTCAATTGAGAAAATGATATCGGAAAGAAGTTGGAAAAACAACATCATATCTATTGCCGGTAAAATGTTATTTGAATGATAAAATCAACTCTAACACCGCCCAAATACAGATGCATCCTTTCAAGTCATCGTTTGTCTAATACGCCCTTCTCAAATATGCCGTAAACTCATGCGAGTTCACTTATATTTGAGACCCGAACTGATCCTAACATGACCTTCTCAAATATATCGTAAACACTATGTGTTCACTTATATTTGAGACCCGGACTGCTCCTAATACGCCCTTCTCAAATATATCGTAAACCCTGCGTGTTCACTTATATTTGAT
>CAZUZU010000006.1:17438-27722 GCA_964624865.1 uncultured archaeon
ACTGCTCCCAATACGCCCTTCTCAAATATATCGTAAACCCTGCGTGTTCACTTATATTTGATACCCGGACTGCTCCTAACATGACCTTCTCAAATATATCGTAAACCTGTATCGAAACCAGTGATAACCAATACAAAGTTTTTTAAAATCCTTATACATCACATGTCCGATGATCGCCAGGAAATCCCTGCTGATAATGACCCAGAACGTGATATCCGGCGTGTTCGGGTACGTCGCGCTGTTCTTCATTGCGAGGTACATGTCTGTGGAGGACTACGGCATCATCGGCTTTGCCCTGTCCTTTGCCATGATGTTCAGCATTATTTACCAGTTGGGGTTCCATGCAGCGCATCTTAAGAGGGTGTCCGAAGGAAAGGACCTGGGTGAGTGCATTGGTACTTTCTTTGCCTTAAAGATCTTACTTACTATAGCTTACGTGGCAACAGTCTTCGGTGCGATATTCGTCTGGACCGATGTCATAGGTCGCGGTTTCGAGAGCCAGGAGCACTTTGCCGCCATCATCATCATGGTGGCATATTCGGCCTTTGCCTCCCTTGGTCAGACCATGAAGGTTACCTTCCAGGCCAGGAAGGAGATCGCCAAACATCAAATTCCCTTTTTATTACATACTGTGATTAGAACCGTTGCAACCATTGCAGTGGCGTTGTCTGGTGAGGGGGCCTTGCATCTGGCCTTTACCTATATCCTGGCAGAGATCGTTGCGATGGCTGTCAATGCGATATTCTTCCGTAACTACAAGATCAAAAGACCCACCAAGGAGATGTTCAAGAGCTACCGGACGTTTGCCCTGCCAATGGTGATATCCGGCACTATTGGTCTAATCATCACGAATAGTGACAAGGTGTTCATTCAATTGTTTTGGAATTCGACCGAGGTTGGTTACTACTTCGCACCTTATACGGTCATAAAGTCCCTAACCTTAGCAACCACGGCAATAGGAGTGCTTCTTTTTCCCACGATATCCAAGCTTCATGCAAATAAGGACAGCGTAAAGATAGAAAATCTAGTTAAAAAGGCTGAACGATATTCAAGCATGTTGTTATTTCCCGTAGTGTTTTTTATAATCGCTTTTCCCAGGCCTATCATCCACATAATGTTGGATGATTCTTATTATCCGGCTATTCCAATATTTCAAATTCTTCCACTATGGCTGCTCTTTAGGGCGATAGGAGGGCCTTATGGACAATTGATGATAGGAATAAATAGGCCTTGGATTAATACATATGGGAGCATCATAAATGTTGTGTTAAATATTTCATTAAATCTGATATTGATTCCTGTAGATATTAAATTTTTAGGGCTTAATGGTCTCGGATTGGGGGCTACCGGTGCTGCCATAGCTACCATCATCACTCTTACCATTGGACTTATTTATACCAGGATAATGGTCTGGCGATTCACAGGGATAACATGGAATCCTAGGGTCCTGATTCACCTATTAGCTGCCGGCGGGATGGTCTTAGGGCTTAACTATATCACATCCTATTTCTATATAGTAAGATGGTACCATCTACTATCCGTCTTTTTCCTAGGGATAGGGATATACTTGGGAATATTAATCATACTCAGGGAATTCAAGAAAGAAGACTACCTTTTCTTCATGGATACCATAAATCCAAAAGAGATGCTCAGTTACATCGTAGATGAAATAAGGGGTAAGAAATGATTAATTAAGTCATAACTCCTCAATTTTCTTTAAAAAGTTTTTAGCTACTTTCTTATAATCATGATATTTCTCTACGTATCTTCTTCCTTCTCTTGCTTTTCGCGATCTCAACTCAGGATTTTCCAGTACCATTTTTAAATTATTGTAAATACTACCGGGGTTAGTGGTTACGACTGGAGTATGACCTGGAAAACCATTATAATTTGGTATTGCGTTTCCCAGAACTACATTGCCACTAGCCATTGCCTCAATTGCAAATAAAGCATAACCGGGCAGTAAAAGCTGATCGATTACAATCTCAGCCTCAGTAAGTTTTTTCTTTAGTACATTGTTAGGCATGTTTTCACATAATAAAAACCTAAATCTATAACCCTCCCTTCTTAGAGTCTCCACAGCATTTAGGATATACTTTGTTCCTTTGATAAGTCTATTTGTGGGGGCATGTATTACCAATGGGTTATCCGTTATAGATACATTATATTCAACTGTATCGACATCGAAAGGTAAATCTAGTAATTTGTAAGGCTTTTCTAATAATCCCGCATTATTGGGTCTTGTAAAGATAAAATCCCCATATTTTTCAATTAATCTGGCCTTTTTTCTTTTCATATATTCGTTCTTCGAGAGGTTTTCATCCAAAATATATTTTTCAAAATATCTTGCAAGGGAAGTTAATCCATCGTTCTTCAAGTCTCTGATTAACAACCTTATTGAACGTAATTCACTGCCAGGTGCAATGAATACCACTTTTTTTCCAAAGGATTTTAGAAGGGCTAACTCAATCTCATTCAAAGGAGAAAGATATGGAAGAGGCCAGGTATTAGAATAGAATGAACTGCTGACATTAAATATGAATATATCATGTGTAAATGCGTTTCTCAAGAAATGTTTTGTTAGATCAAACCAATGTTGGGTCATATTATCAGGTAAACATATGTAACCATCATAGCCTTCTTTTGGCTTAATCTCCCTCCGGGGTTTAATAACAACATTAGTTACTTCATATCCTAATTCCCTAAATCCTCGTGATAGCATCAATGTGAGATTGCCGGTCTCATGAATACCAATGAATATCTTTTTAGTTTTCATGGTTAGCTACCTTCTTTTTTATAAGTTAATGAATAAGAACATCATATTAATACTTTGGATTAGAGACCTATAGCCCTAGTACAAATATCTGACTATCGTTATTAGATATTCTTTTCCACTCTTTTTTTCTTGTGGAGTAACTCCAAATCCCATTATATTGGTATATCGAGTCTGAATTTTCATTGTATATCTCGCCCATAAATAAGTATATCTCTTTTCCATATACACCATATGCATTTTTACCTATATAACGAGGTCTGTCAACTTTAGACTGGGACTCTAATAGCTCCCACGAATTGTTACTTGGGTAATAAGCCCAAAGATCATTAAACTGACAATCTGGATTCTGACGACTTCTCCCTCCAAATAAATAAAATATATCGTCTATTTCAACAAAGGTAAAACCATATCGACCTTTTGGAAGAGAATCATCTTCTGTATCCGGGTTTAGCTGTATCCATTCATCGTTTCCTATATTGTATTTCCAAAAATCGTTATGATCTTTATAATTACCATGCCCTCCGAAAATATAAAATTCTCCATTGTAAATGAATCCCTTTTGACCATATCTATTTGCTGGCCTCGTAGTATTACTAGAATAATCTTTAATATCCTTATATCTCTCAAGGCAAAACCATTCTCCGTTTTTTATATCATACCTCCAAAGATCATTCAACCAATATCTTTTTCTTTGCCCAGTAGGAAATCGATACCATCCCCCAAATAGATATATCTTATTCAAATATATGTCTATAGTATTTGTATATCTACCAATCGGCTCTCTCGAATCAAAATTTAAATCAAACCTATTTTTCTTCACCTTTTTCCAACCCTTATCACAACTATAAAACCAAATATCATTTAGAAAAGTAGCCACTTTACATTGGCTATCCTGACTACAACCACCCATAATAACCAAATTGTTACGATAACTTGCCACTCCAGGGAACCTTCTTGCTGAAGGCCTTGACATGTTATTTGGATCTAGAGTTCCATCATTCTCTAACACCATCTCCCATTCATTTTCCTGGGGGTCGAATTTCCACAGACCATTTGAAAGTTTTGCGTAGTCCTTATCCCCAGCTAAACAACCTCCGAATAAGTAAAAACAACCATCAATAAATGTTCCAACTGCAGCTCTTCTTGGTCTTGGAATAGCCGAGGACATTTATATCATTTCCACAGTATTACTTAATACCCTTAAGGGAACGAATAGACTGTTTTATTGAGTATTTCTCTTTCTTTTCATCGGGTAAATTGCCGGGAGGAACCGATTCCAATTCCTTTCCTAATAAACCCTTTAACGTGGAACCGACTTCCTCGTTTTTATTGTACACGTTTGTCGTTTCTTCTGGATCTTTTCGAAGATTATATAACTCAAGCTCATCAGTTGAGAGATTCCAAATCATTTTCCATGGTGGTAATCTAATTGACATTCTCATTAATTGATGGTTTATAATCTTATTAGATTTTGTATCGGTGGTTGAAGTAATAGCTATTCGAGGGTTACATTCTTTTTCCCAACAATTCCAAAACGATCTTCCATCGATATCACGCCAACTCTTGTCATCATGTTTTTGGATACCTAAAACATCTAAAAGCGATGGTAAGATATCTATTGTTCTTATCTGTTTTTTAACTCGGATATTAGAAAGTGATTGGTCAGGGTGGTAAATAATAAATGGTATTTTAATCGACTCATCATATAGATATCTGCCATGAAGTGTAAAATTATTCGTGATTTCGGATTTATCTGAAAGCCTTTCACCCCATGTTTCCCCATGATCGGAAGTAAAAATAATCATCGTATCTTCAAACTTGTTTTTATCCTTTAGAAATTTAATTATACCCTGTAATAATTCTTCACTAGCTTTTTCTATGGATTTCCGATATAATTCCTTGCACAATGTGATATCTTCTTTCTCCCCCCTCTGTAATAATTTCAACAATCGTTGGTTTTCCTCCCTCCATTCTTCTGCAGAATCCTTTATCTCATATGGTATATGTGTCCACCAACTGTGTATGTAAAGAAAAAACTTCTCATCTTTGTTCTTTTCTATCCAGGGTAAAATATTATTTATATTCATACAATTTCCTTGAGTATTCGCAAAGTCCATATTGGAAAACAGATGCTTTTCGTTAAAAACAAAAGAGGCTACTTTATAATCTTCCTCTTTGAGATAATGAAACAAGGTTTTTACATTATCCGGTAGGGGTTGTTGCCAATCAAACATCCCTAGTTTATGGGAATATATTCCAGATATAAAACTACTGACGGAGGGAAGGGTCCAAGGTGCTGATGTAATCACATTTTCAAAACATATGCCATTCTTACCTAGCCAATCTATGGTTGGTGTATTTACTTTGGAGTCACCGTAAGCCCCAAGGAAATCAGGACGGACACCATCAGAAACCAACATTATAATGTTCAAATATATTACCCCTTGTTATTATCTACGATAGGATCAAATTCAAATCTATCTCCTGAATTCCAATCATATGACATATTCCTAATATCCATTTGCAATACAATATACATAGATACCGACCAATGATTTACCTTTCCAAGATTGAGTATTGGTAATAAATCGTAAATCCCGTCGGTAAACAAAAAGCAATTTTTCTCGGACAAGTAGGAGGTTATTTTTAAGAATGGATTTGCAAAAGGTTTTGGCATTTCAACATCATCTCTAGTGATAACAAACTCAAATAAGTCTCTGTTAAGATTTGATCTGGATAACGCATTTAATACTCCTTTTTTCCCATTATTCGATAATATACCCAAGCTAGCTCCTGCATCTTTTAACTGTAGGAGTAAACGAGTATTACTTTCATTTGTTATTATTCCTTTTCTCGGATTGAGTTCTATCTCGTCGATCATAGAAAAGCATTCTTTGATTACTCTTTGTTGTTTTTCTTTATCTGATATACTGGTTTTTGTTAAGAATATTATCTTGGGTAATATTGGTCTTAGATTATCAACTATTACCTCATGGCTCTTTAAATATCCTTTAATCCTTTTTTTAGTTTCTAAGAACTGATCCTGCGTTATAGAAAATTTCGATATAGTACCATCTAAATCGAAAATAAAAAGATTATCATTCATTGTTTAATCCCCTAATATTTATCAAATCCTTTTCATCTTGTTTGTGTATTATTACTCCATCCCAGTATCTCAATATCTTCAACCCATATCTAACCTCAGGTATCTCAATCTTATCCCCCTCCACCAATCGGATTGAATCGGATATGAAATCGGAAGAGGCCTTCACACTTAGATTCAGAGTTCCGGGAATTCTTGGGTTGACTTCCATAACCTTGGGAATCCCATTTTTATCTTCTTTGAATTGGATGTTATTGATATAGCTCAATTTGAAACCATGAATTATTTCTTTCGTAAGCTTCATAATCTCATCATTCTTTACAACCTCGGCCTCCAAAGCTAAGCCCCCTTGAGAAGAATATCTTTTTCTCACAACTCCATAAAAAAGTTTTCCTTCTTTGCTCAAAGTGTCTACACTATATTCATATCCCATTAGATATTCACATATCAAAGTATTACCAGGATTTATATAATCCCTTCTATTTTCTATAAATTGATCGTAATCCAGAAAGAATTTTCTATCATCCTCTCTTAATATGGCTCGATCTTTACTCACAATATATAAATCAGATCCTCCCTTGCCAACAAAGGGTTTAATTACAAACGGAGTTCCTATCTTTCCAATCAAATCTTCTATATCAGCAAGTTCTTCTATCTTAAAGTATTCAGGATTATTCAAGCCTCTTTTTTTAAGTCCTTCATATAATTTATATTTATTATTTACAGTGACTACGGCATGAAAATCCGAACAGATTACCTTCACACCTTTATCTTCAAATATATATTTCTTCTCTGAAAAATAATTTTGATCTTCGGTTGACAGGGGATATAATATATCTATATTTTCCTTATTTAATATTTGATTTATTTCATCTAGAAAATTTGGATTATTCCTATAATCTACAATATATCCCTTATCACAATAATATAATCCATGGGCATTGCACCGAACATCTGTCCCGATGATTGTAACATCCGAAAACGATTCTCTTAGACAATTAGCGGCAAGAGGAAAGGCAAGATTTCCAACCGAAGTAAATAATATATTTTTAGACATCAACTTCCATCTCAATTTATTTTCTGGCCAGGGGAATATTGTAACGCCAAATTCATTGCTTCGTCCCTTGACTTTCCTTTCAACCTAGCTTTTGCCATGACCTCACCAACCTTCAATCCCGCACAGTGTAGATCTATTACGGGTTTGGGACCCAAATCCGCTAATGTCTTTCCCATTCTATATTTCCCAACTTGTTTTCTGGGATAATATGGGATATTATATCTGTCAAGTTCTTCTATGTCGTTTCCTCCGGCATATTGTATCACTGTCACATGGGGACAGATTTCTTTCAATTCCCTTCCTGATATTTGTCCGTTTTTACCTATCTGGCAATCACTAAAGTAATCGGCAGTTATTAGGGAGTCACAACCCCTAAGTAGCTTCCTATTGGATTCCTTTTCTATATCTTCTACCAAATGTACCTCAGCACCCATTTTTATTAAATAATCTTTAATCGTTTTTCCAAACTTATCTTTGCTCAGCACTGTGATTTTGTTGCCATATATCTCAATACCCGCATCGAATAGCATCTTTGCACACAATGGCCCACAGAAATTAAAAACATCCGATCCTTGTGGGCTTTCATCGGTTGCCAGAATGGGGATACCTTTTTCCATACAGGCCTCAAGATCGACATCGCCTTCTCGGAATTCCCATGCCTCGTACATGTATGGTATTACTGCTTTCTCATTCATCATTTCTATTAACTTTTTATCAATAGGTCTTACAAAACCTAAATTTGTAACAATGTTGGCTTTATCTACGATCTCTCTCTCCTTTTTAAATATAACTTTGATCTTATTTCCAACCCCGCAAAATCGTGCGAGAGAATTGGTATAGGACTTGACATCGGCTGCTTTTCCATATCTAGAATCTTTGGTAAAGGCGTAGACCTCGGCACCAGCCATTGCTGCAATTACGGGGGTAACAACATAGTTCCCTGATGCTGCCTCTGTTAATACTATTAATTCATCAAGTTGAAGTTGGTTTCTATTAATGGCTTCAATTATCAACTTTTTTACTCTATGCGGATTTATCAGGCCATTTTCTTTTAGATAATTAATTTCTTTGGACGGTTCACCTGTCATATTCCAATCACTATATCAATATCTCTCTGGATGTTTTTTAATATCTTCGGCGACCTCTTTGAGACCTTCCCCTATATCTATTTCCGCCTCAAAGCCAAGTATTTCTTTGGCCTTTTTCGTATCAGCCCTTCGCTCTTTTACTAATACATCCCTTGGTTTGAATTCCGGCTCTATATCACTGCCGACAAAATCTCTTAGCATATATGCTAACTCCTTTATCGTTGTAGATTTGCCTGAACCTACGTTAAATATGTCGTTTTCGATGTCTGATTCCATACCCATGATGTTTGCACGCACGATGTCCTTTACATTTACGAAATCCATGGATTGCTCTCCATCTCCCATTATGATAGGAGGATCTCCTCGGAGCAGTCTCTTAAGGAACAATATTATCACTGACGTATAATAAGAATCCGTATGTTGCCTTAATCCATAAACATTAAAATAACGGAATATTACATAATTTAAACCGGACCGGGCATAGAATTTTAATAAATATTCACTTGATAATTTTGATACGCAGTAAGGGGTGATCGGATTCTTTTCATGGTCTTCCGACATCGGTAATACCTTAGGCTGACCATATACTGATGCAGATGAGGCGAACATGACCTTTTTAACATCATGATCCAAGGCACTTTTGAAAACTACTTGTGATCCCATGAAATTCACATCGAAAGACTCCTCTGGATAAACCACGCTCCGATTAATATTCGTAGCTGCTTCATGATACACATAATCCACATCTTTCATTGCTTTGTCTACGGCGTCTTTGTATCTTATATCTCCATCGATATATTCGACTTTTTCCTTATCTATTAATGGTTGGATGTATTTTAATGTACCTCTGTGTAACACATCCAATACTTTAACATAATAACCTCTTTCCACTAACTTTTCAACAAGGTGCGAACCGATAAATCCAGCTCCACCTGTAACCAAAACTGTTTCTTTTTCACTCATCTTATTTCCTCCAGAGTATTTCTAATGGCATCTATAGCTCTATCGATCTCTTCTTCTTTTAAGTTATAATACATGGGTAAAGCCAAAGCCCTATTAAATATTTCCAGGGAGTTCGGACATTCATCATCTGAACCATAGGCTGGCTGGATATGGGATGCATAGGTACCTATCTGGGCCTGAACACCATTTTCTCCTAACTTCTCGATCAACCTATTTCTATCTATCTTATCATCCACAAGTGCCACATAGCTTTGATATATATGAAATGAGTTTTCATCAACAAAAGGAGACTCAATACCTCCAATTTCCTGGAGATTTTCATCCCAATATTTTGCTAATTTTCTTTTTCTAGATATTATCTTGTCTAGTTTTCTCAATTGTGCTACACCTACAGCAGCAGTGATATCACTCATCTTATAATTATATCCTAACTCGGTAAATTTAGGAATATAAAATCCCTTTTCTTCCCTTTCCCAGGTGCCTTCAAGACCGAATACAGAAAGTTTTCTTACCTTATTTGCCAGCTCCTCATTATTTGTGACCACCATCCCCCCTTCCCCGGTGGTAATACCTTTTCTCGCATGAAATGAGAAACACCCAACATCACCCATGGTACCCGCATATCTCCCCTTATATTTTGCCCCGAGGGCGCAGGCAGCATCCTCTATGACCTTTAGACCGTGAGATCTGGCAATTTCTAGAATCCTGTCCATCTCTACCGGTTGTCCAAAAGTGTGGACAGGTATTATCGCTTTTGTCTTTTCCGTTATCTTTTCCTCGATTCTATCTGGATCGATATTGTATGTTTTGGGATCTATATCCACAAATACCGGTTTCCCTCTACAATATGCAACCGAGTGACCCGTAGCGGGATAAGTATAGTCCCCCACCAATACCTCATCTCCCTCTTGAATACCGATACCTAAAAGGGAAAGATGCAGTGCAGCTGTGCAATTGGTGACCGCAACTGCATATTTTAAACCTAGATAATCGCTAATATTTTCTTCAAATTCCTTTACTTTTGGACCTTGGGCCACCCAACCCGACTCAAGTACTTTTTGTAGCTCTTGAACTTCATCTGAATCGAAATATGGTCTTAACAGGGGGATTTTATTTGTCATGTAGTTTCTGCCTCGTCTCCTTTGTCACTATTGAATAAGATAGCGCCATAAAAAGTTTTCTGAATATGGAGATATAGGTCATTATCACAATAGTGGTGCGCTAAAAAGGTCATCTTCATATTCTGAGATATCTTTTATAAAGCCTTTATATAATCTCAAAGGGCTCAATCTCATTG
>CAZUZU010000006.1:27732-29343 GCA_964624865.1 uncultured archaeon
TGGAAATAATCCCCTTGGATTCTTCTTAGATCGAAAAAATTTATTGTGAAAACGGAGAAGTTTTAATACATCTTTTCTACTTCTATTACGTTTTTTATCGAATTCACAATTAATGGGAACCTTAACCCCAATGAATTTGCAGATATTCTTAGTGACTTCCCTATTGTTTTTCTTGAAATCTTTAAATCTATATATATACACATCGTCAAATAATTCCTTTATTAAATCTTTGAAATTTTTAAAGTAACCCTTTCTAAGCCATTCAAACCCCTCTTTTTGTTTGTCAACGTGTTCTCTTTTCCAGTCACTAAAAGACAAGTATCCTCCGTATTGTACATATTTCCAATAATATGAGTGTAAAAAACTATCAAAATCTCGTAACCCATAGATTCCTTTCGCGTCTGGAAAAAGCGATTTTAATGTTCTCAAGTTTTCTTTATTTAATATATTTTCATCACTGATTACATTTACCTTATCATCACAAAGGACAATATCCCGTAAAGCTGGGCAGTTCATTTCATTGATTTCATCGGATTTCCTAAATACCTCTCGTTGGAGAAAGGTTGAACCACTCCGCATCATTCCGACATGCAATACTATTTCAGGCATTAACGTTCCTCCTTACCATTCCTATGGCTATAGCAGCCGGCTTTCCTTCATTACCTCCTGAGTTTTTTTGTTCATAAGGTCAAGTATTTCATACAGTCTTAATAAGGTTTTGTCTAAACAACCTCATCGAATAGTTCTATTAGATCTTTGGAATCTTTAGGCTTCCTCTTAAAAGTGAGGAATTAATGCATTTCTCATCATGAGTGATAGAAAAACCTAATTGACTTGAGATAATACCTGCTAATGAGAGTTGAGGATTGCTCACGATGTCAAACAGCCTGTTCGGTTACTTGGGGGAGACTTGTTTCCGGGGCTTTTCCATCAAATGTTAAGGAATATATTTCATACCATTATACTTTCGGGATGAGGCATGGATAATGTTAGGGTTTGGCTCAATATTCTTGCGATATAGTTTTATATCGAATATGTCATTTCAGGCCATATATGGAACGGAATAATATAATCCTCATCACGATTGATGCGTTACGTGCCGATAAGGTCGGGTATATGTCTAAGGAAAAGGGATTGACTCCAAACATCGATAACCTTTCCAAAGACGGTACCTCTTTTTCCAACTGTTTCGCTAACGGACCGGCAACCCCGTTTTCCTTTTCCTCATTTTTTAAAAAGGATTTCCATCCCTTTTGTCGATATTCAAATTATATAAGCGGGGAAACCGTGGTGGAAGACCTTAAAAAGATGGGTCATTCCACTATCGGATATGTCGCAAAAAATATATTTATTTCCAGATACTTTAATTATAACAGGGGGTTTAAATATTTCGAAGATTATCTCGGAGACAAGAACGGTTCCGCAACCAGCCCAGAAAAGACTTCAAAAACCAAAGACAACCAATCCAAAGGCATGGGCAAAGCATTAAAACACCTCATCCCTTTGGACCTTAGAAATCTATTAGGTTGGTATCTTTTAGATTTCCTTCCCAATCGAGAACCCGATATAACCACACCGAACAGCGGAGAGGTGCTCACTGGGAATGTGGTG
>CAZUZU010000007.1:0-23162 GCA_964624865.1 uncultured archaeon
AATAATAATTACATAGGCTCTACCCCAAAAACGGGTTCGGGGAAATGGTCCTTTAAGTCCTTAAATGTGAAAGGGGAATATCTGGAAACCTCGGGGAAGAACACAGTGAAGATCGAGGCTGAGGTCCAAGATTCAAATTACGATGATTTCCATGTAAGGTCCTTGACCTTGATCATGGACGACGGAAGAGGCGGGGTCGAACCGGGAACGATCTTCCTAGGCGACGACAATCCCAATGCAAAGACCTCTAGGTCGGTGGAGATTAACATAGGAGGCTCCGCTCCTTCCGGAGCTGGTATGCTCTATGCCCACTGCAGCGGGATAGACTACAAGAACAGCCCCATCGAGCTCAACGGCCATGATTACAGGATGAGAAAGAACGGCATAAATGCCATCACGTTAGAGCAGGGGCATGTTAAAGACCCCGGGGACAACGCCATCAAGTTGAAGACCACGATCACCCAATATTATGGCCCTGATAATTACTACACCCACTCCATCTCCAACAACTACGACGACTACCGCGTCTATTACGTCATCCTTGCGTCACACGACGGTCACGTGGCCTTGGTGCTGAACGATGACAGCGGCGTCCTGCTGAACGACAGAGATACGAGCAAGGGCCCCTATTCCTTTGCGCTCAAGGCCTCCTCCGACAACAAGTACATCCGCTACAAGATACTTTCCTCAACATACAAGGTCCAGGCCGGTGATCACCTCGAGTACGATGTGTGGTTCGACAAGGGGTACCCGCACTGCGTGGGCGGCCTCGACGTATATTCGCCCACCGGGAGATGGTCCCTGGGAAAGAGCGGTGCAAAGGATCAGAACGGCCTGCCGGCAAGCGTCTTTACCGACCTTACGGCCAGGGCCAACGGCAAATGGTACTCCAGGAAGGTCCCGTTCCCCGACGATATCACCGACGAGGTCATAAAGGATTGGATCCTTTCCTTTGAAAGCGATGCGGGCGGACATTACGGCATGTACGTCAAGAACATCAGGATAACCAACAACGACAAGCTGGTAAGATATATACACCGGGACGGTATGGTGGAGGGCTCCAACAAGCTGTTGGAGCAAAGCGGTTACGGGAAATACGACATATCCACCTACAACCAGTACTCCTACATGACCTTTTCACATCTGAAATACGAGTTCAAACAGGGCGACAGGATAGAGTTCGATATAAGGATCGATACCTATTCCCCTGAAATGCGGGCGTCCCTGGACATCGAATGCGACGGCGGTTGGAACCTGAGAGATTCCGGCGTGCTGGACCAGAACGGTATAACCGCGCATCCGGACGGCAACCTCAGGGACCACGCGGACGGTATATTCTACCATCGTGTTATAGAGATACCCATGTCCGCGGTGGGGCATCACACCACGTCATGGTCCATTGGCCTGGAAGGGGACACGGTGGGCGATTATTCCGCAACCCTTACCGATGTTCGCGTGGTGAACAAGGACGCGCTGGTGCAGCTCGTTTACGCGGGCGGGGACCCGGAGGTGGCGACTGTTCATCTGCAGGCCGATTACTCCGGCGCCGAGTTGAGGAAGGTGGACGCAACGGATATCAGGCCCTATGCCGTTCATTTCCTGGACGATCTCGGGGCCTGGGTCAAGGCCAACGGGATAACATGGGTAAACCCGGGCGGTAAGCCGTTCAGGTACGCCACCCACTTTGGATACGACGAGTATTGGTCAGTGGGCGAGAACGGTCTCAGCAGGTTCATGCCCTCCACCCACATGTCCATGGACCTCGATGCCCGGGAAACGAATTATACGCGGGGCAATACCCTTACTTCGGTGGGGTATAGAATAAAGGAATATTTCGAGCCCGGGGGCGTCGAGATACCGGAGGCCGTGAGCGGCCCCTCGTCCCCGGACGATACTTACAGGCCGTTCCCTGCCAACACCTCCAAGGTGGTGTCCGTGTACGAGAACGACGGCACCTATGAGGCGCCCTACGCCATCGTGCCCATGGGACAGGGATCCATAGTGCAGTGTTACTGGAACTCCACTATCATTGGGGCGATCGCGGCTTACGCCACCACGCACAGGGAGGCGATCTCCTTCCACACCCTCAAGTACCGCAGGGGAGAAACGGTGAAACTGCTGGTTGACCTTGAGAACAATGAGAACATCACCATGTACTATTCGCTGAGGGCAAGAATAGATTACGGACGCAGCGGTAGCCTGGTAACAACCTTCTCGGAAAGAAGGCAGATAGTCATGGAGCCTGGTGAATCCCGGAGCCTATATCTATACTGGACCACCCAGTTCCATCACGCCCTTGGCCTCTACACCGCTACAGTGGAGGTTTACGACGATAACAACTCGGACCTGTTGGGGAATTGGGACTGGAACAATTCCCTTGGCCTTTCCTTTCGTTTGTACGCGGACGTTCACGTGGAGCACGTGGAGACCATGGCATATTACGGTTACTTCGAGACCATAGAACTAAAGGTCTACGTGAGGAACAACATGTACATGGACACCCGACTGGCAATGATCGGGTCTTTCCAGGATGCCAGGGGAACCGGCCAGCCTTACTGGAGTTCAGAGCAAGAGTTCACGGCAAGGGGGAGCGGGCTGACCGAATATACACTGAAATGGAACCCCTCTGATAAGAATTACAAGGGCCAGACCTTCCAGTTGGGCCGATACGAGGCCAAGGTGTCGGTCAGCGACGTTGCCTCTATGTACGTGGTGGAATCCGGGAGCGACGATAACGAGAACCGCTCCTATCATCGAAAGAACGTCACCGTATCCACCTATGAGGCCTATCTGGACGTGGTGGGTTCAATGGAGGTAATACTTCCTTACGGTACCGGGGACTGGAGCCTGAGCATCAACGGCTTCCGGGGCCCCTTCATTCCCTTGAACGTTGAGACGGCGCGGAAGTTCGTGTTCATACTGCCCCACTACGATATAGTGCTGAAGAAGAATACCGCCCCCTCGGCCGATCCGTCGGATTACGACGACGTGGACAAGTGTCACCTGGTGGTAAGGTACAAGGGACAGGAGGACGACCCCCTCTATCTTATGTCTTCGGTCAAGGACATTAACCAGGGCTCCTCAAATCGCGGTGACACACAGCTGTATGTCAACCTCCCCTCGGACGGGAGTGATTATTCGGTGTGCACGGCCACCTGGGTTGCGGGGACCAAGGTGCACATAGCTTCCGATCCGGAGTTCACCTGGAGCTCAAGCGAATACTACTCGGGCAACCCGCTGGCCAGGACAGTATCCGGTGGTGGAGAGGTGATAGAGGTGCCCGGCAGCCGCTCGGTAAGGTACCGTCTGCAGCTGGAGTCCACCATGTTCTACAAGATAAGCGTTCGGTCCCAGCATTACACCGGGGCTGGAGTGCATTTGAAGGCCGAAGTTTTCGACATAAACAAGGACCAAGTGGTGGGCCAGGCGGACCTTCACTGGGACAAGAAGAGCGGCCACTGGGAGACCAAGGGTTTCAATATCCGTCTCAAGGCGGGTGAATACTACCTGCACCTCTACTCATCTGACGATTGTCGCGGCATACCATACATCTCTCACGTGCGGTTGGAGCCCGGCCTTGCCCTGGACGTTGCCACCCCGGGAGGCGGGGGCAACAGCTTCGGCGGTAAGGAAGACGGCGGGGGCTCCGAATCCGACCTTCCGGTGGATTCCGCGCCCCTGATGATCAACCTGCTGATTCTCGGCGTTTCCGGCGAGTTCTTTGCCTATGTCATGGAGAACGTGTTCATGCCAAAGTTCATGGCCACCCTGGGTTCGGAGGACGGCCTCAACCTGGTGTTCGGACAGTACGCGATATTCCACGTGGACATGAAGAAGACGGAATGGCCCGACGGGACCATGAAGACCTGCGATCTCACCCTGTCGATAAAGGGAACCATACCTTTGGGCGAAACGGGCTTTAACATATTCTACGGCGTGGAGGTCCAGCTGCACTGGGATCAGTATAAGCACATGAACTGGTCCGTGTCTTTGGGCGTGGGGGTGGAGATACCCATGATCCGGCTTTTCACCGGGGCCCCCACCAGCCTGGACGTGGAGCTGGAGAACGGGGAGACCATCTTCGAGATGAACTACGAGGTCTACCTGGTCATTTCCCTTGGTATAAAATTCGCCAAGACCTACAACGCGGACAAGGGAGAGAGCGAGCTTTCAAGCTTCGTGATACAGGTGGGCCTGGGCGTTAAGGCCGTGCTCTCCCTTCAATTCAGGCTGAAGCTGGCCGACCTGGTGAAGGAGCTCTCAAACAAGAGGGACGGCTGTGACAATGAGATAGAAAAGACCACCGAGGACGAGGACTACAAGAAGGCGCAGGCCTACGAAGAGCATCAGAAGGAGAAGGAGGAGCAGGAAGAAGCCGACGAGATAGAGATGCAGCCCATGGGCTCGACGCCGGAAGAGGAGGAACCGACTGCGACCAAGGAGCAGATACAGAAGTACCATGAGGATAACAAGAAAATCGCATCCTTGAAACACAAGCGGGACCAGACGGACAACTGGGCGGGCAAGTTTAACACAATATACGGCTTCATAAACGGATTGGGCTCTGTCTCCGACGTGATAGAGAAGATACTGGGGGGTCTGGTGATCAAGTTCTCCCTGATGATAGGCACGATATTCTACTTCAGCGGCGACGTGATATCCGGAAAGATGCTCCTTTTCCTGGAGTTCATGTTCGAGTTCGATTTCGAGATAGATTTCATAATCTTCGAATTCAGCATGAAGAAATACATCTTCTGGGGCCCCACCATACACCTGCGCTTTGGCTTCCGTTTCGGAATAGACTTCTACACTGACGCCCTTGTTTGGTACAATCGGGTGGGCAGCAGTTGGGACGTTGACGACGGCTGGGGCAAATGGGGCTACTTTACCAACTCCAAGAAGCCGCCGGATGACGTGCGGAAGCAGATAGTGCACCCGGGCGGGTTCAACACCCATTTCAAGCTCGCCGGCTTCAAGTTCGGTTTCATATAGGCCCCACATGATGCCGGGAACAATGCCCTTTTCAAGTTGCCCGTGTCCGGCATCCCCCTCTAATCTTACAATAGAGATCGAGCCTTCCTCACTTGCCCAGGTCTTTGTCCGCGATCAGGTTGGCTATGATTTGGACGCTCTCCAGCATCGAGCTTATGTTGACGTACTCGTCGTCCCGTGTATGTTCCCCCCCTTCAGCCCGTAATTCACACAGGCTATCCCTGCTTGAGAGCTCCTTCGCTACGATGACCGAATATACCATGACCGCCAGGGCGGATTTCATATCCTGGGTCCCCCGGCCGTACAACTTGTCCCCCTTGACAATAGGATCGAAAGGTTCCACGGTCCAGCCCTCCGTGGCTGGAACCACGTCGTAATGCCCGTTCATAAGGAACGTTCTCGATGCGCCGGTGTCCCAGACCGCCACCAGGTTGGGCTTGCCGTTTTTTCGATAGACCGTGATAGTGAACCCGGACCCATCCAGCTCTTTTTGGATTCTTTGGCCGATCTTATCGTAGTTCTCCCCCGGGGGTTCTGGGTGGGTATACGTATCAGGTCCCTGGCGAATTCCAGTATCTCTGGTCTTCTTTCTTCGATCTTGTCGTTCATGTTATGATTAATCCCGGCATGGTTATTTAAATCTTGACCCCATGGTCCAGAAATGTTTGGTTCGGCCGAGCGCATCTGTTTACCACCTGTTCTCCGCAATCTTTATTTATCGGCTGCGGATTGAATCCATTGGTGATTACATGGACTTGATAATAGACGTTAAGACGAGAGAGGAGTACTACCTGAACCACATAAAGGGTGCCTTGAACATCCCGGTCTGGGATCTGGAGTTCTATTTGGATTTCCTTGAGGACAAGCAAGTGAAGGTTTACTGCGGGCCCAGGAGAAAGAGGACCGAGATGGCGCTTGAATACCTCAAGGGCAAGGGCATTGACGTTTCAGAGGTGCCCGTTGACAGCTTCGGCGATTACCAGTGGGTTGGCAAGCCCATGGTCTCCGCACTGAACTACCTGTCCGTGAAGCCTGGTCACGAAGGGAAGACGGAGGAGATGATGGAAAACCTTTGCCAGTTCACCATGGACAAGAGGGGCTTCATCGGCACCAAGGTGGTGAAGGCCACCAATGTCGCCTTCGGAGGTTCCATGCTGCACGGGGAATACGAGGAGATCGAGCTCAAGCCTACCAAATACATAATGATAACCTACTGGGACAGCAAGGAGAGCCACGAGGAGTTCCACAAGCTCGACGAGATCCAGCAGGGCTTCATGGATATGATGCCCCACCTTTCGATAATGCCCTTCGAGGAATACGCGGACATTATGCACTGATCCGGGGCTAGTGTCATGGGGCTGTTGACCCAGGGGCTGTGGTCGCCCTATCTGGTGGGTATCGGCATCGGTATCCTGGTCTGGCTCGGGTTCCTGCTCTCCAACAAGGCAATAGGCTGCTCCACCGCCTATGTCCGGACCTCCGGCATGATCGAGAAACTGTTCAGGGGGCGCAAGGTGGATGAGAAACAGTACTACCGGAAGTTCGTTCCCAAGGTGGACTGGGAATGGATGCTCGTCCTTGGCGTGGTGGTGGGTGCCTTTGCATCCTCAGTGATATCGGGTAGCTTTAACCTTGAGCTCGTTCCTTCCTTGTGGGAAACGAGCTTCGGCGCCGATCCCCTGCTGAGGTTCGCGGGTGCGTTGGTAGGCGGTTTTTGCCTGGGCTTCGGCGCCAGGATGGCAGGCGGATGTACCAGCGGGCACGGCATAAGCGGCACCATACAGATGGCCCTGGGCAGCTGGCTGGCGTTTTTCATGTTCTTCATAGGCGGGATACTTACCGCCTTCTTTCTCTACGGGGTGTGTAGATGTTGAGCCGTGGTCATGGAAAGGGTAAGGTAGAGCTTCTGCTGGGTTTCCTCATAGGAGTGGCCTTCGGTTTCCTGATAGACCGGGGAGGGGCCACCGACTTCAACATCATAGTGAACCAGCTGTTGCTCCGGGATTTTACCGTGCTGAAGATATTCTTTTCCGCAATGGTCACCGGTCTGCTCGGGGTCCATTTGATCGTTCGGTATCTTTGGGCCGAGCTTCAGCCCAAGCCCTTCAGGTGGAAGCCCATAGTGGTGGGCGGCTTGATATTCGGTGCGGGTTTCGCTTTGCTGGGCCTTTGCCCCGGCACCGCTGCCGGGGCGGTGGGCACCGGCTCGGTCCACGCGCTGTTCGGGGTTTTGGGAATGCTGCTGGGAGCGGGCACTTTCGCATCCCTCTATCCCAAGCTCAAGGGCTTCATGGAAAGCAGCGACCAGGGGCCCGTGACCCTGCCGGAACGGTACGGGATCGGCAAGTGGTGGCTGATAGGGTCCATATCCCTGGTTCTGGTAGCTGTTATCTACCTTATTGAAATGAAGGGACTTTGAAAGAGGTGAGATTATATGGAAAGATACGATATGCTTGTGATAGGCAACGGCGTGGGCGGCAACATTGCGTCGAAAGCCGCCAAGGAGGGCTACAAGACCGCGCTGGTGGACAAGCCCCCGGCAGGGGGCACCTGCCAGAACTACGGGTGCAAACCATCCAAGACCCTTATTCACCTGGCGGACAGGTTGAGGTCTGTCCAGGGCTTGGGCGAGGACGGGATAGAGGTCAAGGTAGGGAATATTGATCTCTCCGGGATAATGACGGGTCTAAGGTCTACAATAAAGGGTTGGCAGGAGAAACAAAGGGAATACTTCCTTTCCCTGGACAATCTGGACTACTATGAAACGGAGGGAAGGTTCAGGCACGATCATACCTTGGAGACGGGGGAAGGCGTTCTCAAAGGGGAAAAGATATTCATTGCGGCAGGCGCCCGTCCCTTCGCACCGCCGGTTGAGGGGCTGGAGGACGTGGAATACCTTACCAACGAATCGATACTGGGACTGGAATCGGTACCGGAGAGGTTCCTTGTTATAGGGGGCGGCTACATCGGTGTGGAATACGCTCATTTCATGTCGCAGATGGGAAGCGAGGTGACAGTGATCCAGAGGGGAGGGCGTTTGGTGCCCGGCCTGGACAGCGAGGTGTCCGAATACCTGGAGGAAAGGCTCTCGGATCGCATGGAGATAGCTTTGAACACCGAGGCCAAGCTCGTGGAGAGGGACGGCCGCGGGTACAAGGTCACGGCTGGAACAGGGGCGGGTGAGGAAAAGGAATTCCTTGGCGACAAGATACTGGTGGCCGTGGGCCGTAGGCCCAACACCGACACCCTCGACCTCCGGAATACTGGTGTGGAAACCGATGAAAGGCACTACGTCAAGGTGGATGACGGCCTGAGAACGACCAAGGAGAATATCTGGGCATTGGGCGATATAATCGGCAGGGCAATGTTCAAGCACTCGGGAAACCTGGAGGCGGAGATCGCCTGGCACAATTCCAAGGGCGGGGAGAAAAAAAGCTTGGATTACGACAGCGTGCCCAACGCCGTGTTCACCGATCCCAAGATAGCCTCCGTGGGTTTGACCGAAAGTTTCGCCGGGAAAGGGCACGATATACAGGTGGGCAGGGCGAGCTACGGCGATACGGTCAAGGGCGGGATCATGCACGCCAGGGGATTTGCCAAGGTGATCGTTGAAAAGGGTAGCGAGAGGCTGCTGGGATGCCACGTGATAGGTCCGGAGGCCCCGCTGCTGATACAGGAGGCGGTGAACGTCATCGCTCTGAACGGGACGGTGAGCGATATAACAACGGGGATACACATATTCCCAACCCTGAGCAGGTTGATTCCCCGTGCCCTGAAGAATCTGGACTAGGTATGATAAAGACCGGAGGGATAGAAACACACCGGTTGGAGCCCCGCGGGTTACGTGTAGATAAACAAGACTGTTATGCGATATCCACCAAGAAAAGAAGCATGTATCCTGTTGCCGCGCTCAGATGTGATCCATCAGCTCGAATGCCAGTGCGCATCCCTTGAGGCTGATGTCCGGGTTGGTGATCAGCTTGATAGGGATCCGCTCCAGTATATGCCGGTAATCGTTGTTCTTGATGAACTCTTGGTGGAAAGTTGAGAAGGAATCGCGATTCCTGGCCGCGATACCGCCGGCGATGTAGAGTCCGCCGGTGCACAGGGTGTCCAGCGCGAAGTTCCGGGCGCAGCGGGCAAGGAACTTGGCGAACAGCTCGAAGGTTTCATTGGCGCAGTGGTCACCGTTCCTGGCATCCGATATCTGTGCTGCGGTAAGACCCTTTGGCGCACCGGGATGGTTTATGGTCCGGAGGAATTCGTACAGATCTTCAAGGCCCTGGCCGGAGAGCACGTTCTCGTAGTTTAAGGGGTGCGTGAGACCGTGTTTGCGTTTGATGTGCTCGGCAAGCTCCAGCTCCCCCCCGGTGAGCAGGGGCAGGTCGGCGTGCCCCCCCTCTGAGGGCAGGGGCAGATATGTTTTTACTTGTTTATTGTAGGGCAGTATGGCCTTTCCCAGCCCGGTTCCCGGGCCTATCACCGCCCGCAATCCGTGTTCCACGCCCCGACCCTTGTTCAGGATTACGTAATCGTTTTCCTCCAGTAAGTTCACTGCGAATGCGGCGGCCATGAAATCGTTCATCAGCAGAACATCATCCAACCCAGTCGCAGACACTATTTCTTTTTCATCAAGCACCTGGTCGGCATTGGTCAATGAGATCCGCCGCCGTCCGTTTGTCTGGGTGAGGGGGCCGGCGGCTGCGAAGCACCCCGCCCTTGGCTTTAACTCATCCTCTGTGCCGTCCAATATTTCATTTATGAGAGCGGTGAAGTCCCCAGTTTTTTTGGTTTCTCTCCTCTCCCGGTAGACGATCTCCTTGCCGTCTAGGTCCATCACTGCGAAATTCGCGTTGGTGCCGCCGATGTCTCCTACAAGGATGTGTTTGGGTGTCATATCGGTCCCTGTATATCCGTCGGAGGGCTAATAAGATTTTGTGTTAGTCTTATATCAGGTTTCATTTACCGGGATAGAATATGAGCTCTATTCCGATCTCGTTGGTCCTGAAGGGACCCGGCATGAAGGGGCTGTTGTACCTCATCAGGAAGATGCCTCCCCTTGTTTTTAATTCCCTTTTCGATATAACGCCCAGGAACTCTTCCCTCCTCTTCATCGTTCTCTTGTTGGTGGCCCTGCCCCCGAAGTCGAGGACGGCAAATATCTTATTCTCCTGGACATGGATAATGACCAGGGGGCTCACCGGTTTTGGGAGGCTCTTTCTGTCATACTTACTGGGCATCACGAAGGTGAAGAACCGTTCCTCTTTTTTTCCCACTGAAGAGACCACGGGAGCGGTCATGGATATCTTTTTCCCCGCTTCGTTCTGACCGGATATGAAGTTGAAGAGGATGTTGAACGACTCTGTATCGCTCTTGCCGAAGACCGTTGCCAGGAGCAGCTCCTGATATTTCCTTATCTCAACCCCGTCAACGCTGCCCAGAACCTCGTAATCCAATTTTTCTACCATTTACTTGTTAACCTCCATTGATAGTATAGTTCCTGCCGATATCAGGGCAGGGACGGTTTGAACCGGTGGTCTTCAATTCAAACGCCCTGTTCCTTACACTCGGGCCGTTCGGTTGTCATTTGTTCCACACTACTCTGTCAATGGCTCTATACTATGCCGGCCGTAATGTGCCTGCGAATACCTGCCATGCTAGGGCCGACTTTGCCACCAGGCTCAGTATCACGTACATCCTCTCCCCGTACAGGTAGTCCTTCCACTTCCCCACTTTTTTATACTGGAGGATCTGGTTGATGGCAAAGCTGTTGAACAGTATCGCGATGGACACAAATATCCAATATACGAAGTCGGGCGGCCCCCCGGACCCGTTCACGGCCGCGCCGTAGAACTGGATGGCGATGGCCAGCCAGGGTATGATACCGGCTATGCAGCCGTAGTAGAACGGCCGCCAGTCCACCTTCTCGGTCAGTTGGTTGTGAACCTCCATCCTCAGGCCGAAGAGTATCATCATGGCGTTTATGAAGAAGATTAGAAGAAGGGTGCCCAGGTCGTAGATGCCGGTGAGCATGGCGATGAGAACTATCATGACCGAGGCGCTCACGCTGTACTCGTACCAACGGTACTTGTTCATCCCCTTGGTAAGCCCCTCCTTGTACCTGTCGTAAAGCACGGTGGCTATGAGGAAATGCGCTATGGCAGACAGGAATAGGAAAGAGGCCACCATCGGCCCGATGGGCAGCTCGAATACAGTGGAAACGGCGGGATTCAGGGTCTGGGTCGCGGGGTTGAATTCCAGGTAACTGCGGGTCACTGGCAGCGTGAAGTCGTTGCTCAGTATTAGCATGAGGGTCGCCTGGATCAGGTGAAGGAACCCCATTACTAGGTTGAAGGCCTTTAGTTTTTTGAACTTATTCTCGTCGGTTAGAGTATTGAATTTCATATTGATTTGAATCCTCAATGTATATAAAAGCATTCTGGAAAATTGTTGAATCGAATATGTTAATACCGCATATATCGGCAGTTCCCTTGTTTTAAACGTTATTCCCTCGCATCGTCACACCTCGTGCAGACGGGCGGGAACAACTTTGTCAAATGCGAGGGAGGCTTGCATACATACATTCCGGGAACCCTTTTTTCCCGACCATTATTTCACGAACCTTCCGTCGTCCTTCGACTCGGGCAGCTTGGCCACGTTCTTTTCCAGCCACCCGATCCTATCCGCCTCTTTCACGTCGAATTCGGGTACGTAGGGCTTGATATCCAGCAAAGGGGTTCCGTCAACGATGTCAACATCTTGAACACGGAGTATGTTTTCTTCCACTCCGATAAGGCGCACCACCGACATACCCAGGGGATTGGGCCTGCTCGGACCACGCATGGCAAAGACACCGTGCTCCTTATCGTCCATGTATGGCTTGACCCTCAAAGGCGCGGGCTTGGACCGATGAAAATGATATACCAGGATAATGTGAGAAAACCCTTCCAGGTCCTTCAGGCCGTCGGCGTGTTCCGGTAAAAGTTCAACCGTTCCCTCGACGCCCTTGGCACCGGTTGTCTGTATGGGTGTCCCCTTCGGCTGCTTGAATGGCGAGTGGATGGTCCCGATGGTCTCGTATCTTATTTCGGTCATTGCGGTTCTTCACTTTATCTACTCTATGTTAAATAAATATTGCGAGACATATGTCACACGTTCCGCGGGTCTGTCTAACGAGAGCCTAATTTCATTAGACGGTTTTTATTGAGTTACATCCTCTTTTATATTCGAGCATTACTCACACCCCTATATTCATGGATTAGGGCCTCCATTCCCCTCTAAAGTGTAGTATGCCACAGGGGTAAGATTCTCCTTTACACCGTGCTGGGGACGACACAGGCGACGGCAACAAAATTGACCATAATAACTTTGGGAAGAATAATCACCAGGCGACTGACGATTGAGATAACACCCGGAATCCCAGTAACAGAAAGAGCAATTGGGCCCTTATCCTTTCATCTATCCAAACAGGGGGGTATATTTGCGAATTGTGATACTGACGGCGCTGAAGCCCTGGGCAAGGTTCTCGCTGTCTTTAAGCTCGATGAGATCGGCATTGCGGAGGTGGTGTGGGTCTTCGACGCGGAGAGGTTCGGGCCACTTGTAGTTTCGATGGACTGCACGGACGGTTCCTTGTACCCCTGGTAAGGACCTTACTACAAAGCTTATATATTGCCTGTGCCTCTTCCCGGCCAAGGAGGAATAAGATATGGATGAAAATATTGGAATGCCCCTTCTGGGGGATAAGTTTCCGGAGATGACGGTACCAACAACGCAGGGAAAGAAGGAGCTGCCCGGAGCCTTCGCAGGGAAATGGTTCGTGCTGTTCAGCCATCCCGCCGATTTCACCCCGGTTTGTACCACGGAGTTCGTTGCCTTTCAAAAGAGGTACGACCAGTTCAAGGAGTTGGGCTGCGAGCTCATCGGCCTGAGCGTGGACCAGGTCTTTGCCCACCTCAAGTGGGAGGAATGGATAAAGGAGAATCTGGACGTGGAGATCCAGTTCCCGATCATCGCTGACACGGGCAAGGTGGCTGAAACATTAGGGCTGATACACCCGGGCAAGGGCACCAACACCGTAAGGGCGGTGTTCGTTGTGGACGCCGATGCGAATATCAGGACCATCCTGTACTATCCACAGGAATTGGGGAGGAACATGGACGAGATAGTGAGGATAGTCAAGGGCATGCAGCTTTCGGACAAGAACAAGGTGGCCATGCCCGCCAACTGGCCCGAGAACGAATTGGTGGGAGACCACGTCATCGTGCCCCCTGCCAACAGCGTGGAGGCAATAAAGGCCAGGCGGCAGGGTGCGGATGCAGGAGAGCACGAGTGCTTCGACTGGTGGCTCTGCCACAGGAAACTTTAAGTCGGCAAGGGGGAAGCGACCTCATCTGTATTCGCTCTCCCCTGTTTCAATTTTTACAACATAAATCTCTATAATCAAAGAATTTATATATTTTCAGTGCTACGTGGTTTTCATGGCTTATGAAGGGCTTGAGAAACTGTCCGGGGCCGATGAATTTGATACCAAGGAAGCCGAACAAGAGATAGTAACGGCCATTGAGGAATTTGACATGCCCGAGGTCGTGAGCAAGGAAGAGGGCGGGTATTTGAAGGACGAGCTGGAGGAGCCGATTACCAAGGTGCGCGTTCTGTTGGAGAGGATGGAGGAGGAAGACCACGATTTCAAGGAGGATTCGCTTGTCCTGATAGCTAATTCATTGTTCGCCGCCGGCGACTATGTATTTGCCGAAAGATACTATGACGCCCTGTTCAGGGATTTCGACAGCGGCTACGGATGTTACATGCTTGGGGTTCTTGCCGACATACACGGCAATTTCAAACAGGCCCTGGAATTCTACGACAGGGCGACCAAAACAGACCCCGGACTATATAGGGCCTGGCTGGCCCGTGGTAAGGCATTGGAGGACCTGGGCCGGTTGAAAGAGGCGGAGAGATGCTATAACAGCGCGGTGAAGACTGAACCAGGGGGCATCGAGGCGCTTATGGCACTGGCCACCATACAGTTCAGCATGGGGGATTACGAACCTGCGCTTAAAACATACGATGCCGTTCTAAAGACCGAGCCCAGCAATGTCAATGCCTGGAAGGGCAAGGCGGTGGTCCTGGAGGAACTGGGCAGAGGCGACGATGCGGAGGAATGCTACCGCAAGGCCCGCCTTCAGGGGGAGACCAAGGAAGGCTGGGTCGATATGGCGGAGAAATATTACCTGAAGGGTAACTACAAGGATGCCATGGATGCCCTGGAGGAGGCGATCTCGGAGGATCGGAGCAGCGACAAGGCCTGGTATTACAGGGCAAAGATCCTGTTGAAGAGCGGTAAGTTCGACAAGGCCCTTAAATCCATTGAAAAGGCCCTGGCCTTGAACCCTTTCGAGATATCCTATCTCGTTACGAAGGGCGACGTTCTGTTCGCCCGGGGAGAATATGATAGCTCAATAAGGACCTATGACGACGCTTTGAAGATGGAGGGTAACAAGAGGCTGGCGTTGAGAAGCAAGGGAAAGGCATTGATAGCCATTGGAAAATCGGAGGACGGCATCTCCTATCTGAAAAAGGCGAACGAGATCAACCCGGAGGAGGAGATCACCGTAATATTGGATGCGGTGCAAGACCAGGGGGAAAAGGAGATAAGCATGGCCCTGGACGTTCTGAGGAACCTGGGGGACGAGCTAGACATCGCAACCACTCTCTCAATAAAAGATGAAGAACTGATGGAGAAGATATGCCTGGCAAGGAACGCCTTTGTAAGCGGGGATTACGATCAGGCCTTTGTTATCGGTGACGAGGCCACCAACCTTCTTCACCAGGTCAATCTGAAGGGTGTGGAGGATTACCTTTCCCATGTCAGGGAGAGCGTGGAGAGAATGAAGGGGTCCAAGGACGTCGGTGAGGTACAGGAGAGCATCGACAAGGCGGAGGAACTGATTGAGGAGGGAAAGATTGCCAGAGGTGTCGCCCTTATCAAGGCCAATACCAAGGACATCCTGGCTAAGGAGCCCTTGTACATAGAAGTAAGGGATAAATTACAGGAAGTTTGGGCCGAGATCAAGGAGGCCGGAGATAATGGAATTGCAACGGAAGATTTCAACAAGGAGCTCAAGGTGGCCAGGGAATACTTCAAGGAGATGAAATACAACGCGGCAAAGACGTCGCTTCAAAAAGTGGTGGAGCAGCTGGGGGAGAAAAAGAGCGGGCATTCCCGTGCAAACAAGGCACTGGAGTCCCTGAAGTCCGCCATGGCGGAGGCCACGAAATTCGATATCGACATGCAGATCATAGAGTCGAAGGTAAACGATGCGGTTGGAAAGATGAAGCTCGGTAATTACGAGGACGTTCTCAAGATCGCCGACAATGCATTGGATATCCTGGAAAAATTGAAAAAGGATCAGCTACACGAGGGGACCAACAGCCAGATATCCAAGGCGGAGGAGATGCTCTCCGAGCTAAAGGAAAGGGATGCGAAGACAGACCTTCTGGCCCGCTCCATTAAGGATGCAAAACAGGCCCTGGAGGAAAACGAGGTGGAAGTGGCGTATCAGAGGGCCAAGAACGCCCTGAAACTGGCAAGGGAGATAAAGGATGAGCTTGACAAGGCGGAGGCATCTGAAGGCCTGTATCGGATCAAGGCGGGTATAGAGAACCTTGAAAAGATCGATGCGGACACCACCAATCCGAAGAAGATATACAAGGCCGCAAGATCGGCTTACGACGCCGCGGATTACGACAAGGCTGAAAGACTTATTGAGAAATGCGCCAAGGAGATAGACCGGGTCCAGAACAATCTCAAGGTAGCAGATACGCTCCAAATATGCCAGTTCAAGATAAATACCGCAAAGAAGGCAGGTGCCAAGGCAAAGATGGCTGAGAACCTGTTGCGGCAGGCAAGGTCCGCGATGATCTCCGGTAAGAGCGACCAGGCAATGACGATGGCCAACAAGTGCATGAAGGAAACGGATCGTTTATCGGTTTTCATTGACGTCCTGAGAAAACTCGCCAAGGTCAGGAAGGGCATCGAAGCGGCGAAGAAGAGGGGTCGGGACGTGGCCAAGGTGGAGAAGACCCTGATGAATGCAAAACCCGCGATCATCTCAAAGGACTACGATTCGGCCATGGAAGTCGCCAATGAATGCATGAACCTTTTAAGGGAGACATCGGCGTCCCAAGGAGCGGCAAAGCCGAAGCAACCGGAGAAGTACGAGCACAACCTGATCGAGGAGTACACATTTGACAATTTCGTGGTCGGCTCTTGCAACGAGCTGGCCCATGCAGCATCGAAGGCCGTTGCGGAGGGCTCTTCAAAGACCTACAATCCCTTGTTTCTGTACAGCGGCGCGGGGCTGGGCAAGACCCATCTGATGAATGCCGTTGGCCACGAGATACTTAATAAGAACAAAAAGGCCCGGGTCATCTACACCACAGTGGAGAAGTTCACCAACGAACTGGTCCATGCCATCGAAACCGGTAAGATCGAGGAGTTCCGCGCCAAGTACAGGAACGTGGACGCCCTCCTGATCGACGACATCCAGTTCATCAGCGGTAGGGAGAAGACCCAGGAAGAGTTCTTTCACACCTTCAACGAGCTCTATTACAACAACAAGCAGATCGTGATCTGCAGCGACAGGCCTCCGGAAGAGATAAAGGGTCTGGAGGAAAGGCTGGTGTCCCGCTTCGAGTGGGGCTTTGTCGTTGATCTTCAGGACCCGGAATACGAGACCCGACTTGCCATCCTGACCAAGAAGGCCAAGGACATGCACGTGGAGGTCGATGAAAAGGTGCTCAACCTCATCGCAAACCTTATATCAACAAATATAAGAAAGCTCGAAGGCTCTCTTCACAAGGTGATTGCCTCGGCCTCCCTCCAAAAGCGCGACATCGACGTGGACTTTGCCAAGAACATCCTCAAGACGCAGGATCTATAGGTCAACGTCATCCATGTTTACCTGATCGCTCCAGTCCTCCACTTCTTCATCGTCCTCTTCGTCAGGTTCGTCTTCTACCTCGGCATCTTTACCCTGGAATATAAAGTCCATCATATTTTCCTCATTTTCTTCGGAAAGGCTCTCTTCATCCGCAAGTTCTTCCCCTATTTCCTCGACCCCAATGTCCGTCTCTCCCTCGAATTCCTCTTCACCGATGTCCGTCTCTTCTTCTTCGCCGTGGAATATAAAGTCCAGCATATCTTCCATGCCCTCTCCCACCTCGGAGAACTCGCTTTCTTCCACTTCCCCTTCAGGGCCGCCGTCCTCGTCGAACGGAAGGTCCGCACCGCATGAGAAGCATACGGTGTCACCTGGTTCGCAGGGGGTTCCGCACACCGGGCAAACGAGTTCCCCGGCCCCCTCTTCCTTTTCCACATGAGCGGGAAGACCAAGGGTCTCTTCCTCTGGAAGAGATTCCATCATTTCATACAGTGAAAGGCTGCATTCCGGGCATTTGATCGTGTCCTTCGGGACTTTAACGGTGGCTTTGCAGTTAACGCAGGTTACCTCCTTCTTCCTCCTTTTGAGATAGAATAACAAAAGAACGATGCCGATGACCAGTAATACCAGTAGTATCAGGCACCAGTTGAACATCCCGGTCTCAAAGAAGCCAGTCTCTTTCTTTTTCTCCTCTGGCAAGGGTTCCACCACCAATGTTTCCTCGTCCTCTGCCGGCCCTGCGGAGCCCTTGATCTTGTGGGTCCCCTTCACAGCGGTCCATATGGCAGACATCTCCCTTCTTCCCCCCGCCCCCAGGTTGGCTATGACTTCTTCCAGTTTTGCCACGTCATCTACGGAGATGGTGATTGGCAGGTTGGTGATCGCCGCTCCCCCAATGTTGGTTACGGCTATGAGAATCTCTATCTCTTCCCCCTCCGTGATATTGCCTTCGGGAACGATGATCTCTACCTTGATCACAGGTTTTTTGACCATTGCTCTGAAGGAAAGAGTAGAGTTATAGCCGTCCTCGTCCTCGATGATCAGGGAAATATTATGTTGCCCGTCGTCCAGTTCCATCAAATCCAGGACGGGTGCGTATGACTCCACGCTTCCGTCAACTGTCCAGGTGTAGGAGATGGCCGTCCCGTCAGGATCGTATGAGCCAGATGCGTTTATCTGGAACTCCTCCCTGGCAACGACATTCCCCCCCTCCACGATCTCAGTGGGGGCCTCTACGTCTATCACCGGGTCATCCGGGTTGTCGATCGTTATTTCAACGGTCTCTGCGGCCTCGTATCCTGTGTTGGAGTGCTCCGCTGCCTTTACCTCAAGCATATATGCCCCGTCCGGCATACTGGTGGTGTCCAGGTCGAATTCTCCGTCGTTCTCCTCCCCCTGGGACAGGGATATATATGTTTCTCCTCCGTCGGAGCTGTAAGATATGTCGATGGTTATGTTGTCACCGTCCGGGTCCTCTGCGGTCCACGTGATCGTAACTGTTCCGGCTAGCGTGGAGGGAAGTGGTCCCAGTTCAAGTTGTGGCGGGTCGGGGTTGAAGATTCTATAATAACCCTCTCCGGGTGTCCTTTTCGAGTTTCCGCTGGTATCTTCCACGATTATGTAGTATTGGAGATCGTCAAGTATATCATCGGGGAAGGAATATGATACGGTGTAAACCTCGCCCCTGCTGAGGCTCATTTCGATCGGCTCGGTTTCGTCCTTTATATAGAACCAAGCCTCGGCTATACCGATATTGTCCACGGCCTCCACGTTCACAGTGAACTCTTCCCGGGTATTGTCCAAAACGTCACCGGTGACATCCAGAATCTGAGGTGCGTCATTGTCCCTCACTGAAACCGTGTAGGTCCCTGAGGCCGGAACGCGCAAGGAGTTTCCTGCTGCGTCTTCGATGACCACATGATAGGTAATCTCATCCAGGGAATCGACAGGCGTCTCAATGTCGTAGGCGTATGTGCCTCCGGCCAAGGACATTTCATAGGAACCAGAATCGACCCATATGGTCACGCAATCCACTCCTATGTTGTCCATAGCCTCGACTGAAATGGTTATGGTCTCTCCGGTGGTGGCGTCGGCGTCTCCCGTTATCTCTCCCGCATCCGGTGCGTCGTTGTCCATGATGGAAATGTTTACCTGGCCTTTCAATGGCAGTTTTTGATGGTTGGGGGGTGTGGCATTGTCGGAAACGTTCACGTAATACTGTAATAAGCCGAGTTTTGATCCCCTTACGGTTACCGTTGCGGAAAATATCCCCCTGGCACCGGCGAGTGTCTCTTCGTTAAAGTTGGCTTCATCATCGTATTTCCAGTACAGCGTAACGGCGGCGATCCCCGAACGTTCATCGGAGATATTAAATGAGAAAGTGAAGTCATCTCCCGTAGTTGCGGACACGTCGCTCTCATCCAAGATTGTTGGAGCAATGGTGTCTATATTGATCATGAAATGGACCGGATCGCTCCACTGACCAAACCCGTCCACGGCTCTGAGATGGAAATACCAAGTTCCATCCGTCTTGTCAGTGAATGATATTGTTCTCAAAGTCGTGTCTACGGTTTTATCGGGCGCCGAAACCGGATTCCCGTCCAGAATATAGCTGTAGCCGGCCACACCCGTGATATCGTAGGGAAGGTTCCAAGAGAAAGAGGGCGACGTGTTGTTATACCAGCTCTCGGTATTGGGATGGGTTGCGGATTCGACTGTGAGGCTGGTGGGAGGTGAGTTGTCCTGCGTGGAACTTACGGTTGCGGACCACCCTGATACGATCTCAAACCCGTCCCTGGCCTTTACGCGATAGTAATATGTTTGTCCGTCGGAAAGGTCCGTGAAATCAAAGTTAAGATCGGGGATCCATCCCGAGATTCCGAGCACCGCATTAAAATCCTCCGAATCCGAATATTCGACATAATATTCGATTCCTTCCACACCCGTGTCGACTGATACGTTCCAGGATATGGTATTGGAAAGCCCCTGGGTGGTGCTGGCCTCCGGTTGTATCTCGGGAACCGAGGGTGGAGAGTTGTCCTGCGTGGAGGATACATTTAGGGACCAGTCGCTCTCATGCAAGAAGGAGTCCCTTGACTTAATCCTGTAGTAGTATGTCTGTCCATCTGCCAAACCGGTAAACAATGCATCGAGGTTTGAGGTCCAGCCGCTGTTTCCCACTGTGTGAGTAAAGTTCTGCACGTCGGAACACTCCACATAGTACTCTACGCCTCCCACGCCCGCATCAAAAACCTCTGGCCAGGTTATCTCGTTACTCAGGCCCGGAGTATAGTCCGGTTCAAGGTCCGGTGCGGGAACTGGCGGGGGTGCCTTGTCGATATATATGGTGTCGTTCACCACCCTCACGTTGCCAAGATTATCAGTAAAGGAAACAAAGATTGCCACGGTCTCGTTCTCTTCACCGGTTGTACCATTCCATTCCTCCACCCCAATACCTATCTCATATACGGGGGGATCATCGAATCCCACGTGAACCATGGCAAGACCGCATCCTTCATCTATGCTGTCCGTCCACGTGATGAATATATGGGTGTCGTTATCGTATTCCCCTGAATCGGTGTAGCCGTCCGGCCTTACCATGATACTTGCGGGAGGCCCGGGTGGTTTGTTGTCCCAACCTATGTCCCTGGTGTTCACTCCGGGGTCAACGGTAACATCGTCCCCGAATTCGTTACCTGCCGCCCCGTTGGCGTCGCAGGTTATGTCGTCCCTTAGTATCATGGCACCGGTGGACGGGCCCTCTTCAACGTCAATATATGCACTTCCTCCTGAAAACACAGTGGTAATCCCGAAGTGGTCCTCGTCACCAAGGTAACCCACCAACATCGTTCCCGAGTTCACGGGGCTTCCGCCGTACTCCCATTCAGCGGTAACCGTTATCCTGATATCATCGTCGGTACCGTTGTTGTTGTCCCAGTACCTCTTACCGTCATAATGGGCGTGGTTCGAGATGGATATATCGGTAATTCTTATCCTATTTATCTCAAAGGTGAATTCACCGCCGTTTGCTGATTGAATATCGACATTGCCGCCGCCGTCGCCAATGAGGTTTACCGAGATGTGATATATATACTGGCCGGTGGTCGCGGATGTTGTAAAGGCCACTGAAAAGGCAGATGATGTAAGGCTCGAGTTCGAACCCTGAAGTGTTCCACCCGAATTCTCTACATCGACATTGGCGATCAGGGATTGAGGTATGGACTGGGCCGTTCCGTTGTAGATAATCGTTCCTACGGCCTTTGCATCCGCAGAAGGGTTCAACGTATCGTCCTCTGCCGCAAGGCCTTGGCATCCCGGTGTGGCAAAAATATTGAGGTTGTTGGTCCTCGGGGCCTCGAATCCGTCGTTTGCCGCCGAATCGTCCTCGACATAGACATAAACATTCTCGTTCCGTATTTCAGGGCAGGTCCAGGTGAAGGTAACGTTGAACTTGACAGTCAACATGTTACCTGCAAGGAAAACATTTGAAGAGGCATCGATGTCGAAGTAAGAATCTCCGCCTAGCTCGGAGAATGCTCCACTGCTCTGGGTCCACTGGACCAGAATGTCAGCTCCGCCCGTTGCTATTCTTGCCTGGACCAGTTTAAATTCGTTGATACCGTTGATGCTAACATCCGGGTCGCTTACATCTACAGAGATTTCATAGACCTGAAGGTATGCATACATGTTCGTTGCACCGATAGAGGTATCCTCCACCACTGGTTCTGATGACAAAAGAGTGGTGGTAAATGCAGGCATCGTCCAGTTCACGTTGCCAACAATATCCACGACATAAACCTTCCATGTTATCGACTGCCCGGGTGCATAGGTACCCCCCGGAATGGTATAATCGCAGACGTAGGTGTTTCCTGAGGTGAGGTCCATGTCGTACCATCCCTCCCAGTCGCCGTCGTCCACGCTGCCGTCTTCTCCATCCCACTTAACGTATACCGATTGCGCATCGTCTTCGACATCGACTATTCCGGACTGGTCTGTTATATCCACCTGGAACGTGATTGTTTCCGTTGCCTTCAACGACGTTGGCTGCGGGTTGGTGACAACGGGTTTTGTGGCGTCCAGCTTTGCCTCGATCTTGTCGTCGTAGGCGGATTCCCCCCCACCGGTGGGAACAGATGTTGCCTGCATGTATATGGGATAATCCGGATAGGTTTCGGTACCGGAAGTGAACGTTGTTGTAAAGTAACCGCTGGAATCCGTCGTGACCCCTGTTCCGGTAAGGGCCCCGTTGACATAAGGCCGAACAGTGATATCCCCGCTGATGGGTGCGGTGGCGGAGTCCTCGAAGTAGTAATGCCCCTCGACTGTTACAGTATCAGAGGGGCCTATCCAATCCCCGTCGTTAATGGTATTCGAGTTCCATGTAACTGTAATGTCATTGAGGTGCACGTCGTTCTCGTACCTAACCGTCATGGCGGTGTAGTCCCAGCCGCAATAGGCCCCGAAATCGTCGGTCGCGTTAACCCCGTATCTGATATTGGAAGATTCATCCCAGTCCCAATCGAAAGTGATATTCCAAGTAATAGTGATACTATTTGCACCAGGGGTTCCCGCATCTCTGTCATATGAGAGATCAACCACATAAACAGAACCGGATTCGAAAGATGCCGAGAGACCGGTTGCATCCCCACCTTCCACTGCATAAAATATGATGTCTGTCCCTGTTGGGTTTTCTATCATGAGGTATAATTTGTTCAGATCGCTTGAACCATCTCCATCGCTGTAGATAGATGAAAATATATAGGGGATTCCAGGATAAAGATGATCGCTTGCCCCTGTGATATCGTCGGCTTCTGCATTAGGCATTATTTCCCAGTTCCATGTGACTGTGGAATATTGTGAGATTGAAAACGAGAGTGAAGTTGCACCCCCGGTAGGGCAATCGCCCGTACCAGTATATCCTGTACATACGTATGTGATTGTAGATTCCGTGACTGGGGAGGTTACGGAAGATGTTACCGTATCGCCTGAGGCGTGCCATCCTTCCCCTGTGGGAGAATCGTGATCGCTTGTGATCTCAAAATAATATTCCTCGTGCCAGTTCCAAGTGCATGTGGAATATTGGGTGATCGAGAAACTTGAGGTGGAACTAATACCATCGGTGCCATCGGATGGGCATGACCCCGTCCCGTCGTAACCGGACGTGTCTCTCCGGTGCTCTCCGGTGGTGATCACAATAGGTCTCGACACCGTTGAGCTCACCGATGT
>CAZUZU010000007.1:23262-29270 GCA_964624865.1 uncultured archaeon
GGTGCTCTCCGGTGGTGATCACAATAGGTCTCGACACCGTTGAGCTCACCGATGTTCCTGAATCGTACCATCCCTCCCCCGTGGGGGAGTCATATGCACTGGTCACGTCGAAGTAATACTCGTCGTGCCAGTCCCAGGTGCATGTGGAGTATTGGGTGATCGGGAAACTACCCGTGGAGCTGACCCCGTCCGTTGAACTTGAAGGGCAGTCTCCAGTGCCCGAATATCCCGAAGTGTCCACCCGATGCTGATCCGATGTGATTATCACCGGTCTGGAAACCGTGGAGGAGATGGAGGTTCCCGAGTCGTACCATCCCTCCCCCGTGGGGGAGTCATATGCACTGGTCACGTCGAAGTAATACTCGTCGTGCCAGTCCCAGGTGCATGTGGAGTATTGGGTGATCGGGAAACTACCCGTGGAGCTGACCCCGTCCGTTGAACTTGAAGGGCAGTCTCCAGTGCCCGAATATCCCGAAGTGTCCACCCGATGCTGATCCGATGTGATTATCACCGGTCTGGAAACCGTGGAGGAGATGGAGGTTCCCGAGTCGTACCATCCCTCCCCCGTGGGGGAGTCATAGGCGCTGTTGACGTCAAAGAAATACTGGGTGACCCAGTTCCAGGTAATACTCGAGGTGGTGGTTATCGTAAAGGACGTGCTCGTCTCACTTCCGCTTGAGGATACGCTTCCCGTTCCAGACCATCCGGTGCACCTGTATCTCGTGCTGCCGGACTGGTCCGCGGGAGAGGTAACGCTTGCTGTTACGGATGAGCCCTTATAATACCAGTGACTCCCATAAGCGGGAGATGGTGAGTCATGCTGGGCGGGAGAGGCGCCTACGGTTAGCTCTGCACCGCAGCGATAGTTTGTATATCCTCCACCATCAGGGGCTTGATCATAGATTTCACCATCATATTGAGATAAGATTTCACCACGTACAGGCATGAGATACCCTGGATACGGGTCATTTGCCGACCCTTCATAGGATGTAATCCACGATTGCTTGACATAGAAGGCGATCTGATTGGAATTTCCAAGGTCGTTATTATAATTTCTAAAATTCATCCCAAAATTTGTAGAATCGTATTCGAATGCATTAAAATTTGATCCGCCTATCCAACCAGATGTGGCAAGTGAGTCCGAAAAGGATGTCCCCCCATCGGTAGAGCGGTGGAAATGCAGGGCCCACCATGGATCGTTATCCCAATTAATGAACCTAATCATCCAAATAACATTTCCGTCATTTGGATTTGGTTTAAAATATATGCGCCAATTATCATATACATAACAACCATCTACGTTTACTACGTCCATCATGAAAAACAGGTAATCCTCATTGTCCCATGCTCTTACCTTGTCAATATCATCCATATCATACGTAGAGCCACCATCTGTGTTGCTGTCATCTACTACTGTTGTCCATGTGGAGGGCCAGCCACCTGACGGGGCACGGGTCTTTTGCTGAGTGGATGGGCTTGAACTTGGTGTTTTTTCTTCGATATTATTTTTATTGGTCAATGGGTTGCCCATGGATAAGCGGTTTGATTTCAAGTTTAGTTGTTCTCTTTTAATATTATTCTCAAAATCTAAGGTTTTTAAGCTAATATAATCGCTTTCTATTTGTTCATCTATCTTGTTCTCGCTTTGTTCTTCCAGATTATTTATTGTTCTTGTCATTACATTATCTGAGGCAGATTTTAAACTTACATCTTCATATTTAATTGCCGGACTTGAAGGGTTTCCGGCTGGATCGTTATTTAATCTAACGCTCTGTTCTGAATTCCGCTCCATCTTAGATTCTATTTCTTTCTGAACTCGGATGATTTCATCGTTATTTTGCCGGATTTTTCCATCTCTCTGAGTTTGATGGTTCTGTTCATTTAAATCTGCTATATTCTTAACTTCTTCAGAATCTGGCGATTTCGCATCAACATTTTCATCTTTACCTCCATCATATTCCAAGCTCACGGACCCCGGCGCGATATGTATATAGCCGGCCAGTAATATGAATACGACTAGAAAGCAAACCAATGTATAGCCTAGTTTATCCGGTCTATTGCTCGGCTGATCCGCCATATCAAGTCCTCCTAAGGAGTGTTATTAAATATATTGTTCTGGGCACTATTTAATCTTAACGGAGACATAGCTTCCCAAACGCCGTATTTTCTAGCCTGATTTTGCATAATATTTTTATATGTCTCGAAACTACCAGGAGATAGGTGTATGTATTGATCGCCAAAAGGCTCCCTCCATGTATGATATTAATCCTCTCTGTTCTATGCTTAATCTTGTCCACGGCGCCCTCTTCCAGGGCGGACGGAACCGAGCCGCCCCTCCCTAAGGTAATATCGTCGATACCGGGGTTCAATGCAAGGAACGTGCCCTCCAATATCACCGTGACCATTGTCTTTTCCGCCGATATGAACCAGAGCACCCTTACCTTGGATAACATAGAGGCATTAGATGTTGAAACCAATGATCTAATCCCCGGTGATATATCCTATGAACCCGAGAGCAGGACCCTTTCTTTCACCCCCCTTGGCACTGGGGACGGGGAGGGGGGCGAGGGGGAAGCCCCCGGGTTCCCGTACGACACGACAGTGCAGTTCGCAGTATCCTCCGATGTCAGGGACACAGCGGGGAACCGGCTTGACGGAGACGGTGACGGCGCCCCGTCAGATTTTGCCATCGTTTTCAAGATAGAGGAGGAGCCGGTGGAACCGGGCCGGTTCATACCCTGGCCGGGAATTTGGGTTATTGCCCTCGTCCTTCTGATAACGGCCTTGTTCCGGTCACGCCTTTAGTTTTGGAAAGACGTTTATCATTATCCTTAATAAGTGGTTTGTATTAAGCGGCTTTATGGGCGACCCCGCCATCACGGTCCGAGGCCTTACACGCAAGTTCGACGACTTCACAGCGGTCGATCAGGTATCCTTCCAGGTGGAAAAAGAGGAATTGTTCGGATTACTCGGTCCGAACGGAGCGGGAAAGACAACCATAATCAACATGCTGTGCACCCTGCTGGACATAACGTCGGGCTCGGCCTGATAATCGCGTCCTTTATGAGGGACATGCAGGGATTTGGCCTGATCATGAACTTCATCATCCTGTCCGGCGCCATCTTCCCCATCCAGAACCTGCCCTGGTTCGTGAGATACGCCAGCTACGCCGATCCCCTGACCTACGGCGTGGACGGGTTGAGGGGTTCGCTGATTGGGGTGTCGAGCCTCGGTCTGGCCCTTGACCTCGCGGTGGCCATGGCCATCGCCATCGCTTTGGTAATGGTGTTTTTGGGCGCCTTCGCCTTCGAGAGGTCCAGGAATCTCTGAATGGACGAACCAACTTCATACCCCACCAAGACAAAAACCCTTTTAATCAGGGAACGATTTTCCCGTACCTATGGAAGAGACCGAAAATCAGGAGGACGTGCTGGAGCAGGCCGCCCAGGGAATAACGGCCCTTGCCGACCTGGTATCCGGCATGTACGGGCCAAAGGGGGGCATAGCACTGCACACCGACGGGGACCTGGAGGTGATACACGAGCCCTACCGATATCTCAGCAGGCTCGATATCCAGCATCCAAGCGCCTTCCTGGTGTTCAACAACGCCACCTCCACATGGCACGCCTTCAGGGACGGGGTGGGAAGGCACGTGCTGCTGATCGGTCACCTGATGAGCCGGGCCCACGAATTGATCCGGGCCGGTCTCAACCGCAGCTTGGTGTCCGAGTCCCTGCATCAGGTCGCCTTGGAGATACCCAAACGCCTGGAAAGGCTGAAGGTCTTGCTTCCCATTGACCGCTGGGAGGCCCGCTCCCTGATAAGGACCGCGGTACCCTATATCAACGAGATCATAGATATCCATCATTTTTCGGACGAGGTCTTCGACACCTTTTCCTATTTATACGATATCAAGGGAGAGACAAGACTAATAACCGCCATACAGGACCACCTTTTCATCCGGGGCGTGACCTCCCCTGTAAAGGGAGGGCTGGAGACCCGCCCTGGTATGGTGCTCTTCGAAAGGGAGTTCAAAGCAACCCCCGGCCTCGACGGGTCGAAAGATAAATACAGGGCCGTCGTTCTCGAGGACAGGAGCGGGGAGAGTTTTCTGAAGAACATCGAGTTCGATATAGAGGAGCACGACCCTGACAACCCCATCTCGATCTTCGACATTGCGGCAAAGAGGCTGCAATCCATGAGCATAGACCTTGTGATAACCAATATAAGCAAAAACATAAACGTGCTGAAGGATGTACTGCGTTCAAGAGGTATAGAGGTCCTGGATTCCCTGCCTTCACAAAGGTTCCAAGAGATCAAGAGCATGTTCGGCTCCTCGGTGCCCATGTCTCTGAACATAGAGAGGAACAGTATCCTCAACCTGGGTGTCGAGACCATAATGTTGGAGGGGGGAAAAGGCTTGTACCTGCGGTGCGGAGAGGATTACAACACGGTTCTGATCCACATCCCCCACGGCTTTATGAAGGATGCCGTGGAGAACATGTACCTCACCGCCCTGTTCACCCTGAACTCGGCCATGATGGAAGGGGAGTTCACGGTTCTTCCAGGGGGAGGGGGGTGGGAGACCTACCTTGCCATGGGATTGACGGAGGAGGTCCTAACCAGGGAGGACAAGTCCGCACTGGTGTTCGAGGCATGTGCCCATGCTTTCCAGGACCTGGTCATGACCCTCGCACAAAATAACGGCATGAAGCCTTTGGACACCGTGGGGGACCTCAGGGAGAAATGGGACCTGGGGACAATGGCCGGTATGAACGCAGATACAGGGCAAATAACGGATGTCCTGGCCGGGAGTATACACGACCCCTATTCCCTTGCGGTATACGTGGCGGCAAGCTCTGTGGAGACCGTGAGTTCCATACTGAGAATCGACGGCTTCCTCCAGTCCAGGCCGTTAAACTATTACAAAGCGGACGAAGACAGGCCCGAGATGGACGACTTCGAGATGATTGAGAAATACGGGGACAAGCCATTCGGTTCAGTCTGAACCGCTTTCCCTCCAGCCGTAGCGGTACCTTACGTTCATTATATAGCCTAGGGATGTGAAAATCGCCGCCATTATTGTTAAGGGAAGGACAAGTATGAGAAGATTGGTTTTGATGTAGGGCTCCCATTCCAGCCTCGAGACTCCGAGAGTTAATGCGGCCAACAGGAACATGCCCAGGCCCAAGCCAGTGAACACTGTGAGCGCGTTTAGCCTGGGCTTTCCCATGAATCGGATGTATAAAAGGTCCAGAAGCCCGACTATCAATCTGGAGGCCCCGTATTTGGTCTTTCCGCGCCCCCTGGCCCCGTGCTCTATCTTTTTTTCGCCGACCCTGTATCCCCTCAACGCAACGATGCCTATCATGAACCGGTGTACCCCTTCCCAGTAGGGCATGTCCACCAGGGTTTCCCTCCTGTATGCCTTCAAGGTGCAGCCGAAATCGTGCAGCTCCACCCCGTATAAGTTTCGGGCAAGCCAGTTGGAGGCGTAAGAAGGAAGTTTCTTCTTAAAGAAGGGATCGTTTCTGGAGTATCTCCACCCGGAAACCGCGTCGTAGCCCTGGTCTATCATCCGAACCAGGTAAGGGATCTCCTCGGGCGGGTTCTGCAGATCTGCGTCCAGGGTTATTATCACCTCCCCTCTGGAAGCGGAGATGCCGGTGAATATTGCCGCGCTCTGTCCCTTGTTGCAATCATGCACTATGCCCTTTACCGCGGGATCCCTGTCCGCGATCCCGGCTATCTTATTACAGCTGCCGTCCTTTGACCCGTCGTCTATTAGTATTATCTCGTATTCCCCCGTCCCCTTGCACAGCTCTGTCATGACCTCGGAAAGCCTACGGTACAGCTCGGGGATGTTCTTCTCCTCGTTGTAGACGGGAACAATGACCGAATATCTCATCAGATGTGAACATATTTACTCGGATATTAAATAGTTATGCCCGAAACCCATAGAATCAATTTTTTCTTGTAAGACTTGATTTTTATAGATACTATAACTT
>CAZUZU010000008.1:0-12715 GCA_964624865.1 uncultured archaeon
GCGTGTCGCCACCCTGCTCTGAACTAACCGTAGGGGAGCTGGTGGAACTGCATTCCGCGCTGGAGCGTGATATAGAGGATAAGCTTGGGGAATTCCAGGCGTTCTTGGACCAAGGCAGCGAGGAGGACATCTTTGCAGAGCTGGTGTTCTGTTTGTTGACACCCCAGTCCAAGGCCCTTTCCTGCTGGGACGCGGTGGAGTGCCTCAGGGACAGGGGGCTGATTCTGGAAGGCGCCAAGGAAGAAATAGCAAGGGAACTGAGGACCAGGACCAGGTTCCACAACCAGAAGGCTCTGAACGTCGTGGTGGCCAGGGACCTTTTTACCAGCCACGGCCAACTGGCGATCAGGGATATGCTTGATGGTTTTCCGGATCCCTATGATATCAGGGAATGGCTCGTGGCCAATGTCAGGGGGCTGGGATACAAGGAGGCGTCCCACTTCCTAAGGAACATAGGCAAGGGGGGGGACCTGGCTATACTGGACCGGCATATACTCCGAAACCTTGCCGCCCTCGGGGTGATAGACGAGGTGCCCGCAAACTTGCCGTTGAAACGGTACAAGGAGATAGAGGTAAAGATGCAGGATTTCTGCCGGAAGATCGGTATGAGAATGGATCACCTGGACCTGGTTCTATGGTACCGCCAGACAGGCCGAATATTCAAGTGATTTTTAGCGGTCTTCCCCGCCGCCCAGCGGATCATTTCATTGATCTGACATATATCCCTTTCCCCCCATCCCCGGTCTTGAGCTTGAAACCGACCTTTTCCATGTATCTTGCGTGTTCACCGGTCTCCACCTCTGTCTCGAATCTTTCGAAGCCCCTGGCCTTGTATTCCCCGCCCTTTACCTTGTAGAAGTACCTGCCAAGCTTTAGATCCCTGTACCTGGGGATGGCGAAGTCAAGGTCGATGAAAACGGTGCGGGGATCGGTCTCCCGGGCTATGATCAGGCCGGCGGGCACCAGGTTCCGGAGTATGAATATCTCTTGTCGGTCTTTCCTATCTTTAATCTCTTTGTGGTCGAAGCCGGGATAATATCTCCTGATCTCGTCCGAATAATGATCCGAAAAATAGTCCAGATATCTCTTGTCGTCACCTATCTTCCACATACGGTATGAATCGCTCTCCCGGTAGATCCGGGCAAGGTAATAGATATCGGCAAAGGTGATGAAAAGATTGAGAAGGGCCACCGGATACGCGGCGATCAGAAAGCCGTAAGCCGAGAATATCGCCGCGCCAAAGAGATTGATCCACCTCAGCTTGATGATGGAGGCCATGATCATGGATATCACCAGCAGGACAGAGGCGAGATAGCCTATCCACTCCAGCACGGGTATGTTAAGGAATTGCGTTTGGGACAGAATCGCCGTAACGCTTGCCGCCCATATCATATTCTTGACCCTGCTCTAGAGAAGGAGAGTGAAGGTAATGGATTTTTTGATAAGGAAGATAACCGAATTTTATATATGAGGCGGTAATATTGAAACATGGTCGTCATGGTAGCCGAGAATATCAGGAAAAAGGTGCTGGAATACCAAAGGAACGAGATCACCGAACACATAGTTTACGAGAGATTGGCTAAGAGGTCGGACCCGAGGAACGAGAGGGTTCTCCGGGCCATCTCCGAGGACGAGATGAAGCATTACAACGAGTGGAGGGAGATCACCGGCCAGGAGGTAAGGCCAAGGAAGGGCATGATACTCAAATACAACGCCCTGGCCAGGATATTCGGCATAACCTTTGCCATAAAGCTGATGGAGAACGGGGAGGAGAGCGCCCAGCAAGAGTACGCCAAGGTAATCGAGCACATACCCTGGGCAAAGAACATACTCCGGGACGAGATCAAGCACGAGGAGCAGCTGGTGGCCATGATAGACGAGGAGAAGATAGGTTACATAGGCTCCATGGTCCTGGGAGTGAACGACGCGCTGGTGGAGCTCACCGGCGCGCTGGCCGGGCTTAGCTTTGCGTTCCAGAACACCAGGCTCGTGGCGATGGCTGGGCTGATAACAGGCATAGCGGCGGCGATGTCCATGGGCGCCTCCGAGTACCTTTCGCAGAGGCACGACGAGGGGGATAAGCCGGGGAAAGCCGCATTATACACAGGGCTGGCCTACATTCTTACCGTCTTCCTACTGGTGGCGCCGTTCTTCCTTACCACCCGGTATTACCACGCCCTGCCCCTGACCCTGGCCGGGGCCGTGCTGGTCATATTTCTGTTCACCTTCTTCGTATCAGTGGTCAAGGACAAGCCCTTCAAGCGCACCTTCGGCGAGATGCTTGCCATAAGCCTGGGCGTGGCCGCCCTCTCGTTCATGGTGGGCTACGTGGTGAGAATGTATCTTCACGTGGACATATAAGATTCGATTTATAGTCACAACCTTACCCAATGCAATTCATATCAATATATATTCCATTACATATCTCTTAAGTATTTCTCCGCCGTCTTCCTCCCCGGCGCCTCCGGCCTCTCCGCGGGCCACCCAAGCGGGGTCACGGTGGCCACGTAGTGGTCCTGCGGTATGCCAAGCCTTTCCTTGACGTCGTTGCGGTCCATGGCTGCTATCCAGCAGGTGCCCAGGCCCAGGGTCCGGGCGGCGAGTAGGAGATGGTAGGCCGCGATGCAGCCGTCCTGCACGTGGCGCTTGGACAGGGCGGGGTCGGAGCATATCGCCACTGCCATGGGCGCCCTGGCTATGGGATCCGAGCTGGGGCTGCGCACCGATGCACAGAACTCCAGGTCCTCTCGTTCTTTTATTGGAATGAAATAATAGCTCTGCGAGTTCATCGAGGTGGGAGCCCAGCGGCACGTCTCGAACAAGGCGGCGAGCCCAGCGGCACCGACTGGCTCTTTCTTGAACTTCCTTACGCTCCGGCGGGTGAGAAGGAGCTCGTCTCCCCCGAGGTGGGGTTTCAAAGGATGGGAGAAGGACTGGAACTCCACCTTCCTGCCCTCGGGATCGGCGGTAAAGAAGTGGTATATGCCGTATTTCGGGTTGAGCTTGGGCTCCCCTTCCGCCAGGTCCTCGAACCTCTGGTAAGCTTGATCCACCTCGGCCCTGCTTTCATAGAATACAGTGACTATGCCGCCGATATCTTCCTCCGCCCTTTGGCAGAAGCCAAGCAGCATATTACCGTGCTTTAAAATCACGCAGTCCTCCTGCTCGAGCCACATCGACATGCCCACCCTCTCCCGGTAGAACTTCTTTATCACTGGCAGCTTCCTGGTCCCCAGAAAGACTATTCCGGACATGTGATACTGAAGGGAAAGGGCCCTAAATAATATTTCTTCAAGGATTTAGACAAAACTTTTATAAACACACATTGTCCCTTTGCCGAAGTGGTTGAAATGAAGGAATACGACGTTATCGCCATAGGCTCCGGCTCGGCAATGAACATCATAAGCGCAATGCAGCAGCAGAACGAAGACCTTAACGCAGCTGTCATCGACAAGGACGACCCCGGAGGAATATGCCTCACAAGGGGATGCATACCTTCCAAGATACTGCTTTATCCCGCGGACGTGGTCCGGACTATCCAGAGGTCAAAGGTGTTCGGCATCGACGCAAAGATAGGGAAAGTTGACTTTGATAAGGTCATGGACCGGATGCGTACCTCGATCAAAGGGGACATCGAGGCGATACGCCACGGCCTATCCCACGCACCCGATATAGACTATTATGACCAGCCGGCGGCCTTCACCGCCCCCTACACCCTCAAGGTCTCCGGCAAGGAGATAAAGTCGGATTTAATATTTCTGTGCACCGGCTCCAAGCCGCTCATACCCCCGATAAAGGGGCTGGACAAGGTAAACTATCACACCAGCGACACCATAATAGGCATCAAGAAACTGCCGGGGACGATAGCCATAATAGGCGGAGGATATATCGCCGCCGAGTACGGCCACTTCTTCTCGGCAATGGGCTCCAAGGTGATCATACTGGGCCGGAACCCCAGGTTACTAAAACAGGAGGAGCCCGAGATATCCGCACTTGCCAAGCACGAGCTAGGAAAACACGTGAAGATACTCACGAATCACGAGGTCGGGGCGGTGGAGGAAAAGGACGGAAAGAAAAGGATCATAGCCAAGGACCGGGGCAGGGACAAGAAGATCGCGGTGACCGCGGATGAAGTGCTGGTGGCCGCGGGAAGGGCCTCAAATTCCGATATCCTGCACCCCGAAAAGGCGGGGATAAAGACGGACAAGAGGGGCTGGATCTTGACCAATAAATATTTGGAGACCTCGCAGCCCGGCATATGGGCCCTGGGGGACGCCACGGGCAAACACCTGTTCAAGCACGTGGCCAACTACGAATCCAGGATCGTTTTCTACAACGCGGCCCAGGACAAAAAGATGGAGCCCGACTACCACGCCGTGCCCCACGCCGTGTTCACCCACCCGGAGATAGCCGGGGTGGGGATGGGGGAGAAGGAGGCCCTCAAGGAACACGGAGAGGACAAGATACTGATCGGGCTCCAAAGATACGAGGACACTGCAAAGGGGGAAGCGATGGCCCTGAAGAAATATTTCGCCAAGGTCATCGTAACCAAGAAGGATATGAGCATAATCGGGGCCCATATAATCGGACCCCAGGCCTCGGTCCTCATACACGAGGTCATCAATCTCATGTACCTTGAAAGGGGCAGCGCTGTTCCAGTGATGAACTCGATGCACATCCACCCCGCCCTGAGCGAGGTGGTGGAAAGGGCTTTCTCAAACCTCATGCCCCCGAAACACTACCATCACATGCTGGAGGGGCACCATCACGGGAATTAGAAGTTGACGCGGCCAGTGCTCCGAAACACCACCGTCACAAGCAAAAAGGCCACCCCATGGAAAATAATTATTATTTCTAGTCGGCCAGCATGCCGCTCACGATGACGTCTATGGCCTGGTCCTCGTCCAGGCCCCGGGCCATGAGGGTGGTGAGCTGCTTGGAGTCCACGCTGCCTATGGCTGCCTCGTGGGTCACCTTGGCCTTGGGGTGGGATGCCTCGACCAGGGGTATGGCCTTTGCAACGGCATCGTCCAGTATTATCTCGGTGCAGTCCACGTGACCCCTGCACCCGGCGGCATTGCCCTTGGTGATGTTCCACACCTCGCTCTTGGACCTGTCCTTTAGGACGACCCGGGTCTTGATTATGCCGTTGGCCCCCTCCCCGTTGAGTATTATCTCCTCGTGGCCGTTCACCTCGTCGTCCTTCATGCCGTAGGCCTTCATTGTCATGTAGGCCGCCCCGTTCTTGGCCACGTCCACCACGTAGTTGATGTCAAGTTTTCCAGCTCTCCCCGCCTTTTGATTGTACTCGCTGGAATAGAACGCGCCCTCGCCCACCTTTACCTTTGCTTTCGGTTTAACGATTATTTCCCCCTCAGTGTTGTGGATATGCTGCTCCAAGTACTCCATCCTGGCCCCCTTCTCCAGCACGATCTCACCCTCCATCAGATGCTCTATCTTCACAGCGTTGGGGAAAATGCAGTGGCTCAGGAAGGATACCTCGGCCCCTTCGCCTATCAAAAACTTGCTCCTTATCACCTGGCGTCCCTCCTTGGGCAGCACGCCGAAACACATGTGGATCGGTGTTGGTATCTTCACTCCTGGCTTAACCCTGACCTCCGCCTCCAGGCCGTCCTTTATGCCCTTGGTCTTCACCTCCACGCCCTCGGGCCCCTTGGCCAGCAGGACCTTGTCCTGGTTCACCACCAGGCCGTTGATGTCCGATCTGTCGTAGCCCTCGTCCTCCAGGTATTTGACCAGGGCCTCGAACTCCTTGGTGGTATCCATCATATCACCACCGGATTGCCGCAGTTTGGTGCCGTCCGTCCACCCACATACGATGCTCTCTCGTACATTCAAACCGCCTCCACTGCCTTGTCTTCCTTCATGGTGTAGTCCTCGACGTCGCAGGGCATGCACTCTTCCTCGAAGAAGGTGGCCACCTCGTCCGGGGTGCCCTGCTTCAGTATGGTGTTCTTGCACATCAGGGCGGCCCTGTCCGCGATCTTGAGTATCTCGGGGTGATGGGTGATGAGTATGACCGAGGAACCCTTGCTCCTCAGGCTCTCGATGGCCTCCACTATGGTGTCGAAGGTGGCCATGTCTATACCGCTGTCCGGCTCGTCCAGGATCGCCAGGGCGGGCTTCATGAGAAGCACCGACGCTAGCTCTATCCTCTTTCGCTCCCCGCCGCTCAAGGTCTCGTCCACCGCCCGGTCCATGTACTTATCCGGGTTCAGACCGACAGACCGAAGCGCCTCCTCCTCGTCCCCGAGGACGCAGCCCTGCTCGGCGCATATCCTCATGAATTTCTTCACCGATATACCTTCGAAACGGGCCGGCTCCTGCCATCCAAGGGTTATGCCCAGCCTGGCCCTTTCCCACACCTCCGCCTTGGATATATCCTCGCCCCGGAAAACTATGGACCCCTTCTTGATCGGATAAAGGCCCATGATCGTGTAGGCAAGGGTGCTCTTGCCGGTGCCGTTTGTGCCTATAACGGAAAGGATGCTGTTCGGTTCCATCTTGAGGTTGAGGTCCTTGATTATCTCCTTGCCGTCCCTTTCCACTGCCACGTGATTTAGCTCTAACATCTTCATCCCTCTTTACGGTGTTAACACTCGGTAAGGGATTATGGAACCTCTTTCTTATATATGTTGTTGTAAACCTTTCCCCCGTGCCTAACATTCCGCTTCCAGCTATGCCCACCACCATGCTCCGCCTACCCATACGCCCCATCTACCAATACACTTCGCCCATTCATATACTCTATCCACCCTTGTTTTTTATTCCTTTACCCAAGCATAGTGGTATCACGTCCCTGTAGGATATCACGCCGTCCCCGTACTCCAACCCCAGTGCGTGGGCCTCCACCCCCTGCTCCAGTGCCGTGACCAGGGCTTGGGAAAAATCCGGGTCGGTGGCGGTGTTCGGGGCAAAGCATTCACCACGGGCAAATACAAGGAACACGACGGCTGCGTCATAACCCTCCACCTTCAGCCTGGTCAGCTCTTCCAGATGCCGCTTTCCCCTTGCGGTGGGCGCGTCCGGGAACAAGGCAACATTGTCCTGGGCAAGGGTGCATCCCTTGACCTCCAGCACGGTTTCCCCTCCGGCCCTTGACACCAGGAAATCCAATCTGGAGCCGCCGAAGGTCACCTCCGGCCTTACATCATCCACCTTCCCCAGGGGCGAGATATCCGGGTCGGCGAGTATCCTTTCCGCAAGGACGCGGTGATAGCCGGAGTGCACGAAGACCCACCTTTTCCCCTTTCGGGCGGCCAGCAGGTCCCATTTGGTCTTTCTTCCCGGCTTGGGCTCCCGCTTGATAAGGACAGGATTGCCGGGGTAAAGCAGCTCTTCCAAACGACCGGGGTCGTGCACGTGCACCTTAACCCGGTCTTCCACCCCCTCCAGGTCCACCAGGGCCAGGAATCGGTTAGGCCTGATCACGAACACGGCCTGGGCATCGCTTTTCACTGTCAGCAGAGGTTCTCTGATCTGTCATCACCATATTGGCGGGGCCAACGACTTTAACAGAGGCTGTCGGCCCACCTCTAATCGTCCATATCGGCCTCAACTCGCACCGATCTGTGCGGATTAATAACTTTAACAAAACCCTAATATATAAGTTCGGCGGTAAAGCCCATTACTTTCCATAAGACCGGGATAAGATAAGGATGTTTGGAATTGCAGCGGGCAGAACATAAGACAGAGATACGGCATGTGTTTGGCGGGGCGGGACAGGGATAAAGTCGCTTTTGTCCGCGCATCACCCATCTATGGAAAAAAGAGGTGAAAACATGACAAAGAGATTGGAAGTCTACAAATGCGAGGTATGCGGGAACATCGTCGAGGTGCTTCACCAGGGCGTCGGAGAGCTGGTGTGCTGCGGGGAGGCCATGACACTGCTTGAAGAGAAAACCGAGGACTCTTCCACCGAAAAACACGTTCCCTATATCGAAAAGACGGATAACGGCGTAGTGGTGAAGGTGGGCCAGAACCAGGACCATCCCATGGAGGAAAAGCACCACATCGAATGGATACAGCTGATAGCTGACGGTGTTTCATACCGCAAGTTCCTCGGGCCGGGAGACCACCCCAAAGCCGAGTTCAAGGTACAAGCGGACAAGCTCGAGGCGAGAGAGCACTGCAACATCCACGGACTGTGGAAGAGCTGAATACGGAGATGTAAAATATGCCAGATATAAAAGGAACAGAGACGGAAAAGAACCTGCTGACCGCATTTGCCGGGGAATCCCAGGCCAGGAACAGGTACGATTACTTTGCTTCCCGGGCAAAGAAGGACGGCTACGTGCAGATAAGGAACGTATTCCAGGAGACCGCACTGAACGAGAAGGAGCATGCCAAGAGGCTGTTCAAGTTCCTCAAGGGAGGCGACGTGGAGATAGACGCCGCATACCCAGCCGGAAGGATCGGGGCCACGGCTGAGAACCTGAAGGCCTCGGCGGAGGGCGAGCATCACGAGTGGTCGGAGATGTACCCGGGCTTTGCCAAGACCGCGGAGGAGGAAGGCTTCTCCGACATCGCCGAGGTGTTCAGGAATATCGCGGCGGTGGAGAAGCAGCACGAGAAGCGATTCCTGGGCCTTCTGAAGAACATCGAGGAAGGAACGGTGTTCAAGAAGGACAAGGTGGTGCGTTGGAAGTGCAACAACTGCGGCTACATCCACGAAGGCAAGGAGGCGCCGGAATTGTGCCCGGCCTGTGCGCATCCCAGGGCCCATTTCCAGCTGCTTGCAGAGAACTGGTGACCCCATGGACCTCAAGCAGGCCATGGAAACGGCCATCCGTATGGAGAGGGATGGGCACGACTTTTACAAGAAAGCGGCGGCCCGGAGTAACAGCTCCATGGGCCGCAGCGTGTTCGAGAGCCTGGCGGCGGACGAGATGCAGCACCTGGAGACCTTCCGGCAGATATTCAGGGACGATGTCCCCGAGATAGACCTGGGAGAGCTTAGTAAAACCAGCGAGAAATACGAGGACCTGCCGGTATTCCCCAAGGACCCGGAAGGGGCCGGGGTGGAGCCGGACGCCGACGAGCTCGAGGCCCTGCACACAGCCATGGACGCCGAGGAGAGGAGCATCGACTACTACACCAGGGTCATGGCCGACGCGGAAGACCCCGGGGTAAAGGCCGTGCTGGAAAAGATCATCGAGCAGGAGAAGAGCCACTTTGCCCTGCTCAGCGACGAGCTGGACCACATGAACTCCACAGGCTACTGGTACGACATAAACCCGCAGGGGCTTTGACGGGGAGGGAAAATAGAGACATAAAGGCCACGTAAGCATCTTTTACAGGAATGCGGCAAAGACCTCCATAAGCCTTAAAAGCGGTAACCGGATGACTCATTGTTAAAGATAAGGTGAACAAGGGGAAAACGGGAGGTTAAAAATGGAAGAGAACGCCCTGAGCAAGGTCAGCTACGGCATGTACATCGTTTCGTCGGTAAAGGACGGGAAGTATAACGGCCAGATCGCCAATACCGTGGTTCAGGTCTCTGCGGAGCCGCCCCTTATCACTGTTGCCGTCAACAAGAAGAACCTCACCCACAAATACATATCCGCCAGCTCCGTATTCTCCGTGTCCATACTGTCCAGGGAGGCGGACATGAGGTTCATAGGCAGGTTCGGCTTCCGCTCCGGCCGCGACCTGGACAAGTTCGAGGGCGTCGACCACCTGGTGGGGAAAACGGGCGCACCGGTGGTCACGGAGCATGCGCTGGGCTACCTCGAAGCCGAGGTGATCGATACCAGGGACTGCGGCACCCATACCCTGTTCTTCGGCAGTATAAAGAACTCCATAATCCTTAAAAGCGGGGACCCGATGACTTACAGCTACTATCACAGGGTATTGAAGGGAAAGACCCAGAAGAACGCACCGACATACCTGGCCCGGACAAGGGATGAGGGCGTTTAAAGTGAGACGTAAAGTAAGGAACTGACCGGACCAGACGAACTGTCCGGCATAAAAAAGGAGGTGAAAACCATGGACAAGTATGTTTGCACAGTTTGCGGCTATATATACGATCCGGAGGAGGGCGATCCGGACGGCGGGGTGGACCCTGGAACATCCTTCGAGGACGTTCCCGGGGATTGGGTGTGCCCTGTCTGCGGAGCGGGAAAGAGCGAGTTCGAGAAAGTGGAGGAATGAGCGATGGCGGTCCAAAAGATCAGGCCGGGAGTCCATTTGATAGCAAGCATAGACTGGGACAGGAGGCTCTTCGACGAGCTGATACCCCTGCCGGAGGGAACAAGCTACAACTCCTACCTGGTAAAAGGGGAGAACAAAACCGCCCTGATAGACACAGCCGACCCCAGGACGGAGAAGGAATTCCTCCACGGCTTGGAGGAGCTGGACGAGAAAATTGACTACGTGATCTCCAATCACGCGGAGCAGGATCACTCCGGCAGTATACCACTGGTCCTCGACCTGTATCCCGACGCAAAGGTGGTGACCAACGAGAAATGCAAGAAGTTCCTTTCCCTCCTCCTCCACGTGCCGGAGGAAAGATTCCAGGTGGTGGGGGACGGGGATACTTTGGAGCTTGGCGGCAGGACCATGGAGTTCATCAAGGCGCCCTGGGTACACTGGCCGGAGACCATGCTCACCTACCTGAGGGAGGAGAGGATCCTGTTCCCCTGCGACTTCTTCGGCTCCCACTATGCTACGAGCGAGACATACGTCAGGGACAAATGTCACGTCTACAGCGGTGCCAAGAGGTATTACGCGGAGATCATGATGCCCTTCCGCAACAATATCCGGAACCATCTGAAGAGGCTGGAGGACTACAACATAGACATAATCGCACCGAGCCACGGCCCCCTGTACGACAAGCCGGAGTTCATCATCGATGCATATCGCGATTGGGTCTCCGACCGCGTGAAGAACGAGGCAGTGATCGCTTACGTCAGCATGCACGGCTCGACCAGGGCGATGGTGGAGCGATTGACGGATTCCCTTGTCAGGCTCGGGGTTGAGGTGAAGTTGTTCAACCTTAGCGAGAGCGACGTGGGAGAGCTTGCCATGGCACTTGTTGACGCGGCCACACTGGTGGTGGGAACGCCCACCGTACACCTCGGCCCCCACCCTTACGCCCTCAACGCCACCTACCTTGCCAATATCCTGCGGCCTAAGACCAGGTTCGCCTCGGTGGTAGGGTCCTACGGCTGGGGCGGCAAGACAGTGAACACTATCAAGGACATGATACCGAACCTGAAGGTGGAACTTCTGGACCCCGTGTATATAAACGGCCATCCCATGGAAAAGGATTTCAAGGAATTGGACCGGCTGGCCCGGGACATATATGAAAAACACAAGGAACTGGATATAATAGAAAAGGAGGAATGATATATGATAGAAAAGAAGATGGAAGAGGAGATAAACGAGCAGATCAACGCGGAGCTGTACTCAGGATACCTCTACCTGGCGATGTCCGCCTATTTCGAGGAGCAGAACCTCAGCGGATTCGCCCGCTGGATGAGGCTCCAGGCCGAGGAGGAGAAGGAACACGCCATGCGTTTCTTCGACCACCTGGTCAACAGGGGAGGGGACATTCAGCTGGACGGTATAGACGCACCGCCCATGGAATGGGGCTCGCCGTTGAAGGCCTTTCAGGACGCCTATGCCCACGAGCAGAACGTCACCGGCATGATCAACGGCCTGGTGGACCTGGCGATCGAGACCGGGGACCACGCCAGCAGGAGCATGCTCCAGTGGTTCGTGGACGAGCAGGTGGAGGAAGAGGATTCCACCTCGGAGATCGTGGGCAAGCTCGAGCTTATCGGTGACGAGGGGAAAGCATTGTACATGCTGGACAGGGAGCTTGGCCAGAGGGGAGGGGCCGGGGAAGAGGGAGAGTGATGAACATGGACATTAGCTCCTACGAGCTGGACGACCTGCTGCTTGCCGCCATCAAGAGCGAGGTGGAAAGCAGGGAAATATACACTAACCTGGCCCGGGATATCGAGAACGACTTCCTGAAGGGAAGGCTGGAGTTCCTTGCCAGGGAGGAAAGCGGCCACAAGAAGTTCTTGGAGAAAATATACATAAAGAACAACCTCGGAAAGAAGATCGTTCTGCCGGAGACAACGCCCGTGCCCCTGCCGGATATAGACACGGACAAGAAAAACATCCAGCCCAGCGAGGTGCTGGCCCAGGCCATGGAAGCCGAGCTGGCCACCGCGGACTTCTATGACTCCCTGTCCAAGCGCTTCATCAACAACGAGACTGTGAAGAAGGCCATGGCCTACCTCGGCGTTATGGAGATGGGGCACTACAAGCTCCTTGAGCTGGAGAAGGAGCAGATGGACCGGATGGAAGATTACGACGAGGTCTGGCAGATGATGCACATAGGCCCGTAAGCGAATACAGTAAAAGGAGCTGGATAAATTCCATGGACGGCCCGGCATTGGCCGGAGACAGGTTGAAGGGGGATCCAATGATCAGAATACACTTACCCGAGGCAGACAGGAGGCAATCAACATGGAACCAGACGATCTCAACACCCGCGATCTGATACTCGCCGGTTTGAAGAGCGAGCAAGACAGCAAGCGTATCTATGACATGCTGGCCAACAAGGTCCGAAGTCCTATATTGAGGAACAGGCTGCGCTTCCTTGCCGGAGAAGAGGAAGAGCACGGTAAGGTAGTTGAACGCCTTTATAAGGCACACTACCCGGATGAAGATATCAAAA
>CAZUZU010000008.1:12725-21470 GCA_964624865.1 uncultured archaeon
TCCCCGTCCCTGACATGGAGATATTCTCCATAAACGAGCAAAATACAGTGAGCGGGGTGATGGAGAAGGCAATGGAAGCCGAGCTGGCTGCCAGGAAATTCTATCAAATCCTGGCCCGGAGGTTCCTCGACGAGCCGGAGTTCCACAAGATAGCCCATTATCTCGCCGACATGGAGATGAGTCACTACCGCATTTTGGAAGGCGAGATGAAGTACTTCAAGGACATGGACGGATTGTTGGAACGGCACATGGGGGAGGATTAGCGTGGACCTTCAGGATTATCTTGTCAAGGACCTTCTCGTGGTGGCCCACACCAGCGAACTGGAGGCCAAGGATTTCTACTACGGATTGTGCAGGGACGCCGACACCTCCTTCATGCTCCAAAGACTGGAATTCCTGGCCAGGGAGGAGGAGAACCACCAGCGGGTGATAGAGTCTATTTTCAATGACTTGTTCCCCGGCGAGGAGATAACCACCATTGAGGAATCTCCGATCCCGCTCCCCGCGCTGGCCCTTGACGAGAGCCTATCCTTGGACGAGCTGTTGGACAAGGCAATGGAGGCGGAGCTCGCGGCCCAGAAGTTCTACAAATCGCTTGCCGACCGTTTCGGGGACAGGCCAGATGTAAGAAAGGTGCTGGACTATCTCGCCGACATGGAGACGGAGCATTACAACATCCTGGAATCGGAAAAGAAACATCACAAGAACACACTGTCCTTCAAAGACAAAGTGCTGTCGCGATGAAAGATTGGCCACACGGCACCCAGGCCGGCAAAGGTACCAAATCATGAAATAAATATAAATATAGAGCCACATTACCCATTTACGTAACACGGCCCGCCCGGGCGGGCATAAACCGGTGATATATATGGACAAGAGCGAGGAGACAGACAAATACTGGGCCGAGCCCTTCAGGATAAAGGTTGTGGAACCCATCAGGAGGACCACCAGGGAGGAAAGGGAGGAGATCCTTAGGAAAGCGGATTACAATACATTCAACATATGTTCGAAGGATGTTTTCATCGACCTTCTCACCGATTCCGGCACTGCGGCAATGAGCGACAATCAATGGTCGGGAATAATGCTGGGGGACGAGGCGTACGCCATGTGCAGGAACTACTTTTCCCTCAAGGACGTTGTGATGGAGCTTTTCGGGTTCGAGAACTTCGTTCCCACCCACCAGGGAAGGGCGGCGGAGAGTATCCTATTCCACAACCTTGTTGGACCGGGCGTGGTAATACCCAACAACATGCACTTCGACACCACCAGGGCGAATATCGAGGTTCGCCAGGGAAGGGCCCTAAACCTTGTGAACGACGATGCATTCGACATCCAGAAGGTGGTTCCCTTCAAGGGTAACATGGACATAGAAAAGCTTAGGTCCGCAATATCCCAACACGGAAAGGAGAACATCCCCATCATCATGTTGACGATCACCAACAACTCAGGAGGTGGCCAGCCCGTTTCAATGGCGAACATAAGGGAGGTGGCCGAGGTGGCCAAGGAACACGATATTCCGTTCTTCTTCGACGCCTGCAGGTTCGCGGAGAACGCCTACTTCATTAAGACCAGGGAGGAGGGCTATAAAAACAAGGATATCAGGGACATCGTTCGGGAGATGTTCTCTTACGTGGACGGGTTCACCATGAGCGCCAAGAAGGACGGGATAGCGAACATCGGCGGCCTGCTGGCATGCAGGGACGACGAGCTGTTCACCAGGATAAAGGAGAGGCTCATAATCACAGAGGGTTTCCTGAGCTACGGAGGCCTGGCGGGAAGGGACCTGGAGGCCCTGGCCAGGGGATTCATGGAGGCCACCACCTTCGACTATCTGAAATACCGGGTGGGCCAGACCAAGTACCTCGGGGACGGGCTCGCCTCCCAGGGAATACCCATAATCCAGCCCCCGGGGGGCCACGCCATATACATAGACGCCAAGGCCGTTCTCCCCCACATACCGCAGAAGCATTTTCCCGGCCAGGCCCTTACACTTGAATTGTACCGGGAGGCCGGGATCAGGGCGGTTGAGATCGGCAGCGTCATGTTCGCTTCCAAGGACCCCGAGACGGGCGAGGAAAAATACCCCGAGCTGGAGCTTGTAAGATTGGCAATACCCCGAAGGGTCTACACCAATCAGCACATGGGGGTGGTAGTCAAGGCCGCCGCCGAGATAATGAAGAGAGCTGACAAAATAAGGGGCTACAAGATCGTCTGGGAGCCGCCCTCCCTGAGACACTTCACTGCTAAGTTCGCTCCTGTCTGAGCTTCGAGCAAGATCGATAAAATTCGGAAAGGGAATATGCAAACAGGATGAGGAATAATGAACGGAGAGACCGGCGATGTCATGGAGTTCGACCTGGAGACCGTTCTTCTCGCGGCCATGAAGAGCGAGGCGGAGGCAAACTCTGTCTACAACAAGCTGGCCAACAAGTTGAGCAATCCCTTTGTCAAGGACAAGCTCAGGCTGCTTGCAAAGGAGGAGAACGGCCATAGATTGATACTGGAAACGCTTTACTCGAAGCTGTTTCCCGAGGAGGAAATAAAGCTGCCGGACGGTACGCCGGTTCCGGTGCCCCAGCTCGACCACGTCTCTGATAACGTCAAGCCCCAGAGGATATTCTACTACGCCATGAAGGCCGAGCTCGAGGCCATGATGTTCTATCGACAGATGGCCAAGGCATTGGATAAAAACGAGGAGCTCAAAAAGATGTTCGAATACCTGGCCGACATGGAGATGAGCCATTACTTCATGCTCAAGATCGAGAAGAAATACGCCGCGGAAATGCAGGACTACATCAAGAACGCGGTAACCAGCAAGAAGATCATGGTGAAGAAGCCCGTTGACCCCAAATCCCTGGGCAAGATCAAGATAAGGAAGATAAAAAGACCGAAGGGGACAAAGGAAGGGGAAAAGGCGGGAAAGAAAGGGGTTAAGAAAAGAAACAGAAAGGGAAGGGAAGAAATAAGAGAAGAAGGAAGAACAAGGAGGGATAGGATATGGACGTGAAAAACGATCCAGTGGAAGACCTGCTCCTCTATGCCATAAAAAGCGAGGTTGAGAGCAGGAACTTCTATTCCAAGCTCTCCTCGAAGATAAGCGACCCGTTCATCAAAGATAGATTGGGGTTCCTTTCCGAGGAAGAGGAGGGGCACAGGGAGTTCCTCACCCGGATGTTCGAGAACAGGTTCCCCCAAAGTAGGGTTGTCCTTCCCAAGGATACGCCTGTTCCCGGTTTCGATAGGCAGGTGCTGAAAAAAGGCGTGGACGCGGACGCCGTTCTCGACGGCGCGATAGAAGCTGAGCTCGCAGCCCACGAGTTCTATTCCTCGCTCGCCCACAGGTTCTCCGATCAGGGAGGCCGGGAGCTGCTTAGCTATCTTGCCGTCATAGAAAAGGGGCATCACGCGCTGCTCCTTGTTCTCAAGAACGAGCCCTGGAGAGGCAAATGGCTCGGCAGGGAAGTTTTCAAACCCTAAGAGGCCTGATAAAGGGATGCGCCCAACTTTACCAATGGCCCGATACCCACAATTATCAGATGGCCTACCTCCCCCGATGATTTAATCCGGATGCAACCCCCATATTGAAAAGTTAAAGAGATCCCGAACCCGGCCGCATCGGTTATAATAAATAATTTATATATTCGATGCCTTAAACCCATTTCATGGACGATGTTGACAGGTCTATGGTAAAGATGCTTCTTCACGACTCCAGGCGTTCCCTGAGGGATCTTGCCGGGGAGCTCGGCATTTCCGCCACCGCGGTGCACAAGAGGATGAAGGCACTGACGGAAAGCGGCGTTATCACAAGATTCGCCGCCAGGCCGAACCCGTCCGTTTTGGGCTGCATTAGCGTTCTCGTTCATGGCCGCTCCGACCTTGGGAACGTCGAGGATATCACTCCCACCCTGAAAAACAATGAGTTCACCCTCGGTTATTCCCCGGCAGGCGGAAACAACGTATATATCAGCGCATATCTTCCCGATCTCTCCCTGATGGAGCAATATATGGATTTCGTCAAGGAAGAGGTTAAGATCGTCGAACCCATGATCGGTATTCAATACCTGGTTCGGGGGAATAACAACACCAAGCCAAGGCTTACCCATTTGGATTACCGAATAATAAACGAGCTTCGTTACGATTCCCGAAGATCCTATTCCGACCTGGCCGGTCAACTCGGGGTGTCTCCCAAGACCGTGCGAAGGAGACTGAAGAGACTGCTGGAGAACGAGGCGGTCTTTATGACCCTGGACCTCGCGCCGGAACGGTCGGATTGCATATTCGCCACCATTCATTTGAGGTTGAAAGAGGGGATTGACAGGGCCGAGACCGTCACCATGCTCAACAACGATTTTTCGGAGGCGATCTTGAGAACGCAGACCTTTGCAAACCTACACGCCCTTATACTGCTCGCCGCTTGGTTCGGATCGATGAAGGAAATGAACGAGCTGATGGAAGAGCTGAAGAACCAAGACCTCTTTTGCTCCATGGTACCCAATATCATATACTCGTTCCATTACTTCCCCTCCTGGATAGACAGGACAATTGAGGAAAGGGCGACCTCGGCCGCGCTTATTCCCAAGAACGGGGGAGCGGGCAGAGGAAAGGAAAACGGTCATACCATTATGGACGTGCTGTATCTGAAGGAGCTCGATGCCTACCGCGGGGCCCTCAACCAGGCTTTGGAGGACGGCATAATAACCGATGACGAAGAGGCAATACTGGGCTCCCTGAGGGACAGCCTGGAGATATCGGACGAGGAACACAGCGCCTTGTTGGATATGATCAGGGCAAAATCCTCTGCCAGCAGAAGAGAGTTCAATACGTATCGAAACGCCCTCAATCAGGCTCTGGAGGACGGGGTAATAACACACGACGAGGAAGCTATTCTCCTGGCCCTCAGAGACGCCCTCAACATCTCGGACAAGGAGCACGAGAAGATATTGAGGAAGATAACGAACAAAAAGTGATGTTCACAGGCCGGCGAGGGATTGCCTGTTTTTTAACTCCAAGGATTACACATCGGACACTGCGGCCGGATGTATCTATTCTATTCTTCCGTAAAAGGTAAACATGCTCTTTTTACCATATACTCCGATTTCACGTGGCATGGAAGGAGAGCCCACCAAGACCCACCTCTATGATCTCGACTGGCTCGTAGACCTGCTTGAAACGGACACTGAGAGCGGACTGAACGAGACAGAGGTCCGAGAACGAAGGCAGAAATTCGGAAAGAACGCTGTAAAGGAGAAGAAGAGGGTGTCTCCGGCGGTAAAATTCCTCAGGCAGTTCGCCAACATCTTGATCGTCATCCTTCTGTTCACCGCAGTGATCTGTTTCTTCATTCCCGGGCATCGACTGGACGGGGTGGTAATACTGGTGGTAGTAGTAATCAACGCGTTGTTCGGTTTCTGGACCGAGTACAAGGCGGAGAAGGCCCTGGAGACCTTAAAGGAGCTCAGCGAGCCCACGTGTACTGTCATCCGGAGCGGAGAAAAGGAGGAGATATCCTCCGCGGAGCTCGTTCCCGGCGACGTGGTGCTGCTGAGACCGGGTATGAAAATACCGGCGGACGCCCGTCTCATCCTGGGGGGAAAGCTGGAGGTGGACGAGGCGCATCTCACAGGCGAATCCATTCCCGTAAAGAAAAGGGCCGTCAATATCCGTCACAAGGTTCCCCTGGCAGAGAGGGTGAACATGGTCTATATGGGCACCACGGTAACCAACGGCAGCGGGCGGGCGATCGTTACATCCACGGGAATGAGAACGGAGGTAGGGAACATCGCAGGCATGGTGGCCGAAGAGGAGGATAAGGAACAAACACATCTTCAGAAGAGGCTGGATGCGCTTGGCAAAAAAATAGGCGCGTTTGCCGTGCTCATTGCCGCATCGATCTTCGTATGGGGGATAATGTCAAACCCGAACAACTGGCTTACACCCGCTCTTACCGGTGTTTCCCTTGCAGTGGCGGTGATCCCGGAAGGCCTGCCGGTGGTGGTTGCCGTCACCCTTACCTTCGGAATGCTCCTGATGGCCCGCAAGAACGCGATAATGAGAAGACTGGCAAGCGTTGAGACCCTGGGCTCGACCACAGTTATTTGCACTGACAAAACGGGCACCCTCACCAGGAACGAGATGACAGTCCGCCGAATCGTTGCGGGAACCGGGGATTCCTACCGTGTGACAGGTGCCGGTTACAACCCGATGGGGCGGTTTATCGGAACAGGAAAGAGAAAGGGGGAGGTCCGGGTGCCGTCAGAGCCCGGGCTTTCGGCCGTGGTTATTGCATCCACCCTGGCAAACAACGCCAGACTGGTAAAGGACAAGGACATCTGGTTTGTATTGGGAGATCCCACGGAGGGCGCATTAACAACCCTGGGTCGAAAGGCGAAGATGGACGACAAGAACCTCGGCACTTATTTCAACCGGATGGGCGAGGTGGTGTTCGACGAGGAGCGCATGATGATGTCGACAATTCACATTTATTCACCCAAAAATAAACCGGAAGGCAATATGCGCGACCCGTCGAAAATAATAGACAGAATAGCAAGGGACATCGACATCGATGACGACTCGCTGGTCCTTTTTTCCAAGGGTGCCCCGGGTTCGATAATGGCAAAGTGCAGATACGTTTATGAGAAGGGCCAAGTCAAAAAGATGAGCGCCTTTGACAAGAGGGTCATTACCAACCAGAACAAGGAGCTCGCCCGTGATTCGCTAAGGGTGCTCGCGGTGGCCTGCAGGGTAATACCTGAAGAGCTCAGGCACGATATCATCGATGACATCCGCACGGACAAGACCCTTGATGACAAGCGACTGAAGAAAGAGACGGAATCCGACCTGATATTCTTGGGCTTGGTAGGTATGATGGACCCGCCCAGGGCCCAGGTGAAGGGGGCGGTGGCCAATGCTCAGCGCGCAGGCATTCGAATAGTAATGATAACCGGTGACCAGATGGGAACCGCCAAGGCCATCGGAAGGGAGCTGAGAATATTAAAGCCCGGGGACCGCGTAATAGCAGGTCAGGAACTGGACAGGATGTCTGACAAGGAGTTTTTTGAGGTTGTCGAGTCCGTATCCATATACTCTAGGGCCACCCCGGCCCATAAACTTAGGATCGTAAAGGCACTGAAATCCCACGGCGAGGTGGTGGGCATGACGGGAGACGGGGTGAATGACGCGCCCGCACTGACCGCTGCCGATGTCGGTATAGCCATGGGCAAGTCCGGGACAGATGTCGCCAAAGAAAGCTCCGAGATGATCCTGGCCGACGATAACTTCGCAACAATTATCGGGGCCGTAAAAGAGGGGCGCAAGCTCTATTCGAACATCAAGAAATTTGTGAAATACCAGATTTCCTCGAATGTCGGTGCGATATTCTTAATTGTCGGGGCCACACTGATAGGATTGCCGATACCTCTGTTTCCCGTTCAGATACTTTGGATAAACCTGTTAATGGACGGGCCTCCTGCGATTTCACTTGGTTTTGAACCGAGCGCAAAGGGCATCATGAACAATCCGCCGAGAAAGAAGGATGACCCGGTGCTGTCCAGAAATGTCATATCATCCATTATCCTCATAGGTATTGTTTGGGCAGTTTGCTCGATCACGCTTTACTATTACGGGATGATGACGGCAGCACCGGGTGTCGATGCCTTGACCAGGGCCAGGACGTTGGCATTCACCGGATTCGTGATATTCCAGCTTATCCACGTATTGAACTGCAGGTCTCAGACCCTGTCCCTTTTCGAGCTGAGGCCTTTTTCCAATCGATGGCTCATGTACTCTATCGCCGGCCTCGTTCTTGCCCAGGTGGCCATCGTATACATCCCCTTTGCACAGGCGGCTTTCCACACCACGTCGATAACGGCTGTTGACTGGGCGGTGATAGTCGCCATCTCTCTCAGTGCCCTGGTGGTGGAGGAGTTCCGCAAGATACTGGTCCGCGACAAATCGGAATCGACCGGGGAGACCTCGACTGGAAAAAAGACCTTGGACTCAGCAGGAACATCTAACGCCCTAAGACAGTGATCCCATTGGCCTATAGATGGCTTATGTCCCCTCTCCGGTTCAGAACGGTGGCGTCCACGGCTCGGACCGGTGACGATTCCAGCCGGGCAATGGCCTTTTCCACTTTGTCAAGCATCTTCCCCTTATCCCGGGGTAGAGTACCGTATATCCCGTTGTACACCAGCTTTCCGTCCAGCCAGATATTGTTGGTGAAGTGGTCCGATGCGAACTCGCAGCCAGTGACTGAAAGACCGGCAAGGAACAGTTTAACCTCCCTAAGCTTCTGGACAGGGGAGGTGGGCCTGTAATCCCCCTTCTCCGTCTCCCGCTCCAGCCCGGAACCCCTTTCCACCACCAATGTCCTAAGGCGGATGAAGTCCGGGTCAACTTCGTTGCATACCCGGGCCGAGGCCTCCGCATGCCGCTCCAGCCCCTTGGGGCCGCCCGCCCCTGTCAGCACGTAGAAGGACAGCTCTATGCCCGCGGCCTTGGCCGCCCTGCCCCCCTCCACCATATCCTCGGGCGTTACCCCCTTACATAAGAATTCCAGTGTCTTGGCGTCCCCCGACTCCAGCCCCACGTGGACCCTTGACAGGCCGGCCTTCCTTATCCTCTCCAGCCTGCCCGCCCCAAGGTTCTTTAATGTTCTGGCCCGGGCATAGGAGGTAACGCTCTCCGCCCTGGAAAAACGTTTTCGAACATGTCTCATTATCTCTTCTATATCCCCGTGAACAAGGG
>CAZUZU010000008.1:21480-28655 GCA_964624865.1 uncultured archaeon
TCGGCAATGAAAACCATCCGCCGGGGGCCGAATATCTCCGCCGCCCGGTCTATGTCCCGTTTTACCTCCCCCACATCCTTCATCTCGAACTTCATTCCCTTGTACATGGTGCAGAAAAGGCATCTGTTCCAGGGACAGCCACGGGTAACCCTTATCAGCGCGGAGCTGGACTCGTTCGGGGGCCGGAATGGAGGAAAATCATATTCCGGTGCCGTCATTGGGATCATAGAATAACATTGGCTGCGGGAAGATTTTAATCTTTTGGTAAGAAACAGAGATGGTTACAGCCTACGACCAATCAACTTCGATCCAAGAGACTTGAGCCTTTTAGCCGGCGTCGGATTACAAGGGCAACTATTTCCATGTCACTGAGAATATCACCAGACCTTTGTCCGTGAGCTCTCCGGCATCGGTTTCCACGCTTCCCTTGGTCCTGGTCATCTCCAAAACCCCCTCGTATACGCCTGTCCAGAGTTCAACCAGGTCCTCGTTCTTGATGAAATCCGTCATGGTGATCTCCGCTCCCCCCTTGGTTTCCTTGATTCCCATCGTCCCGACCTTAGTCATCTTGTGATAGGATTCCCGTATCAACCGGAGAACCTTTTCAGGGGGCACGAAGCGGGCCAGGTACCTCTTGAACCCTATGTCCTTTACCTGGAACCTGCCCATCTTCCTTATGTTCTCGGGCCCGTAGCGGTCTTTTACATGAGCCATGACCTTGCCCGCGTGATCCAAGGGATAGAACATGCCTTCCTTTATCCCTCCCGCCTTGATACCCGTGTCTCCTTCCAAGTCACTGACACCCCTCTCACCCCATCTCTTCCGCACGTAATTTATCATGGAAATGATTATCTGGCCGCTGAGCTCGTTGTCATTTTTCTCGGTCTCGGGCATGATCTAACTCACTCCTCCCTTTAATAACAACAATCACTCCATAAATATTAAGATTTATTGCTTGACCTCCCCTGCTAGAAATCCTCACCCGCTCCCCCCCTCTCTCCAAGATAATGGGTCTGGTTGAACTTGGAAACAACCAGGCCGTGTTCCGTATCCCGCAAGGTGGTGAGGCCGCAGGTGTCCAGCTTGAACCGCCAGAATCCGGAACTGGGCAGGTCCAGCACGCTCAGCAACGCGGTCTTGATTATCACCCTGTGGGTAACTACCAGCACCGTTTCCCCCACGTGCTTTCCGACAATATCACTTATCCCGGCCGACACCCTGTCCCTCACCTGATCCAGGGTCTCGCCTCCCGGAACCTTGAGGCGGTGGATGGCCTTCTCGTACACCTGGTATAACCCGGGGTACTCCTTCCTTATCTCCGAGTGCGGACGGCCCTGCCACTTGCCGAAGTTCATGCCCGTGAACCTCTCATCCGTCTCCGGCTCCACGCCAACCGCCTTGCCAACTGTCTCCGCGGTGTCCATTGCCCTGGATAGGGGGCTGGTAAATATCCTATCAATGGCCTTTGTCTCCAGGTATCGGGCCGCCTTTTCACCCTGTGTCCGGCCGTTCTCGTTCAGAGGGACCTCTGTCCGGCCGCGGAACACCTTTTTGATATTGAAAGCGGTCTCGCCGTGGCGCAGCAGGTGGATGACGGTGTTATTGTTCATCATTGGCAAATAATATTCCGGGAGTATTAAACACTTGGCCCTATTACGCGTTCATCACCTGGCATGGGAAGGTAAACCTCCATTTCCCGCCCCCCCGCATACGCCGTTATCTCCCCCATCATCTCCCTTCTGCACCCCCTCTGGATGTGGGTCAGGGCAAGGGCCTTTACCCCTCTAGCCTCCATTTCCTGCACCAACTCTTTGATATTGCCGTGACCGCTTATTTGTCTCTGGAACAGGTAGGCCTCGTGTATCACCAGGTCGGCGCCCTGGCAGAGTGCAAGGGACGGCGGGGTGGGTCTGCCGTCGCCGCTGTAGAACAGGGTGGATGCCCCGTCCGTCATCCTCACTCCGAGGTTGTCCACGGAGTGGAGGGTGGGTGCGAAGCTCAGCTCCAGGGGGCCTATGTCCACCGTATCCCCTTCCCCGACCCCAAGGATGTCCACATCGAAGTCACACTTCTCCAGGGTATCGGGATAGCCGAGGTCTATGATCTTCTCCAGCTTCTCCTCTAACCACATGCCGCACACTATCTTCAACGGTTTTTTCCTCCCGTCCTCCCGCATCCTTACCAGGAGGGGGGGAAGGCCGAAGCAGTGGTCCGCGTGGCCGTGGCTTACATATATCACGTCGAGGAAATCGGGATCGCTGTCGTGGCGCCACAGAGGGCCTGGCGCCGAATAGCCTATGTCCAGTAGAAGTTTGACGGCCCCCTCTGTCAAATGCGAGTTGTTGGGCAGGGCCTGGTCAAAGGCCTCCCCCACTCCCAGGTGAACTATCCTCATACAATCAATCTCCGAACAGCCGTATGATACGACCAAAAGACGGGATATATTTAATATTTGTCTTAATGGCAGGAGGTGGACGATAACTTAAATATGTATAATCATTATTCTCGCCCGTGATAGATGATGCCCCGAGAGGTCGGTAATAGAATATTCAAGAAAAAAGTCGTATTACTGGGCAATTCCGCGGTAGGCAAGACCTCCATGATCAGAAGGTTCGTCAAGGACAGGTACGACGAGAAGTACAAGAGCACCATCGGGGCCAGGGTCTCCAAGAAATCGGTTAAATTCACAGCCGGTGATGAATCGGTGCTGATGGTGGAGATGATATGGGACCTTATAGGCTCACAGGGATACCGGGCGACCCAGGCCACGTACATAGCCGGGGCCGACTGCATACTCCTTGTCCACGACCTGCTGAGGAAGGAGAGCCTGGAATCGCTGACGGACTACTGGCTCACCCAGGTGGCGGAGGTGACCAAGGGCCTACCTCCGCCGATGATGATCGCTGGCAACAAGGCCGATCTGGTGGCAAAGGAGGACAGACCGAACAGCAAGAAGATACTCAACCAGATTAAGGGCGCCATGGAAGGTGGAAAGGACGAAGTATATATCCCGGAGATTGAATGGTATCCCACCTCGGCAAAGACCGGGGAGAACGTGGACAAGTGCTTCACCATGATGGGCATAATGATGTATCACGCCCACTGGGAATCGGGCACGAGCCTGGGCTCCATCATGAGCGACCTTGGCGGCCTCTCCGCGGAGGAGATACGCTCGGAATGCACCACCCTTCTATCCCTTTTGGACCTGATAATGGTGGACCTGTCGGATATCGGGCCCGGCGACACAGGGAACGAGCTGCTGGAGAAAACGTTCAAAAGGTACGAAGTGGACAAGGACGACCCCAACGCCATAGAATTACGTAAGATCATCGAGCGCGTTTCCAGGGAGGCGGTGAAGAACGGGTTCGACTCGGGCAAGATATCCCAGGCAAGAAAGAAGTGGCTGGACATATTGGATACCATCATGCGCAGCGGATAGCTATCTGCAAAATATTAATATATTATCAAATAGTATCTATTTTCAGCGGAAACACCCGATATAAGGGAATACCATGAAAAAAATACATGTTGCAGCGGCATTTTTATGCCTGTTATTGCTCATGCAGCTCCTGCCCTTGGATGCAAGGCCGGGAGAGATACGGGCAAAGGTAGGGAAGGCGCAAGAAAAGGGCATTGGAGAACGCACCTGGCCAACTCATAGAAGCCTCCTGAACCATGTCCCGGCAAGGATAGAGGACGAGGGGGACATTGCTTCCTCGGACTTGGTATCTAAGGGTACGGGCAGCGGCTCGGACCCTTACATCATCGAGGAATGGGATATCAACGGCTCGGGCCTAGGCTACTGCCTGTACATCGGGAACGTTACCAGCCATTTCGTTGTAAGGAACTGTTTTTTTCATCACGCCAGCGGCACCACGGACTATAGGAATTACAACTCCGGGCTGATATTATACGACACCGAGAACGGCAAGGTGGAGAACAACACCTTCCTGGCCAACGAAGGGAACGGGATAAGAATGATGAACTACCTGAGCGGGACTTTGATCACAAACATCGAGGTCTGCTACAATACCATATCAGACAGCGGTGGCTACGGCATAATGCTTTCCTGGTCCGACAAGGTCAGTGACAACTCGGTACACCACAACAATTTCTTCGAAAATAACGACGGGGGGACCCAGGCCTACGACTACGGCACGGGCAACGAGTTTGACCATGCGGGGGGGGGTAACTACTGGTCAGACTACGAATCAAGATATCCCGGCGCCTCCAATGACGGCCATGTATGGAGCGCGCCCTATGCCCTTTCCGGCAGCACTGCCTCAAAAGACAGATATCCCCTGGTAGCGCCGGTGGACGTCACCCCGCCCTCCATAATCGATCTCACCTCGCCGAACGCGACCACCGGTGACCCGCTCACTTTCAGGGCGAATGTCACGGATCAGTTCAACGTCACCAATGTGAGCGTCGAGTACTGGTATGATCATGATGTTAATTCATCGTTGAACCAAAGCTTGTCCTTCAACGGCACGGAATGGTGCCTTAACATCAGTGTCTCCCGCCGCCACAACGAGCTGCGGTACGTGATATACGCTTTGGACCAGGCGGAGAACCTGGCCTTCACGCCTGAGAGCAAGCTGACCATAGTGGATAATGACAGGCCCGAGATACTGGGAGCTGATCATCCCCGGGAAGTCGATGTCTGCAGCGATATTACCATCACGGGGGAGGTGGAAGACAATATCGGGGTCCAGGAGGTATGGCTGAACTACACCCTGCCCTCAGGCGGTAAAGACAACATTAGTATGGAGAATTCCGGCAGGGGGGAGAACTGGACCTGCATTATACCAGGTCAAAAAACCGTCGGAAAGGTACAATTTAACCTTCTTGCCCGCGACCTCGAGGGCAACTGGAACCGTTCAAGGGATTACAACATTACGATAACCGATGATACACCCCCTGTTATTTCAAATCTTATCTACCCCGCCGAGGTTAACACCTCCCGGGAGATAGATGTGCTGGCGGAGGTCCGGGACGAGGCGGGAATATCCCGGGTGAATTTGATATACGAGTTCCGGGACGAGGCGGCCGAGAATGTAAGCATGGAGCCGGGGCAGGGCGATAATTACTCCTATACACTGCCCGGTTTCGACGAGGAGGGGGAGCTGGCCTTCCGGATACGGGCCCTGGACGTGAACAACAACAGGGCCACAGGCACGGAACACGTCATATCGGTGATCCGGCCCGTGATCGATAACCGGGGGCCGGAAATACTCATGGACCCTATGCCCTCGCAGATCGAAATGAACGAAAGCCTAACCGTGCGGACCAAGGCTGAGGATGGCGGCGGTGTCGCCCAGGTCTATCTAAATTACTCTGACGTGGGCGGGACAAGCAACAACGTATCCATGGCCGCCGCGGGCTCTTATCACTTTACTTACGAGATCCCGGGGCAGGGGGCGGAAGGAACCCTTTACATATTTGTCATCGCAGTTGACAACCTGGGCAATTGGAACTCTACCGAGCTCATTTCCATACAAGTGATCGAGACCGGGGAAGGGGACGAAGGGGAAGAACCGGGGGACACAACGCCCCCCCGGGTAAACTCCAATTATCCCTCCGACAACAGCGCGGGGATAGCTCTTGATACAAAGGTCAAGATAGGGTTCAGCGAGCCCATGAACACCACCGGCACGGAAGGGAACGTTACAATCGCCCCGCCAACCGGCTTCGAGACGGAATGGAAGGCCAACGACACCGTGCTGGAGATCTCCTTTGCCGCAGACTTGGACCACAACGCGGCCTACGCGGTCAAGCTGAGCGGCGATTTCACAGACAAGGCCGGTAACAACCTGGAATCTTCCTTCTCATTGACGTTCGTGACCGTTGATAAGGACGAAAACCCGATCAAGCCGGACGTGCGGCTCTCCGTGTCCATATCCCTGAACAAGTACGGACCGGCCCAGGGGGAGACCATAACGATATTCGTTTCGGTGGAGAACAACGGAAAGGACGCGGCCACCGACATCCCAGTAACGCTGTTGGATGGTGAGCGGAAGATCGGGGAGACGACACTTCCCCTTATTGGACCTGGAAAATCCACCATGATTAACTTCTTATGGACGGTCCGGGAGCACCAGGCTTTGTTCATAACCGTGGACGATGAGACCTATCCGGTCCAAATGCGCTCTCCCGTGGACGGGGAAACGGAGGATGAGGAAGAGGAGGAAAGGGAAGGTTTCCTGGATTCCCTGGGCTCAAATTACCTCTTGCTCATACTCGTGCTGATCATCCTTACAGCAGTGATGGTCGCTTACAAGAAACTTGCAGGTAAGGAGGAAGAAGGGGAGGATGATTTTGCGGCTTTGGACCTTTTGGACGAGAGGAAAGAACAAAGACCTGCCGGGGCTGTAAGGGGCTATGGAACAGCTCCCGGCCCCGTTAGAAGCAGGCAGAACATAACCGGAGGAGCGGTTAAACCAAGACCTAAGCCCTCTCCCCCGGTCGTACGAAAGACGGGGCCAAAAAGAGATATTAGGAAAAAACGGCCCGAAATAATCGTAAAAAAGGAAGAGACGCCCGTGCCCAAAGGCGGAGAAGACACCTTCCTGGCGGATATCGACGCCAATGACATCGACGACCTGGAATCCATTTTGGATCGGGAATTCGAATCGGTGGAAGAAGGAGCCAGGGGGGTAAAGATAGACAGGGGCGAGCTGAACAAGATACACATAATATGCCCCAAGTGCAAGGCAAGGATCGCGGTGAAGAGGACAGACGAAAGGTACATATTCATAGAGTGCGACAGCTGCAAGTACATGGGAAAGATAAGAAACCCCTTTATATCCGGAAACGGACCGAAAAACGGCTAGGAAAGAGATAAACGTTAACCTTCGCCTTCGGGTCAAAAACCGGCCGATCAAACCCCAAGGGTGGGAAAGAATAATATAATCCCATTAATTATATCAAAAATTGATGAATTTCATATTCGACCCCTGGTCCCTGACATACACGGCCAATTTTCTCGTGCTGGCATTCATAACCTATCTTTTCTACAAGACGCGAAGTTCCAAGCGTTCCAAGCTCGGGGGCATGATACTGGTCCTTGCGTCATTCATGTTATTCGCCGGCATCATCACCATGAACGCCGCCGAGGTGGGAATATACAGGCACGGCTTCTCCGTTTTCGTTATACTGGCCACCACCATATCTGT
>CAZUZU010000009.1:0-28074 GCA_964624865.1 uncultured archaeon
GGCTTGTCTCTCGCTTAAGCTCAAAGGTCCCCCCGCGTCCGCTCTACCCCTTTGCCAGTTGGCAGGTTTGATACAGGTTTATCAAAGGTTTTAATAATGACCTGGCTTTATCCTTTTGAATAATAGCAAAATGAGGAGATCAGGATGAAAGTGTATAAACCCGCCGTTTTCTGTGAACACTGTAAAACAATGGTCGAGTTTGACATGGAAGTCCCGGAAAAGAGATACTTTCCCCAGGAAAAGGAATTTGTCAAGACCTGTCCAGATTGTGGTTTTGAGATAAAGGTAAAGGGAAAGGATATGGGCTTTATTTTACAGGACGATGGGTAGCCAAGGTTGTTTTTTGACTGGCTTGTAAAGCCCTGCATTTACTGTTTTACAATTTTGGCGTCCGCTGCACTTAACCTCTGAAGCAAAGGCAAAAATATATATCATCTTATGTGTATTTATATGGGACGTTCAAGACGAGGTGGATTGGATATGAGTAACAATGCCCGGAAAATGCTGATAACAGTTGCTGTTATGTTCATAATGATCATTCTCCCCTGGAGTGCCTGGGATCAGTCCGTATTTCTAAGCTCCGATATTAAATCAGAAGATGCTATAATTCACTCTACCCCTCTCGATACAAGATCATGGGATCTATCCGTTGCCACTGAATTTGATCTTAACATCACGGTGCAGGATTTCCTCAGGGCGCCCATGGATTCCAATCCGGGTGACGACCTGATATTCGCCGGGAAGAACAAGGTATTGATATACTCCTATTCTCCCCCACTCAGTTATCTTTACCATGCCACCCTCGATCTCGATCCAACATACAACATAAGCGCTATCGTTGCCGGTGACATGAACAGCGATTCATGGGTGGACCTCGGCATATTCCGGACCATTTATAGTGAAGAGGATGAGGATAACACTGTCTATTTGGACGTATATATCAACGAGGGGGATGGAAATTTTTCGGGGTACGAGAACGTCCATCATATTTCCGGTGTCTGGGGCTCCGGTCTTATCGACGCCCAGGCCGTAGATGTGGACGGGATAACGGGCGGGGATATCGTTCTGACCGTAAGCATGGACGATATCTACCATGTCACCGAGCATTCCCACAATCCGGAAACGGTAAATGTTTACGTTCTTTACAATACTGGTGACGGAGGCAACTTTACCCGCAGTTTGATCTCCAGCTACGAGGCGGGATTCATGTCCGGTTATCTATATGGGAAGGTAAGAGCGGGCCATGCCAACGAGGATACGAGACCCGATCTCGCGGTTGGGATCTACGGCTTTGATGCGATCAACCCGCCCAATATGCCAAAATACGTGGGAAAGTTGGAGGTCTTTCTCAACAACGGGGGCTCCATTACCACGCAGAGCTCGTGGAACCATACGTTTTCCGGTCACTTCTTGCATGATATCGAGTGGGGGGATGTTGACGGAGATGCCCACGGGTATGACGATATACTGGTTGGAACGGACAATGTTAACCAGAGCGACAGTAAATGGGATGACGCCATGCTCTGGCTCTTCTCTTCACAGGGTAACGGCCAGTTCTCCGCCCCTCAATATGTCTATTATTATGACGGGATCAGCGGAATAAGGAATATTATGCTGGGCAATTTCGATACCAATGAAGGCCTGGACGCGGCACTGACGTTCAGGTGGCAAAGGGATGGTGACGAGGGTTTCACCATCCACCTGCTCAGCGGGAACAATTACGGCTCCTTTTCACTTATATGGGATGACAACACGGACGGGGACCTGCCCTCCCCCATTATATTTGCCGATGCATTTGATATAGATGGCGATGCATCCGGTCTGTACGATATAGTATATTGCGGAGGAAACCACGTTACCGTATTGAAAGATACATATATCGACGAGGAAGCACCTTCCCCGGTACAGAACGTGCGGGCGTACGATAACCCGGATGATAACGGGGGAAGCATAATCCTGGAATGGAACAGCTACAGTGTCAGTGATTTCGATCATTACAATATATATCTTGCACTTTCCCCGCTGGTGGACGTGTCTGGTATGACTCCCGAATTTACCATTAACGATATGTCCAAGACCCAGTATGAGATAACCACCTACCTGGGCCAACCCCTGAGCAATAACGAATCCTACCATATAGGAATAACCGCCGTTGACACGTCGGGTCATGAAAATACATTGGTCCAGGATGCAGGCCCCGTGAAGCCGGAGGACAATCTGCCGCCTGCAATGATCACCGGTCTTAGCGCCTACGATACACCGGACGATGAAGGGGGCTCCATCACCGTGGAATGGGACAAATCGAACGATCCTGGATTCGGCCATTACAATGTCTATGTCAATTCCTATCAACCCTTTGCCTTTCTGTCCGGTGCAAATCCTGAGGTGAAGATATCCAACCAAGACACCACTTCGGTGGAGATAACCACGGTCAATATGAATGTCCTGAATAACGGCCAGGATTACTATGTTGCGGTAACCGCAGTTGATATGGGTGGCAACGAGGACATTGATAACTTCGCCCAGCTGACCAATCCGGTCCAACCAAAAGACAATGTGGCACCGGCCCTGGTCGATCTTGTCAAATTCACTGATGTGGGAAGCGACACCGGCGGAGAGCTGTATCTGGAATGGGGCCCATTGATGAACCTGGACGATTTCAGTCATTATAACATATATTTGTCCAAGAAATCCTTTTCCTCCGCGGCACAATCCGGAGTCCACTTGTACGCGGAGATACATGATTCCGCGGTTTATTACAAGAAGATATCCACATTTATGAACGAGCCTTTGGAGGACGGAACCAAATATTACGCTGCCGTGACCGCCACGGATACCTCTGGTAATGAGCTCAAGACAGGCCTGAGCCCGATTTTCGCTACCCCCTGGGATAATGTGGCACCGGCCCTGGTGGATAACCTGGAAGTGGATGACAAGAGGAATGACGATAATGGTTATGTGGTCCTTACTTGGAAGCCGTCCATTGCGAATGATTTCAGCTATTACAATATCTATGTTTCCCAGTTCGATTACACCGAGCTCTCGGTTTTGGACCCTGAGGTTACCGTCTACGGCAGGGAGAACGTATCCGTTGAGATAAACAGCGTTAGTGGCCTACAGTTCGAGAACGGTAAGGAATACTATTTCTATGTTACTGCTGTGGATACAGCGGGCAATGAGAGGACATCGGGTATATATCCGTCAACCGGCGTTCCCTTGGACGATGTGCCCCCCGATCCCATCGAGAATGTATATGCCGAGGACGTGGAGGGAGACACGGGAGGTAAGATAAGGGTGAGCTGGGATAAGAGCGGCGATCCCGATTTCGAAGCTTACAGGATATACGTGTCCACGAACAATATCAGGGAATTGGACGAAGAAGGCGTCAACCTGGTAAAAAAGATTGAGAACAAGGATGACACCAGCGCCGTGATAGGTATTTACAAGATGGGAAAATCCCTGGAGAACGGGAAGAAGTATTATATCGCAGTAACCGCCGTGGATATCAATGACTATGAGAACCTGGAGGATTTCGGAGAATTCGGCCCGGTGACACCTGTAAATAACAAAGCACCGGTGATCACCGACACCACTCCCAAAGCCAACTCGATATCCGCCGATTTGGGGGAAAATGTTGAGTTCGTGGTGTTCGTTGAGCCCAATTCTGTTGTGGAACCCAGGTACGAGTGGTATGTGAATGGCGATCTTCAAACGGAACACAGCGGTACCTACCTGTTCATAGCTTCCGAAGACCACGCTGGCGAGCAGGTCAACATCTCCGTGCTCGTAAAAACGGAACAGGGTCAGCAGACCTCGCAGACATGGGCTGTACACGTGGAGGGCAAAGAGACCAAGACACCAGGCGGGAAGGAAACGGATTTTACTATGTATGTCATCGCCGCCGTGATCGTGATTATAATAATCCTGTTACTGCTTATCTTCGGCAGGCGAGGCCTTTTTGGTGCAGGTTTTGCATCCATTCTCGGAGGGAAGGAGGAGGAAGAGAAACTCCCCCCAACCGAAAAGAGGGAAAGAAAACACAAAAAAAGGCCCGGAGGAACGGAGAGCAGTCCAAAGTTACTTGGCAAAGGGGCCGACAGGCCCTTACTATCAGTCCCAAAGAAATCTCCCTCCCTTCCCATGCCCAAAGGGCCCAGCGTACTTCCGCCCACGACCTCGAGCCATAAAGATTGGGATTCATCAATGAAGAAGAAGGACACACTCCCCCCTCCCGGCCCAGGCGGCAGGTTCACCAGTGTAAAAAACTATCTTCCCCCGTCCAGCCGAAAAAGCCCGGTTGACGTGGCCATGGAACCCCCCCGTAAGGATGTCAAGAAATTCCAGTGCCCAGTGTGCGGAAAGAAGGTTCCGGAAGGTGCAAAACGCTGCCCTTACTGCGGTGACAAATTCTGATCATAGCGAATTGGGATAGAATATGGAAGAAGAAAAGACAGCAGGAATAATATATGGCACGTCCACCACCCGCGGCTTTCATATCTCTTCCACCTCTTCGGGTATTGCCAGGGGCATCTACGTGTCGGTAGATATCGATCGACAAGATATAATCGGAGTGGTGGACGAGGTGGAGGCCAGGGGGGGTATTGACTATAAGGAGGCCAGGGATATCTATCATGGTCTTTCCTCCCTGGACGGAGATACGGATATATCGGCAAAGGTAAGGATAATCGGGTTCAAGGATAATAATGGGAACCTGAAAAGACCCCATAGGCCGCCCAAACCGGGTAAGAAGGCTTTCTTTGCCGATCCCGTCGTACTGGCCGATACTCTAGGCCTATCCATGGAGGAAGAGAAAGGCGCTTATGTGGGAAAGCTGCTCGGCGGAGGGGGATTGAAGGTACACCTTGACATAAACAGATTGATACAGACCCATGTGGCCATCCTTGCCAGGACCGGAGGGGGCAAATCATATGCCGCAGGCGTGTTCGTGGAGGAGCTGTTGAAAAAGGGTGTTGCCGTCTTGGTCCTGGATCCCCATGGGGAATACACCTCATTGCTACACCCGAATATAGACGAGGAATCGGCGGAGGATCGAAATTATTTTGGTGTGAGCCCGAAGAGCTACGCGGATAAGACCAGGATATTTACCTTGGACGGGAGTGACGATACCATCCCCCTGAGATTCAACAAATTGAACCTTGAGGCGGAGGAATTGATGGCATACTTGAACATGCACCCTTCCAGCATAGGTGTTAGCTTGTTGTACAAAGTGGTCGATCGCCTGAAATACGAAACCAAATATTATTCGCTTAGAGATATAATGTCTGAACTTGAGCTGGAGAGGAACCAGAACAAATATGCTGTTATCAATCAACTGGAAAGAATCGATTCGATGAGGATCTTTTCAGAGCAGGACTTCACGTCCCTTGATACCCTGGTGGAGGAGGGGGTGGCATCGGTTCTGAACCTGAAGGGCATCAATATGATCGAAAAGGATATTGCCGTCACCCATCTGTTGAGCATGTTATATTCGGCGAGGCGAAAGGAGCATGTACCCCCCTTCATGATAATTGCCGAGGAAGCCCATCAGTTCTGTCCCCAGGGAAAGCGCATCATGACCTCCAATGTCATGAACACCCTGGCCGCGGAGGGCCGGAAATTCGGTATAGGCCTTTGCGTGGTGAGCCAGAGGCCGGCCAAGGTGGACAAGAACGTTCTGAGCCAATGCAACACCCAGATAATATTGAAGGTTACAAATCCCAACGACCTCAAGGCCATAGTAGCCAGTGTAGAAGGTCTTACCTCAAAGTCAGTGGATGATATCCAGCATCTTTCCACAGGAACCGCATTGGTCATGGGGGCTGGTATTACCGTGCCCGTCTTCGTAAAGATAAGGGTAAGGGAAACCAGGCACGGGGGGAAGGGCGTTCAGGTCTTATGATCGTATAGGAATAATTTTGCCAGGCGAAGAAAAACATACCAAAAGGTTTAAATGTATCGGAGAAGGTCATACCAAAAGTAGCTTATATACACTCCTCCATAATATTCTTTGTAAATGATGTGAGAATGTGAGAGGTGAAATAAGATGAAGAAGCTATGGGTAATAGGCGTAGTAAGCATAATGGTATTTGGAGGTTTATTCACCCTTTTTGACACGGGACGCGATTTCTCCGTTGACAAAGCCGAAGAAAAGACAGAGATTGATAATGGGATTGAAAAGACCAGGTCGGAAACCTGGGATTATGTTCATGAGATGGACACGTGGGATGATTCTCATCATCCGAGTGGATGGTCCACGGGACAGTACAAGAACGTAAACTATATCTCACACTCAACGTCACAGGGGCAGGATGGGCATGCTCTCTACCATAATGAGCAAAATACAAATGATGATTGTGCACTTGAAAAGGTAAACCTTGACATGGGGGCTGCATACACCATTGAGGTCAGGGTCAAGGTAAGCGCAGGGGCAATCAGTGCGGCCAGATATTATGACGGTACGTACATGACCAATATTGGAGTAGGGGTGGGCTCCTACGGAATTGACACGTCACAATGGCATGTATACCGAAGGGTGACGGAGAACGGATACGGCCATTTCTATATTGATGGAGAATTGTACAGCGAAGCTGCTCTCGGCACCTACAGTACCACAATTGATGTTCAGCATCACGACTTCTGGTTCTCATATACAGCCCTTTCAGGTACGGCCACAGCCTACATCGATTATGTCCAGTGGGCGGACGAGGCCCTACACCCCAATCCAAGCGGTTGGGAGTACGAGGACGAGTTCAATTCGTGGAGCGATGACCACCATCCGAGTGGATGGGCAACCGGTGAATACAAGAATGCTAATTATATAACGCATTCCACCACAGCCGGTCTTGACAATCATGCCATATATCATAATGAACAAAACATCGGTGATGACTGTGCACTGGAAAAGACTGGGATAAATCTTGGGGCGACCTATACCATTGAAACCAGGGCAAAGGCAAATCCCTCAAGTGGCTGTCGTTACAGACCTTTCTTGTTTCATGACGGCACTTATTCCGCCAATTTAGCTTTATCAACTTCAAGTTATTCATTTGACATAACACAGTGGCATGTCTATAGAATGGTCGCGGATAACGGGTACAATTATCTCTATGTTGACGGTGTATTGTACTCGGAGGGGACAATGGGCCAGTATACACCCGATATCGACCATGAACATTACGATTTCTGGATCTCGTGGACAGAGGTCTCTCATACTGCAGAAGGCTGGATGGATTACATAATGTGGACCACCGGTGAAGTGCATCCCTCGCAGCCCGGGCCGGTGGCATACTGGCCAATGGATGAGAATACCGGCACCACTACGTACGATCAAAGTGGCAACGGCAACAACGGCACGATAAACGGTGCTACGTGGACCACGGGCATCAACGGCAGCGCACTGAGCTTCGACGGCACGGATGATTACATAAATCTGGATGCTCATAAATCGGACAGCGAGTTCGATACCGATGTTGGTGCGGTTGAGATGTGGATCAACCCGGCATCTGATGGTAACAATGGTCACATCTTTACTTTCAGGAAGTATGATATATCTCAATATATCCGTTTCCTGGAGGTTGGTGATACCCAATTACGTTTCCTAGGCGAGATTGGAGATTCATTCCAGTTCAGTCTCTATACCCCCACCGATTCACTCGTGCCAGGAGAATGGAATCATATGGTCTTTCAGCAAACCGGCTCCGGCATTGAAGTCTATATAAATGGTGAAAAACAAACTCTCAGCGGAACCGGTGAGAGCAGCACAATGTGGTTTGCAGACACATTTCCTGCATCCTATGATTTTAGAATCGCTCATTGGGGGAGCTGGTCTACCAAATACAAAGGCCTTCTTGACGAAATCAGCATCTACGACTACGCCTTGGATGCAACCACGATCCAGCAGCACTACGACCAGTTCGCCAACCCTGTGAACAACCCGCCAGTGCTTGACGTTTTTACCGTCCCCTCAACGCCCACGGTCTACGAAGGTGAGGGCGTGGACTTCGACGCTACGGGGAGCTACGACCCTGACGGCGATGCAATCACCATCGAGTGGGACTTTGACGGCGACGGCTCTTTCGACGCTACCGGCGCCACGACTTCTCACGTCTATCCCAGTGCTGGCAGCTACGACGCGAAGGTTAAGATAAGCGACGGCAACGCCAGCGTAAATCTGACTATCACTGTTACCGTACGGGTAAACAAGGATCCGGTTCTGGTGGTGGAGACCGAGCCCTCTCCCCCAGAAGTGTATGAGGATGCCACCGTACACTTCGACGCCTCCGAAAGCTACGACCCGTACGGCGATGCAATCACCATCGAGTGGGACCTTGACGGCGACTCCACTGTTGATGACGACGGGACCACGGCGTCTTACCAATATCCTACGGCCGGTGATTACCGGGTGCATGTCACCGCCAACGATGGCGTCAACACAGTGGACACCTATATTGACGTCACCGTGCTGGTGAAGCCTGAGAACGATCCGCCGGTGTTGCTCCTTTCCACATCTCCTTCTCCGCCTGTTATATACGCGGGCGAAAGCGTTTCCTTAGACGCCTCCGACAGTTACGACCCTGACGGTGACGCCCTGAACCTCAGCTGGGATCTTGACGGCGATGATATACCAGATGCCTTCGGGCTTAGCGTTGAGCATACCTATGACATACCCGGCGATTATCCGGTCACCGCCACCCTTACGGACGGTATCGATTCCGTGTCCAAGGGGGTCAACGTTACCGTACTGGAGAAGCCAGTGGCCGCTCCCTCGGTGACCATACTTTCCCCCCAATCGGACCTTGAATACTATGTTGGTGAGCAAGTTTGCTATGAGGTCCAGGTCACAGACATGGATAAGGACGTTGACGGCGTCGAGTTCAGCTTCGGGGACGGCACCGCCTTCACCCTGCCCCTTACCTTCGGTGATGGCAATTCCACCACTGCCCGTTATAATTACTCCTACGATTCTCCCGGCAGCTATTTCTTCATGGCCCGGGCCGTTGACAGCAAGGGGCATTCGGCCACCGATTCGCTGACCCTTTCCGTGTTGGTGAACGATACCGGCGCCGAGGAATACTATTTAAACATCCTGTCCCCGTCCAGCGGCAAGAAGTTCGAGCTTGACGAGGAGATAACGTTCAAGTGCCGGTTAAAGAACTCCACCGGCTCCGTTATCCAAGCCGACGCCGTGACCTGGTACTTCGGCGACGGCAGCAGCGGCGAAGGCCAGGAGGTGACGCATTCCTATTCCGCCGAAGGCACCTATACCGCCACGGTCCTTGCGGAGATCGCCGATCTCCTGTTGGAGAGGAATGTTACCCTTGTCATCTCCACCAGTCAACCCACCGAGACTGGCGTCATGATCTATTCCCCTGATGACGGCGCCACCTTTGAGATAGGGGAGCGTATCACCTTCCGTGCCATGGCCTGGGACGAGCGGGACAACGACCTCCTGAATATCTACTGGGACTTCGGCCCGGGACCCTTGCACGAAGGCCGCGATGTGGAGTACACCTATTCCGGCGTTGGCACTTATGAGGTCTACGCTTTTATCTTCCACAACGGCAGCGAGTATCGGGACAGTATCTCCATCGAGATCGTAGAGCAGTCCTCCCCCATGGGCGAGGTCCGTATCGTTAGCCCAGAGAGCGGCACCTACTGGGCTGTAGACTCGCCGATAGGCTTCGAGGGCCTCGGCTTCGATGATCAAGGTCGCGCCCTTAAACTGAAGTGGGACTTCGGCGACGATAATTACGACGATGAGAACGTCACAACCACCACCCACACCTACCTGGAGCCGGGTAATTATTCAGTGACCCTGGTCGGGATCCCCACCGAGGTAGGCTACGATTTCAGCGATTCCGACATGGTGTGGATCTACGTGTTGGACGAGGAGACTTACCAGAACGTTCATAATGTCAGCAATCACCGTCCCATTGCCGTTGCCAATTACCAGCTTTCCAACCTGACCGTCCAGTTCGACGGCAGCGGGAGCTTTGACATAGATAACGATCCCTTGACTTACGTCTGGGATTTCGGAGATGGTAGCAGTGGTTCGGGCGTTGTCTCGGAGCACGTGTACGGAGAGGGTGGCGCATACGTCGCCACCCTCTACGTCTACGACGACGAGGGTGAGTGGAACTCGGTCCCCGTTGTTGTCTTCCTTAGCGAGGAGGACCCCAGCCCCGAGGAATATTTGAAGATGAAGAAGAAGATCGGTGCCACTGTAAATCTCGGCTCCAGCCCCCAGCAAAGCAATTCCACCACCTATTACACCGGTCTGAACATCGAGGTCGTCAGCATGAACACCCACGGCATCAACATCTCAGTTGAGGCCGCTTTCCACGAGGGCAAGGTCATCGTTGTCAACCTCGATTCACGCACGCCGTTCAAGTTCAACAAGTTCGAGGACAAGATGACCGTGCGTATCAACGGCACCGAGGTTGCCTTGAGCAGCGTGGACACCATCCTGGAGGCGGAGGGCGACCTTCCGCTCTACTGCGTAACGGTAGGGACCAAAGGGGTTCAGATACTGATCTATTTCCCCCACTTCTCCCAGTATTTCGTCACTCTTGAGAAGGAGTCCGACGGGGGAGGTGGCGAGGAGACGGAGCCCGAACCGGAGTCCGACCCCGGCTTCGACTTCATGCCCTTTGTCCTTATTCTGGTAGTCATTATCATTGCCATAGCCCTTGTCCTGGGCTTCATGAGGTATCGTGGCGGCGATGTGTTAGACACCGATCCTCTCGGAGGAGGTCCCGAGTCATGGGGCCGTCGCCAGGAGATGGACGAGCTGCTGGAAGGAATGGACCCCGACGAGGTCAAGGATATATTCGACGAGGTATCCCGTAATAAATAGGGTAAACTTTTTATTCTATTTCCTCTTTCTTTGCCTTGAGTAAGATGGCAGGACCGCCGGCTACACTTGATGCCAATGACAAAAGGCAAACGATATTCCAGTATATCCAGAGTAATCCGGGATCTCATTTCAACGCCATAAAAAAGGCCCTCGGGCTTAAGACAGGCGTGTTGCAGTACCATCTGAACGTATTGTTGGAAAAGGGCATGGTAAAGTCTCAGAACGAGGGGAACAGAAAGCAGTTCTTTCCCAAGGGATACAATCCCAGGAATATTGGTGAGAGAAAATACATTCTTAACGAGGTTCGACGCAGATATCAACTACTATCCGAAAAGGAACGCCTGATCTTTCGGTTGTTGGTGGACGAGGGTCCGATAACCTTGGGTGAATTGGCGGCTGTTTCGTCAATAAAGAAGAGCAGACACGTAAAGCCGTATCTTAGGAACATAGAACAGAAATTAGGCGTGATCGTTAAAATGGTAAAGAAATCAAGCGGCGCCTATTGTTATATTGATTTCGACAGATACTCGGATTGATTGATATTTTTATATAATTAATATTTGAGAATAGATAAAACATAAATACGTAGCCAATATAAAGTACCGATATGAGGTTTATTTGGAAGAATCGGACTTTCCTGTTCATTTTTATCCTAGGTGTAATCATTCACCTGCCGATATTTTTAGGGTCCGTTCAAAGCGACGGGGCCACCGAAATGGCAATTGCCGAATCATTATATGAAAAGGGAGAGTTCAAATTGGGCGGGGAATACGACACCCATTTCCCTCCGGTCATACCCCTGGCTTTGCTGCCCTTTTTGGCGGTATTCGGTTTTAATTCCTTGGCTGTTCACTTGGCCCAGCTGTTCTATTTCTCCCTGGGTCTGATTCTAAGTTTCAAGCTCGGTAACTTGGTGAACGAAAAGGCAGGCCCGTATGTCGCTCTTTTTTATGCCCTTGACCCGGTATTGTTCGGAAGCATGATGGGTGCCACCAGCGAGGTCGTTCTAAGTGTTCTGATATTGCTGCTGACCCTCTCATTGATCAAGGGATTTTCCGATCCCCGATTTTTTGTATTAGGGGGTTTTTTTGCCGCCCTGACCTACCTCGCCAAGGCCTCCTCCCTGTTCCTTGCCTTTTTGGCTGTGATCATCGCAGGTTTGTTCTTCTACTTCAATCGAAAGCTCCTTGACCTTGGCTCAAGGCTAAAAATGATCATCCTGGGAGGTGCGACCTTTCTCGCCACCATCTCGATATGGTCGATCCGTAATTATCTTCGGTTCGGAGGCGTGGATACCAATACTTACACCGGAGGGGCCTTTGCCAACCTTGCGGTCGAACCATTGCTCATGATCAGGGAGATTGTGATATATCTGGGTGTTTTTGCTTTATGGCTGTTATTGTTGGGAATACCCTTTATCTGTATTCTTTACCAACGGACCACCTTAACTTCCCTCAGATCTTATATCAGGTCCGGACCCCTCCCTCTGATCTTGGCTTCGATGTTGCTGGGGGGGTTTGTCATGGCCGTAACGGTGGGAACCGCGCTTATAGTCTACGAGCCTTCCCTTTACCTGAACCCGTTCTTCTCGCCCCAGCATATTAGATACGTGGGAATATTGCATCCATTGTATTACACCCTCTTATTCGGTCTGTTAGTGAATGTTTCTGCTGAAAAGCAATACCCGCCCCCGGTCAGTGGGGATAAAAAGGAGAAAAAACCCCATATACTACTCGACGATTCTAAGAATCACTCTTCTTCCCTCTTGCCCAGATTGGCTATTATATGCGTTTCCATATTGGTTGTGCTGAACGTGCCCTTCATACAGGCCCAGACACACTTTGTCCAAGAGTATAACGCAGTTCGGCGCGAGTTGGGTGAGGAGGGAATAGAGGAGGTTTGGACGGACGTTTACCATGATATGAAGTATAATCTCCCTGACATAAAGTTCCACCGTTTCGTTCATCCATGGGACATTCCCGACAATGCCACCGTGATATCCACAAAGCCAATGGACCAAGGTTCTAAAGAGTTCTGGAGATATGCCCTTACTTATCGCTTCCATCCCCCCCACAGGATAAAAAATATCTCTGCGCATGTTTCAGGTATGCCGCCTCGTAGGAACATACTGGTGAATTGGCAGCCGGTTAACGGGAGTGATGTGGCCGGATACAACCTGTTTTGGGGGCCACAATTGGCTTACATTTGCACGGATTTCAAACACGGGATGAGCTTTAAAGACCAAGAGATGGATTCCTATACGATTAAGGAGCCGGGAGAGGGGTCCTTGTATTACATTGCAGTTGTAGCAGTGGACGGGCATGGGAATTTCCGGTACAAGGATTTCTCTTTTATTATGATTGAGCTGTAATTATCTCCAATAGTGATAAGAAAATCTTTTTTACCCTCTACTCCATTATTGGGCTTGATGTCGCCTACCCAGATTTACGGACTTGTAATCGGTCTCTCTTTGGGAGGAATCATGCTGGTCATGCTCCTCTTGTTTTGGAACTTTAAGAGATACAAGGATTCTAGGATCAGGACCAATGAAGCTATCCGGTCCATATCCGATCATGTAGATAGGAAATACGACCTGAGCTTCGGTGAACTTTATCTATACCTTAATTTCAGGGGTGAGAACTTTGCAGTCCCATCCTTTGTTAATCTGTTGAAGATCGGGTTCAAGGGAATGTTGGTCTTTCAGGAAAAGAGCGTGGACGTCGCTAACCTGGACCCGAAGGCCACCAAGAATATAGAAAAAAAACTTACATTGTCCAGGGCAAAGAAGCAGGGCCGCAATCCTACAAAACTTGATTTTATTCTGGAGGACATTGAGGGATTTATAGAAGAGATAAAACAGGAAAAACTGGAAGGGATCGTATTTATCAATGACCTGGATTTTTTAATAAAGGAAAATGGGGAAAAAAGAACGGAGGAGTTCCTCAATCGATTAAAATCCAGCGCGAAGGGCAAGAAGACCATGGTGTTCATTGCTTTAAATCCTGAAGCCGTGAAAAACAGCTTCGTTAAGTGGATGAGAACCATTACCAAGGACGGAAATACGTTCTGGGTAAGCGATGAGGCATTGAAAACGGTTGGAAGGTAGTGTAATGACCTATTTGGTGTTTATCTGTCCCCACTGCGGAAGGGCGAGGGCTTCACCCGATGGTGTCAAGACATTGAAATGCCCGGCATGCCGCCGCGTTTTTAAGGCGAACAAGGCAAAGATTGTTGCCCGGGTTGAGGGTATGAAGGCGGCGGCCCATGCGGTAAGGGTCGCCAACGATCCACGAGATAATGAAGGTGAAAATAATTGCTTATGGAAGGAGAGCTCTAACTCCCGCCCCGATATTGAGACATGGGAGGAAGAGGGGAACGACTCGGACAAAACGGCAGATACGGATCCCACGGAACTCATAGCCTATCAGGGAAGGGAGGTTTCGGGCGGGAAAAAGGAAAAACTACTCTATGCGGTAGATAAATTGACCGAGATGAAAGGTGATTTTGACATTGCAGATCTTTGCAATCTTTTAGATACAATGAAGGGTAATATTGGAAAAGAAGAGGTGGTGTCCATGGTGGAGGCCATGATGAGGGCGGGAATCGTAATTGAGCATAAATCGGGCAGGTTTAGATATATCGGCGATTGATCCGTAATACCCGGTGTGTAACCCTGGGAGATATAAATATTAATATTCGTTAGGAATTTTTCCGTTTCGAATATTTTAATAAAATTGTAATACAAAAAATAGAAAACTATATATATATCGTGTGTATTACGAATTTAATACCAAAGGGGGCAATAAATGGTCAGAGACGGTCATATAGTCAGCCTAAGACTGGATGAAAAGGAGCATGAGAGGCTTGTGGACGGCTGTAATAAGAAGAACATAAGCAAGTCAGATTTCATCCGGAAGGCCATACGAGATAAATTGAACATGGAGTTTCCAGAGGGAAACAGCAAGGTAATAATGCTGGAAATCCCCAGTTATTACATGGAAATAATCAACGGTATCCTCATCAAAGGGGCGGCAAAGAGCATTGACGAGTATATCCGCTTCCTGATAATGAGCCATTCAGAGAATAGATTGAATCAACTTCCCGCTCAGAAACTAGGTGTAAGGGATGCACGGTGCGAGAGGTGATGGGCTGAGCATGGTCCAAGGGGATGGGATGTACCGGATTATAGTCTGCGGCGTAGGCGGTGCTGGTAACAATACCATCAACCGCCTTGAGTCACTGGGATTCAACGGAGGTAGCCTGATTGCCATGAACACCGACAATATAGTGCTGACATCGGTGAATGCGAGAAAATGCATACTGTTTGGAAAACACCTTACCAACGGTTACGGCACAGGCGGCGATTCATCTCTGGGTGTCAAATGCGCCAGGGACTCCCAGGCGGTAATCCGAAACGCGTTTAGAGGGGCCGAGCTGCTCTTCCTGATAGGCGGGATGGGCGGCGGAACCGGAACCGGAGCAATGCCAGAGATAGCGGCGATTGCCAAGAAAATGGGGCTGGTGGTGGTGGCCATAGTAACATCTCCCTTCAAGGTTGAGCTCGAGGAGAGGAGAAAGAAAGCCGAGCGGGGCATCAGAGACCTTAGTTCCGTGGTTGACAGCCTTATAGTCGTTGATAACGATAAATTGATGGAGATCGCCGGCAGTCTACCATTGAAACAGGCGTTTGCAGTGGTGGATGACTTCATAGCCGGGGCAATGAAAAGCGTGGTGGAGACGATCCACCAACCGTCCTTGATAAACATAGATTATGCAGACTTAAAAACCACCTTTGCCACGGGAGGCCTTTCCACCATAGTGTACGGGGAGGGCAGTGCGGATTACCCGGAAGATGTGGTGGAAAATGCATTCAATCATCCTCTCCTGGACGTCAATATTGCGAATTCCGAGGCGGTGTTGGTACATATCACTGGTGGAGAGAAATTCACCTTGAAATGCACGGAGAAACTGATGAAGAGCATAAATAAGAGGGTCCATAAAAAAGCCCACATCATTATGGGCGCCAAGTCAGACGAGACTCTCGATGACAATCTAAAGTTAATGATCATTATGACCGGTATTAAGAATGGTAAGAAAAAGAAGGCCTCGGCCATGAACGTGGTGAAAAGATTGGCTTCGAACATCAACAGTCCAAAGGTAAGGGCCGCGGATCAAAAATACAGAATAAACTGGGTTCCCTGAATCAAGCTGATACATCCTCCCCCATCCATACCACACCGGATGTTACCCCATGCCGAATAATTCTTAACTTTCCCGGCATGGGGCACATCCTGGAACGTAGTGAAAGGATCATACCAATTGTTTTTATTGGTGGCTATCCTGGAACGAAGTGAGAGGATCATACCACAGGTCCAGATCTCTTGTTACGTGATTTTTATGCCCCGACCGTCATCATATTTATAATATCAACGGTGATTCAATCTTACAATGTGGGAGAGACCGTGAGATTTATTACAGCGATATTCAATACCCTTTGTATAATGTTTAGGAATACCATTGACGGCATTGATGACATCTTCTTGACTGAAATACCTGCCGGCTCCGTGATAGTGGTATCCGGTCCGCCGGGGAGCTTGAAATCAGGCCTCTGTTACAACCTCCTCTCCAAACACGTAATGGAGAATGACGTATTCGGCGTCTATATGAACCTGGAGCAGGATACTGAGAACCATGTAAGGAACATGCGCTCCCTGGGGATACCCATACCCGACGATCTTTTCATATTGGATTATTCCGGGTTCAGACAGAGGTTCGAGTCCAAGGACCATAAGATAGATTTCATGACCATGGTACGAAAGGCCCTGCGTTATTTCAAGAAGGAGCAGGGCGAACGCTTCTCTGTGGTTGCCCTTGACTCCCTGGGCGCGTTGTATAGTATAATACAGGTGGACGAGAAGCTCAGGAACCGGGTGTATAATTTCTTCCGCTTCTTCAAGGAGCTCGGCCTAACATCCCTGGTGGTATTGGAGAGGCCGATGTTCACCGAGGAATACGATGTGGCCGGAGGCGAGGAATTCCTTGCCGACGGCATCGTGGAAATGGGCATTTTGGAGACAAGGAAAAAGCACGAGGTCTTCCCTTTCCTCCAGGTCATGAAGATGAGGGCCGCCAGGCATTCCAGGGTCAAGCATCATATAGATGTGACTGAAAACGGGCTGAGGATAATCGGCCCGGTGTTCTAGATAAGTGCTCTTGCTTTCTTCGTTTTCTTACATATATCATTTTCCCAATACCTTAATATACGTTTTTTGTCATATTGTTAAGAATCAATGTATAGGACAGGGATTAAGGGCGTAATAATGGTTAACGAGTAGAGTATGAATCAATACGCAATTTGTCCCTAACTTTGGAAAAGGTGGTTAAGTGATCGAGTATTGGACCAAGGAGCATAAAATGGACGAGGTCCTGGGGCTTTTCGATAATGTTATCCAAAAATGGTTCCGGACCAAGTTCAGAAATCTTGCCCCCCCTCAGAAATATGCGGTTCCTTTGATCCATGATAGGAGCAATGTTCTGATCACCTCCCCCACCGGAAGCGGAAAGACCCTTACGGCATTTATCTCAGTGATAAACGAGCTGCTCTTGTTAGGTAAGAAACAGCAGCTCGAAGACAGGATATACTGTGTATATGTTTCCCCCCTGAAGGCGCTTGCCAATGATATCGAAAGGAATCTCAAAGAGCCGTTGGCAGAGATTTCCGCTCTTGCCAGCGAGATGGGCATCGAGCTTCCCGAGATAAGGGTTGCGGTTCGCAGCGGGGACACCCCCACATCGGAAAGGCAGAAGATGACAAGAAAACCGCCCCATATCTTCATAACCACCCCGGAGACATTGGGAATAGTTCTGTCCACGAAACGTTTCAAGGAGCATATGAACCAGATCAGGTACATGATAGTGGACGAGATACATGAGCTTTGCAACTCGAAGAGGGGAGTAATGCTCTCCCTGTGTATGGAAAGGCTCGAGCACCAGAACAGGGAGAATCCCACGCCCATTGCCAGGGTCGGCCTGAGCGCTACCCAGGCCCCCATAAGGGAGATAGCAAAGTTCCTCGTGGGCTACCGTGATAACGGCAAATTAAGGGACGTCTACATAGTTAACGTGGAATCCCAGAAGGCGCTGGACGTAGCTGTAAAGACCCCCTCCAAGGACCTGAATTTTACCCCCTATGAAATAGTGAACAATAACATGTACCAAATGCTAAAGGAATATATCGACACCCATCGAACCACTCTAATATTCACCAATACCAGGTCCGGAACCGAGGCAGTGGTCTACCGTCTGCAGGAGCTTGGTCTGGAGAACATCGGGGCTCATCACGGCAGCCTGAGCAGAGAGCATCGATTGGAAGTGGAAAGGCAGCTGAAGAACGGGGAACTCAAGGCCGTAACATCCTCCACCAGCCTCGAGCTGGGAATAGATATCGGCTATATCGACGTGGTGATGCAGATAGGTTCCCCCAAGTCCATTGCGAAGGGGATACAAAGAGTGGGGAGGGCGGGCCTCAGGCTTCACGAGGTGTCCAAGGGTCGATTTCTGGCCTTCGACAGGGACGATCTCATAGAAAGCGCCGTTCTCATCAACTGTGCCAACAGGGGGAAGATCGACAGGACACATATATTGAAGAATTCCCTGGACGTTCTGGCCCAGATGATCGTTGGAATGTCCCTTGAGCAGAAATGGGACGTTAACGAGGCCTACGTGTTGATAAAGAGGAGCTATAACTATAGAAAATTAAGAAAGCGAGATTTTGTTTCCATCTTGGAATTCCTTGGTCAGAGGGGAAAGATGGAGAACTGGGGAGTTTACCGCAAGATATGGTATTCCCCGGAGGATAAAACCTTCGGTATAAAGAAGGGTTCCAGGCAGATATATAACCTGAATATCGGGACCATTCCCCAGGAAAGCAGTTACAAGGTTGTTATGTACAAGACCAACATGGCAGTGGGCAGTCTTAGCGAAAAGTTCGTGGAAAGGCTCAAGTCAGGGGATATATTCGTTCTGGGCGGGCGGTCCTATGAGTTCACCCGGGCCCGAGGTACCAGGGTTTACGTAAAGGACGCCCACGGCAGAAGACCCACCGTGCCTTCGTGGACAGGGGAGATGCTGCCCAGAAGCTTCGACCTGTCCGTCGAGGTTGGCAAGTTCAGGGGCAAGGTTGAAGAACGTTATGATGAGGGCCAAAAGGCGAGGAACATACTTAATTGGATCAGGGACGGTTATCACGTGGACGAAAGCGGCGCGGTTTCCATCTTGAATTATATAAAGGAGCAGTCAGAGTTCACCAGGGCGCTTACCGGTAGGTCGCAGGTCCCCTCCGACAGGAGATGTGTACTGGAGGGCCATTTGGACAACAAGGGGAATTACAATATCATCTTTCATTACTGCTTTGGACGGAGGGTAAACGATGCCCTGTCCAGGGCCTACGCGTACAAGATCATGAAGAATTATGACTGCAACGTGGCCGTGACCCTTAGCGACGACAACTTCATGCTCACCACGGAAAAGGAGATACCCTTGGACAAGGTTGCCGGCGTGCTCGGTCCGGATGAACTGGAGGAGAGCCTCAAGGCCTCCATCCGGTCCACGGAGCTTTTCAAGCAAAGGTTCAGGCACTGTGCGGTCAGAAGCCTTATGATCCTGCGAAATTACAAGGGCAGAGAGATATCGGTTAGGAAACAGCATCGCCGAGTGCAAAAGATCATCGACGATTTTCTCAAGGACGAATCCTTTCCCGTGGTCCAGGAGGCCTATAACGAAATATTGCACGACGCAATGGACCTTACAAACGCCGGAAAGGTCTTAAAGGATATCAAGAACGGGAAGATCGGAGTGGAATACATTGATTATAATGGCACCCCCAGTCCCATGGCCCATAATATAGTGTTGATGGGGTTCACCGATCTTATTTTGATGGAAGACAGGACCGCAATGATGAAATCACTTCACATGAAGGTCCTGGAACATCTTATGGAGGAGGAGGGTATAGAGTTCACTTCCACAAAAGTGGATAACTTCTTTTCCAACAAGAGGGGCAGGGTGGCCAAAAAGAACGATGTCCTGTCCTATATCAAGAAAAAAACGGGCATCCACCTTTTCAAGACCACCACCCCCACCATACATGCCGCTACGAGGAAAGAACCTGAGACGGTGGAAAAATGGTGCCGAGGGCTAATCGACAACGGCAAGATAACTTCCGTCTATAAAGGAGGTGGCAGCCTTTATATAGATGCGGATGACCTCGAGACTTTTTACACGCTTTATGCCGACAAGGGGCCTTTGAGTGACGAAGAGAAGTTGATGCTGGAGAAGATCGAACAGGGGGACGGTAGCATAGACAAGGGTGACCCCCGAGACGTGGTTCGCCACCTGGAACGAAAATATCGGATATATCGTATGTATCCCCGAAAAGGTAAGGCCGGTATCAACTACGGTACAAGGGGGGAGATCGAGGAAGTGGATAGGGGAGAAGCCGAGAGAGAGCTTCTTATCCGCGTCCTTGGATACACGGGACCTTGTTCGGAGGAGGAACTGTGCTATCACATGTCGTACGAGGCAGAGGAAATCCGTAGGGTGATTGACCTGCTCATGGGGGAAGGCGTGATCAGGGAGGGTGATTTCGTTTTTGATAAGGAAAGGCCCCAGTACATGCTTGAAGAGGATTATCATGCTTTGAAATCGCATCTGGGCGTCGACCCGGCATCTCAGGTCGAGCCCGAAGAGGCAGAGGAGTCATTATATGATAACGATTCGATAAATAAACTGAGACAGAAGGTATTATTGGCGCCCGTGAAAGAGATCGAGAACTACGTGGACCGGTATCTTTGCATCGTATCTCCCCGATCCCTTTATCTCAGGAACGAGGATTTCGATATCGGAGACATGTACGAGCTGCTCGAAGAGGAGAGGTTGATACAAGGACGTTTCCTCAGCGGAATAGTATGCTACGTTACCCCTGAACTGGCCAGGATCTTTGCCAAGATGAATATGAGGGACGTGTTCGATTCGGAAACGATATTCAAGGTATACGAGTCCCTTGTTCAGCGATACCGGGAAGTAATGGGCACCAACGATGTCAATCACGTACTCTACTCCCCAACACCTCCGGGCCTCAACGTAGGCCAGATATCCACCGCTCTGGGTCTGGACACCTCGGAGGTCAGGGAAGTCATAAAGATACTGGAGAGAGCGAACTTCGTGGTCAGGCACGGCCCCACAGCTGTGCAAATGCGCAAGGGCCAAAGCAACATGAATCTCTACGTGCCCTACGTTGACAAGGAAGTTCCGTCGCCCGAATTTATTTTTGAATCGGTGGAAAATAGGTTCATGAACGGCATGAGGAAACCTCTCAAAACGGTTGACATAATAGAGCCGCAAGAAAGGAAAAAAGCCGCCAACGAGGTGGTGATCAAGCTGCTCAAAGGAATGGGACCGATGACCTCCAATGACATACTTTACTACTTGGGTCTAAGGGGAACCCTGGGAAAGGACCTTATGGAGGATATCGAGAAGAATCCCGAAATAGAACGGATAAAAGTGCGCCTCGACACCGGGGGAAGGGCGGATTATCTGGTTCACAGGGACCATCTGAAGACATTGGAAAAAACTAAGGGCAAGTCGGCGGCAGAGAATCGAGACGATATAATCTCTCTTGGCAATCCGGAGATGTTCCCTCTTTACGATCCCTACTGCTACCATCTCAGGGGCGAGATATCCATGGCGGTGGGTGAGGGGTGGTTCTCTCCCTTGATCCTGGACGGAAGGCCGGTGGGGTATGTGGAGCTTTGGCCCATGGGCGGTGTGGTGGATATCAGGAACCTCGTTCTTTTCACCGACAGGGAAAAACTACTTCCCCAGGTATTGGGGGAGGTTCTGCCCAGGTGGCTGGACTATTACCGGCAGCTTAACCTCACCGTTCTGAGGTTGAGGTCCGTCGACGGCAAGGGCCTTGATGAAACGGATATGGAGATCAAGGAACTACTTGAGGAAAATGGTTATGCCCGATGTCCTCAGGGCTTCTATTCCTACGGTGGTGTCAAGTCCGAGTTTCTGGATGAGGACGAGCTGTTCAGCATCGCGATGTATTTTCAAAGGATACATCCCAGCAAGAAGTACGTAACGGCCATGGAGGCAATAAAGAGCATGGGCGGCGTGAGGAGCGAGTTTCCCCTGGCCATTAGGGTTAAGGCCAAGGTTTACGACCTGGACGAATTGGCAAAACATTTCCGATTGGTGGGGGGGAAGTTGATACCAAGCTACTTCATGTACACCACCAGAAAGAATATGGAGAGGTATAAAAGGGCCAAGGGGGCAAAGCTTGACGAAAGATCACACTATGTGCTTGAATGCCTGCCGGATGATAAACCCATATCCGTTTCCAGCTTGAAGAACAAGGTGCCCATATCCGATAAGGAGTTCAACAAGATCAAGAATCACCTATACAACGGTCTTTTCATTGCCAAGACATCCAGCAATATGTATGTAAAGATATCTGAAAACGATGAGGGAGACAGGCGCGAGGCCAGGAAGACAATAGTCATGGATGTGTTCAAGAACTTCGGTGTGGTGAGAGCAGAGGACGTTTCAAGGCTGCTGGGCGGCGAGATCAGCATGTACGAGATCAGAAGTATATTGGGGGAGCTGGTGGATGAGGGTGAAATAATCAAAGGCTTCTTCAACATCGATACCGACGATCTGTACTTTGCCCATAAAGACGCCTTCAGTCAACCCGTTTCGAAGATAGACGGCGGTATTTGGGTCCTTACCCACGACGATCCGTTTTGGCATTACCTTTCCCCTTCGATCAGATCGAGGTTCAACATAGGGACGTGCAACGTAATCATGGACGGGCTTGACATGGAGGCCGCTTTCAAAGGCCACGTCAAGTCCATAGCCGGCGGCAAGGGTCGCGGCAAGCACCGGGCAATGGAAGTCCACCAGTTCGTGGGTGACGAAAAGATGAAGAAGATAGTGGATCAGTTCACCAGGATGCATCAATTGGTCCTGAGATGGGCCGAGGGTGAAGAAGAGCAAAGGGACGAGGACGAGGCGATATATGGCGATATCTTTCAGGATCAGGTATACGAGGAATACGAATAATGCTCCCGGTATGGGATAAATACCTAATATTGGATACACTCTCTTATGGAAATCTTGGTGGAAATATGGTAGCTGGGAAGGAAAAAGGAAGGTTGATAGCTCGTTACCCGCTGCATAAGTATACTACGAAGATCGGACCCAGGTTGATAAAGCAAAATCTAATGCTCGTTGCCATAGATGTCGGCATCTTGATATTTTTAACAGCTCTTTTTCTGACAGGGAAGGTAAGATTGACCTTCTTTGCCCTCCTGTTCGGGGTGATTATGATATTCGCCCTGTTCCCCCTCCTGATAATCCATCGATACCGCAGGAGATTTCCCCAGCTGGAGATTCGTGAGAATGGTATCAAGCTTCCCTACTACTACGGTCTTATCTACCGCAGGGGATTTATACCTTATAGTGAGATAAAGGCGGTATACGTCTCTCCGAAACTTATCAAAAAACACGGATTAATGGAAAAGTGGGGTCAATGCGCCGCTGATGGTGTAGAGAGCCCCGAACTTAAGGAATTCTTGGAAAGCGAGATGGAGAACGTGATATCCGGCGTCTCCAGCGGCAGCATGGACATGGGCACCTATATAGTTCTCAAGGACGGCTTGGTTCTCATGACCCTTTCCCCTGAGAAGTTGGGACAGGGGGCCTTGGAGATCATATCAAAATATGTTCCGGTGAAATGATATTTTATATTAGCTATACCTTGTTATGATACCGTATCAACTGATATGATTTTATTTATTACGGATGTAGAGGCCAGCGGAACAAAGCATATATATAGCTGTAAGTATAACAGGAATTATGGACCGAGAATCGGGTCCCGACGAGCAGACCCTGGAGACCTATCGTATGAAGATCAGGGAATGGGGGGCCCTGGGTTACGATGTTAAGGGCATGGAAGACCTGCTGGAAGAGGACTTCGAGAAGTTTCTTGAGGTGGAGGAGAAGATACTTACAGGTGAATACGAGCCTGAAGATCTGGAGATTGAGGGAGGTTCTGAGGAAGACAAGGATTACCTCCTACTCGATCTTGAAGCCGAAGAAGAGGAAGAGGAGGAAGAGGAAGAGGAGGAAGACCTGTTGGAGGAAGACCTGTTGGAGGAAGAAGAGGATATCGAGAAGGTGGACATCGAGGAGGGAGAGGAGGGGGAAGAGGCTGTAATCACCGTGGCCAAGAAAAAGAAGAAAAAGGGTAAGAAGAGAGGCAAGAAAAGAAAGACCGGTGCAAAAAAATCCAAGAAGGTCAAGAAGACAAAGAAGACAAAGAAGAAAAAACCGGTACCTAAGCGCAAGACTACAAGGGGGGAAAAGGGCCTAAAGGCAGCGGCATCGATCATACTGGTACTCATTGTCGTTCTAAGTGCCTATACATTGTTTCCTCATGGATTCGACGACCTTTTCGGAGGGATCTTAGGACCGAAGGTCAACGTCGGCTGGTACTTCCCGGACCGTGCCGTCTCAGGTCAAGAAATCATCTTTGACGCGTCCAACACCACCGGGGAGGTGGAAAGTTATCTTTGGGATTTCGGAGACGGTACGACGTCGAATAAAAAAACCACCACCCACGTATACAACCAAAAGGGATCCAAGTCAGTTGCTTTAACTGTAAGATATGACGGGGGAAGCAAGGAAAAGAACGGGATAATTGAGATACTTCCATTGACCATAGTGGTTCCAGAGGCAAGGAGCGAGGACCTGGCCCTCCAGAGGGTCAACGGCCACCTGAACGTAACCAATCCGGACGGCATATTCTCCATGGCCCCCTCCGAAATTTCGGATGAGCCGGTTAACATTAACAGTATCTCCTTGGAATACTCCGACGGAGACAGCCAGAGCAGGTACGAGGTTTACGGCACCCAGCAGCATCTGGACGGCTTCGGTGCGGTCCACGATACGTTGAAGACCTCCTTGAACCAGGACCTTGATCTGGATATCACTCTTAAATCATCGGACGGCCTCACCTTTCGGCTTACAGGGGACTTATCTTTTCTGGAAGAAACATACGATGATCTGGGGACCCGCAGGTCACTTGCCGTGAAATCCTATGCCTCCATCAATATAAATTCGCCGCTGGGAGGGTCTTTGTACCAGACGAACATACAGGGGGAGAATTATCCCCTTCTCAGCAAGGATTCACTGGATGTAAGTGTCAACCGTCTAAGGGAGAACAGGACCTTCACCGAGGGAGACGACGCTGCCGGGGGCATCAACACGTTCCCGTATTTCTGGCAGGTCGTTTCTTCAGACAACGTGAACGGTTTTCCCTGCCTGAAACTTAAGATAGAGCCGGGGGAGGAAACCATAACCAACATGGGCTTCAACAGCTTCGAGATGTACCTGTGGTTCTCTTCCCAGGTGTCGATACCGGTAAAGACCTACGTAAGGGCCAAGGGCATGGTGGGCGAGAACCAGACGGATGTTTTATACGTGTCCTCGGTGACCAGCTTTACCCAGGGCAACGATCTGGTCCCCTGGGGCTCCTGCTCTTTCATCCCGCCGGTAAATAACTCCAACGGCCATTACTATTCCTTTGATCCGGAGGGCGAGTACATGCCCTGGGACACCATTACCCAGGCTCCGAGCTTCGGCACCCTGGCAAACAGCTTCCGGGGTTTTACCCCGGAATGGGCCGCATCCTACGCCTCGGACGACCCCGGCCTCGGCGACTTCCAGGGTCGATATCCCGCCGCTTATATCGTTGAAGCCAACTGTAGCTATGACCCGGCCCACCAATCACTGGTCTGGACCCTGGTCTACGGCCAAAAGGGCTCTTCACAAGGCTATCTGGTCCAGGTTATCGAGAACGGTACCGTATTGGAAAGCAAGAGCGCGGATATATCCCCTCCGAAATACAACGAGGACGACTTAAAGACCAACGAAACACTTACCATATCAGGGGGAGAGAATCTCTTTCGAGATTTCAGAACGGGGAACAACGAGCTGAATACCGCCCTGGGCAAGCCTTTTCAAACCGGGTCTTTTGATTTCATTAACGGTACCTTCTCCATGAACGTCGTGGCAATAGATTCGGAGGCCAATATGGACCAGGCGATAATATCGGTCCTGGACTTTACTCTTGATCAATCGGGCCCCAGGTACGCATATGAATTAAGTTACTGGAACACCCTGGACCGGAGCGAACTGAGGGCCAGGATCGATATAGACACGGGTCAGATGCTGTTTGTTACCAAGCAGACCACAAACGCCGGTGAGATACCGTTCTGAGGTGGTCTGATGAGAGTACTATACGTGGTCCATAATTTCCCGCCTTATCACTGGGCGGGCACCGAGGTCTACACATACAACATCGCCAAGGGTATGTTGCAAAAGGGGCACGATGTTGACGTCTACTGCTGGGAATATCTGGACGGGGGAAAGGAATACCATCACAGGGATGAGGATTATGAGGGCCTAAGGGTACGGCGGGTATTGAGGGACGAAGAGAAGTTCACCCTGATGGAGCACGAGAATCGTGAGATCGAAGGAGATTTCCGGCGGCTGTTATCGGAACGGGATTACGATGTCGCTCATATCACTCATCTTTTCGGATTATCCGTCAATCTTGTCCATATTCTCGGGGAAAAAGATATCCCCACAGTTCTTACCTTGCCCGATTACTGGTTCATATGCCCGAATGCGCATTTCTTATACGATATAAAGGAGATCGAGGAGCTCACAGCCGTCGATTTTCTAATCTGTGATAAGCTTGATGCCCGGAGGTGCGCCGAATGTTTGACCCCGAGGAAACGAAAATATATAAAGGAAAGGACCAGGGCCATTGTGGGTATGAGGCCCCGCGCCTCGGAGATATGGGACATGATAAGGGAAAGGGCATGGCGCAGGCTGGAATGGGACCTCCGGTTCGCATTGTACAGCGTAAGCGAGAGGGAGATAATCAAGAGGGCTGACAGGTGCATGGATGCCCTGAACCGGGCCGACCTTGTCATTGCCCCCTCCCGCTTCATCAAGCGAAAATACCAGGAGCACGGATTGAAGAAGGCGAGATACAGTGACTACGGGATGAACAAGTTCCAGCCCAGGCCATTAAGCAAGGATAAGCTGCGCTTTGCTTTCATAGGGACGCCGGTGAGACACAAGGGCCTGCACGTCCTGTTGAGGGCCTGGTCTCTACTCCAGCCCGGGTTAAAAGGAGCGGAGCTGTTGCTGTTCGGGGATATAGATCGACAGCCTTACTACTCCCGGCAGGTCAGGGTACTGATGGAGGGCCTGGAGGGGGTTAGAGAGATGGGCGCCTTCAAGAACACCCAGTTACCCGAGGTCATGTCCGGCTTCGAGGTCCTGGTGGTACCCTCCATATGGTACGAGAACTCCCCCTTGGTGATTCACGAGGCCTTCATTGCCCGACGTCCCGTGATAGCATCCGACATAGGCGGCATGAAGGAGCTGCTGGAAAAAGGCGGCGGCCTGTGCTTTGGAGTGGGGGATCACGAGGACCTGGCTGAGAAGATGTCCAGATTCATCGATGATAGGGAATTAGTGGAGAGAACAGGGGACGAGGTCCCGGAAGTAAAATCGGTGGAGGAGAATGTTGATGAGCTACTGGTAATATATCACGGGCTCAGATCAGGTTCTCAAGACCGAAGGGAATGATCACTACCGGTATCTTGGTCTTTTCCAGTACCTTTGTCACGATCCAGTTGGCAGCTATCCTGTCCTGCGAGCCGCCCATGACGATGAGGTTTATCTTCTCCTTCACCGTGATGTCTACGATATTGTCCACCACGTCGCCGACCAGAAGATAGGAACGCAGGGGAACGTCAGCTCCCGCCGCGGCGTCCTCGAATATCTTGATGGCCTCCTCACCCCTCCTTTCCTCGTGATAATCCCTGATGTGTATCACTATTATCTCCGCCTGAAGCTTGTGGGCCATTTGCATAATGTATTTTGCGTTCTGTTTTGCCGGCTCCTTACCGGCGGTAGGTACTAGCATTCTCGTCAGCTGAACGTTAACGGTCATTTTTACGTCCTCCCTTGTCTTTCAACGAAATGGATATTTAGACTAATAAGCTTTATTATATATTTGGTGTCCCTTTTCCATGGTTATACAAAGTATATGATTTGCCCACCATACCACCTTTGATGTC